>NZ_JBFYLB010000022.1:0-25055 GCF_041305605.1 Methanomethylovorans sp.
GTATAAATCCCAATTCTGCAGCCTTATCATAACATTCTTGAGCTTCATCGTTTCTGCCAAGTTGATCAAGAGCCCAACCTTTGTTATACCAGGCCATGGCATATTGCGGATCAAGTTCTATGCACTCATCAAATGCTTGGATAGCTTCCTCATATCTGCCAAGTTCGTTAAGAGTATAACCCTTTTCATTCCATGACCATGTATATAATGGGTCAAGCCCTATAGCAGTATCAAGTGCTTGCAGTGCTTCTTCATGCCTCTCGAGTCTATTAAGCGTATAAGCTTTCTCACACCATGACCATGCATACAATGGATCAAGGTCTATAGCAGTGTCAAAGGCTTGCAATGCTTCCTCATATCTACCAAGTTCATTGAGCGTATAACCTTTTTCATTCCAAGACCATGCATACAATGGATCAAGTACAATAGAAGTATCAAGTGCTTGCAGTGCTTCTTCATGTCTTCCTAGTTGATTAAGGGCCCATCCTTTATTCTCCCAGGCATATACATACCGAGGGTCAAGTTCTATACATTTGTCAAAGGCTTGGATCGCTTCTTCATATCTGGCTTCTGACAATAGGTCATAACCTTTATTGAACCAATATTCAGCATCCCTTATCTCAACATTCCAGTTCCCTATAACCGGAATAACGCCTTCCCAGCCCAAATTGATGATCTCAAAGCCGGAATCGACCAGGATCAGGAAATTATTACCTGTGGTGTTGTAGACACCAACATCAGTGGTTCCGTCCCCTTCCCAGTCACCGACGACAGGCAGTGTGCCAGCAGAGCCGAATGTCAACATATCTGCAACGTTCGTCGTGGTATTCCACAGAGCCCAGGTACCAGTATTGTTATACACACCTACCTCTTCTGCACCATCACCATTCCAATCACCCACAACAGGTGTTGCACCAGGCCAACCCATGTCAATCATGTCAAAGCCCAAATCGGTCAGGATCAGGAAATTATTACCTGTGGCGTTGTAGACACCCACCTCAGTAATTCCATCCCCGTCCCAGTCACCGACAACAGGCAGTGTGCCAGCAGAGCCGAATGTCAACATATCTGCAACGTTCGTTGTGGTATTCCACAAAGACCAATTTCCTGCATTGTCATACACACCGACCTCTTCTGCACCATCACCATTCCAATCGCCCACAACAGGCGTTGCACCAAACCAGCCCATGTCAGTCATATCAAAGCCGGAATCTGTGCGAATCAGGAAATAATTATCTGTAGTGTTGTATACACCGATCTCAGTAACTCCGTCACCGTCCCAATCACCAACAACAGGCAGTGTGTCCGCAGAACCAAAGTTCAGCAGATCAGCAGCATTAGTTGTGGTATTCCATAGAGCCCATGTGCCTGCATAGTCGTACACTCCCACAGAGTCATGAACAACATTTTGATAAGGCATGCTCAAGATAACGAGGCCACTGTAACCATCGGCCACATAGACATAATTGTCTAAGATCGCAACACCAAAAGCATATCCCCCGGTATCATAAGTGCCTGTAAGGCCTGGTGCAGCCGGATAGGTAGCGTTCAAGATCACAAGGCCACTGTAGCCATCGGTCACGTAGGAATAATTGCCTGAGACGGCAACATTCATAGCATTGCCATCTGTATCATAACTACCTGCAAGAGTTGGTGAGGAGGGGTAGGTGATATTCAAGATGACAAAACCATCTTCACCTGCAGCTATGTAGGAATAATCGCCTGAAACTGCAACACCGAATGCAGAGCTTATGTTATAACTGCCTGCAAGGCTTGGTGCACTCGGATCACTGATATTCAATATTATAAGACCGTCGTAGGCATCCGTTACATAAGCATGATCATCTGCAACGGCAACGCTATTTGCCGAAGAAGTTGGATAACTGCCTGTAAGGGCTGGTGAAGACGGATCAGTGATGTCGATAATAAGCAGTCCGCTATCATCACTGGCCAGATATGCATAATTACCCGATACAGCGACATCTGATACATTGGAAGCAGTATCATAACTGCCTGCAGGGGTTGGTGCTGACGGGTCAGTGACATTCAATATCAAAAGACCACTATAACTATTATTATCTACGTCAGAATCAGCCACGTATGCATAATTACCTGCAACGGCAACTCCAAACGAATAACCTCCGGTATCATAGCTTCCGAGAAGTTCAGGCGAAGAGGAGTTACTGATATTCAGGACCACAAGGCTGTTGTTATAATCGGCTACGTAGGCATAATTTCCTGAAATAGCAACGTCCAGTGAAAAGCCATTTGTATCATAACTGCCTGCCAGACTTGGTTCAGTGAAATCCAGGATCACAAGACCACTGTAACCGTCGGCCACATAGACATAATTGTCAGAGATCGCAATACCAAATGAATAACCTTCAGTATCATAGCTTCCTGCGAGGCTTGGTACGGTCGGATAGCTAACATCCACTATCGCAAGACCATTGTTACCGTCAGTTACGTATGTGTGATTACCTGAAACGGCAACTCCCACAGCATCACCTTCTGTGCTGTAACTGCCCACAAGAGTTGGTACTGCAGGATCACTTACATCCACGATCAAAAGATCAGTGTTATCATCGGTCACGTATGCATAATTGCCTAACACAGCGATACCGAATGCAGAACTTATATTATAAGTTCCTGCAAGGGTTGGTACGGCCGGATCACTTACATCCAGGATCACAAGACCACTAAAGCCATCGGTCACGTATGCATAATTACCTGAGACAGCAACATAATTTGCTGCTAGGGTTGCATAACTGCCCGCAAGAGCAGGTGAAGATGGATCGGTTACATCGATAATCAGCAGTCCGTTATCATCGCTGGCCAAGTATGCATAATTGCCTGACACAGAAACGTCTGATACATTGGCGGCGGTCTCATAGCTGCCCTCCAAGGTTGGTGAGGACGGATCAGTTACGTTTACGATCACAAGACCACTGTAACTATTATCATCTACGTCAGAATCAGCCACGTATGCATAATTTCCTGAAACGGCAACACCAAACGAATAACCCCCGGTATAATAGCTTCCAGCAAATTCGGGTGAAGAAGGATTACTGATATCCGCGATCACAAGACTGTTGTTATAATCGGCTATATATGCATAATTACCTGAAACAGCAACGTCCAGTGAAAAACCATTTGTATCATAACTGCCTTCAAGCAGCGCTGCAGAACAAATTCCTGCAGTCATCAACATAAGGAACGAAAGGATTAAACAATATATATACTTGTTAGATTTGATCTTCATATCTACCACCCACTCCATTCATTAGAGAGCACTTTGAATTGAATGCTGATTAAAGTATAAACTAATATTTATATTACAACCGTATGCCTTATTCAGGCAGAACCATCTATAGTTTAAACCCCCCTGTATATGTGGTTCCTTCACTTCAAATATATATGTTCTTAATCTTCACCAATATATAGCTTCCTACAAAAAAGTGTAGGAGAGACAGTGTTTTAAAATGTGAGATAGTGCTTTTTGTCAGCTATCTACAGATCTGCCACTATTCTAAACCACTATCGATTTAAACTGTAATTGGAATCTTATTCCATGAGAGAAATTGTACTTGCTTCCGCATCTCCCCGCAGAAAAGAATTGCTCAGGCAATTGATAGGAGATAATTTTAAGATCGTGCCTGGTTCCTATCATGAAAAACCACAACCTGAAATGCCGGTTCTTGATCTCATCATCCATAACTCCAGGGAAAAAGCAAGAGAAGTAGCCTCTCTGGTGAGTTTCGGGATAGTCATTGCTGCTGATACTGTAGTACTTTGCGATGGAGAGATCATTGGGAAACCTCATACAAAAGATAAAGCCCGGGAAATGCTAAGGAAGATCAGCGGTAAAAAAATACATGTCGTCACCGGCTTAACTGTAATAGATATAGATGCAAACCTTCAGAAAAGCACGTCAGAAACTACGGGTGTCAGGATAAAAATAATGCAGGATGCTGAAATAGAAGGCTACATTGAGACTTCAGAGCCCCTGGACAAAGCAGGGGCTTTTGCCATACAGGGAAAAGGAGCGATCATCGTAGAAAGAATAGAAGGCGATTATTTCAATGTTGTAGGATTGCCTCTGTTCAGATTGAACACAATACTCCGTGAGTTGGGGGTCGATGTGCTGGAGATGACCTGACCATATAGTTGGAACAGAAAGCTTAAAAGGGATAAAGGTTTGTCCAAAGTACATGGAAGAACCACAGGAACCACTTTTTACCTCTCAGGTCATTGCAGTCTTGATCGCTGGATTTGCCATATGTTCCTTTCTCTTTTACGAGATGATGAAGTTCGCAGATGCCGGTAATCTTATACTTGTCATACTAACATCAATTTCAATTTCAATAGTAGCCGTAGTTATCTTAAAATATATCAAGTATCAGCAGCTAAAAAAGATCTGAACATCTGCAGCTCACTGCAGCTTCTTTTTAGATTCCTCTACTTCATCAAAGATACCGGGGTATTCCTTGAACATAGATAGTATGTCAAGAGCAGCAACCAGGTCCACGACACCCACAGCGCCAATAGCATTTCCTTCAATAGTGCGTATTGGCGCCACTACAACTGCCTTTCCTTTATATTGTCCTTCAGTAGGCACCGTATGAGTAATTTTATTTGTCCTTAGAACCTCTTCCAGGACAGGGCCTGTATAATCCCTGTCAATGACTTGTCCCCTTTCCATACGGATACCCCGGTTATTGCGACTTCGAATCGTTATAGGGATACCCAGTAAGGCATGGATGGCCTCTGCTATAGGTTGCAGATCATCTGCAGTGGAATCCTCGCATATTTGCAGACAATAGGTACCATCCTTATTAATTTTACACTTCATCGTTGCTTCTCCTTCACATTATTCAGTTTTTCCGCTTACCGTGCAAATTCAAGGTCCATCATATACTCATGTGCAGATACCGCAGCTACCGCACCATCTGCAACTGCAGTGACTACCTGCCAGATAGACGTATCTCTGCAATCGCCTGCTGCATAGATACCTTCCAGAGATGTTTCTAACTTTTCATTTGTTACTATAAAACCTGAACTGTTCTTTTTTACGTTTATGAAGTCTGTATTGGGATGAATACCGATGTATACAAAAACCCCATCAGCCGGCATACTATATACCTTTTCGGTCTTCAGGTTCCGTAGTATTACATTCTCAACTCCGGTCTTTCCTTCTATCTTCTCAGGCACCGTATCCCATATGATCTCAATGTTGTCTTTCTTAGATACTCTTTGTTGCAATATTCTGGAGGCACGTAATTTATCCCTGCGGTGAACTATATACACTTTTTTAACTATATTAGATAGAATAAGCGCATCCGTAAGTGCGGATTCACCACCGCCGACAACCATCACTACCTTCCCTTTGTAGAAAGGAGCATCACAGGTGGCACAATACGATACACCCCTGCCCATGAGCTCATTCTCTCCGGGAATACCCAGTTTTTTAGGATTGGCCCCAGTGGCGATAATGACGGTTTTCGCTTCAAGGTCTCCACTATCCGTCATTACCACTTTCTTCCCACTATCAGACCTGACCGAATATACATCTGCAGATTCAATCTTCACTCCTGCAATCTCTGCATGTTCTTTGAACCTTTGCATGAGTTCAGGACCCGAGATCGCTGTGAAACCAGTATAGTTCTCGACCAGATCCGTTGCAGCGATCTGACCTGGCAATACATTCTTTTCTAGTATCACGGTGTCAAGCCCATATCTAACTGCATATATTCCTGCAGTAAGGCCTGCAGGTCCTCCCCCTATTATGATCAGATCATACATGTAAATAACCCGGTATTGATATGTTAAACTGGTTTTTCCAAGGTCTTGCTGGCCTTATCTCTATCCGGCACTCCCACAAAAACAATTTTATCGTCGATTATGGTTGTAGGAACAGAGGCTATGGAAAACTTCTCTACAAGCTTTTCACCTTCGGGAGAGTCAAAATCTACTTCCGAGTATTCAAAATCAAATTTCTCTTTCAGCTCCCTCCATACTTTCTTCGCAGTCGGACAGAAGTGGCACCACTCTGCTGTTACAAGTATGACTTTCACCATTCTTCATCACTCCATAGTAATATCAATAATATTTTATTATGCTGTCACTATATCAAATTAATGTTCAATATGAATATGTGTACCTGATAGAATAAATATAATGTACAAGAACAATCCAATAATCCAAAATACAGAAGGAAAGTGATAAAGCATGGGAAGATATTCCATTCAACAATTTGTAGAGAGCACTGGACAAAAAGACCTAGGCGAAGGCAAGTTCGAACTGGAACGTGATAGGCTGCTGGAAGTAAATCTGGATGGCAGAGTGTGGATCAAGAAGGGTACCATGGTAGCCTATAACGGGGATATTAAGTTCACAAGAGAAGGGGTTCTGGAACACGGGCTTGGCAAGCTGGTGAAGAAAGCCGTTACCGGAGAGGGGCTAAGCCTTACTAAAGCAGAAGGAAAAGGCAAGCTGTACCTTGCTGACACCGGAAAAAAGGTTACCATCCTGGAATTAGATGGACAATCAATTTATGTCAATGGTAACGACCTGCTGGCTTTTGAAGAGACTGTCCAGTGGGACATTAAAATGATGAAAAGGATAGCAGGCTTCCTCTCAGGTGGTCTTTTCAATGTTTTGCTTGAAGGAAAAGGCATGGTTGCCATCACCACACATTATGATCCTCTCACGCTGCAAGTTACAAAAGAAAGACCTGTGTTCACCGATCCCAATGCCACTGTCGCATGGTCCGGTAACCTGCAACCCGACCTGCGCACCGACATATCCCTGAAGACATTGGTTGGAAGATCCAGCGGAGAAAGCTTACAGATGGCTTTTACAGGCGAGGGTTTTGTAGTGATACAACCATATGAGGAAGTATACTTAGCCACTACCCAGGCATAAAATCAGCCTTTAGTGATACAGTCATAGTTAACATCAGCTCTGACCATTTCCGGGATGTCACCCCACATCCCTATATACTCCCCCTGTATGACCATTGCTCCTTTTATATCGGAAACAGGTTTCACGGAGTCAAAGGCTTTTTCGACTGCACCTTTCCCTATAGCTGTGGCATTCCCCAATGCAGTAGCGGCAGCATCGGCCAACGCGACATCATCACAGAAAATGATAGCTGCATCGGCCATCCCAAAACTAATTGATGGACCCACAGTGCCTGAAGAAGTGCAAACTCCGGTGATGTGGTCATGGACTGGCATCCTGAAGGCAAGGTCCTTTACAGAAGAAGTCCCTGCATAGACACCGATGGTAACAGACCTGTCATTGATCAGTGCGATATCCCCCCCATTATCAACAATGGCAAAAGTGGCCCCCGCATCCACCATAGCTTCTACTGACATTGCTGCAATAGTGCCCGCAACAGCACTCATGGGACCGATGCCCATGGTGTTACCGGCAGCTACCATTCTTTTCACAACTTCCGGTGCATTTTCCGGGCAATCGTAAGGTTCCAGGGTTGATCTGAAAAAGGGATCACCGGCAATGAACCTCTCCAGAACTGCACGATTGTAACGGATCGATCCTTTTGCCGTAATGATATGAGATTCCTGGTCTGCCACAATGGTGACGATCGTTTCCTTAAGCTGAAAATGTTCCCTCATTCCTGTCCTTAAGATAATCCCTTTCCAGGAACTTCACACATCCAGAGAAAGTGCGTCATGCGGACACATTTCTATACATGTGCCACACTGGATGCATTTTGTAGTGTCCACTTTCAGGTTCCATTCCTTGTCCATTGAAAATACCTTTGTCGGGCACACTGAAATACAGGCACCGCACTCTACACATTCATCTTCATCCCAGTTAATAGGAGTATCGAGCCTAAGCACTTCAGCTCCTCTGGAAACCAGGGCATTTTTGATCATCCTGTATTCGGTATCCATTATATCCGCTATGATCTCACCTGTAGAAGAATCAAAATGTGCCTGAGCAATGTTCAGAGGAATGCCAGTTTCCAGTATAGCTTCAGCTAATATCGGTTTAGTGACAATGTCCCGGTTTATGATGATACGGATCTTCATTTCAGTTTCTCCTGGCAAAAAGCATGCTGACATCATCGCTGGTGATAATACCTATGACACGATGTTGTTCATCCACCACAGGCATTGCTGAGACTCTATGTTGCTCAAGCCTTCTGGCTGCAATGGTCACCTGTTCGTTATCAATGGCAGTGATGACTTTCTTGGTCATAATATTTTCCACCAGGTCAAACGTGTTCTGTGCAACCGCTTTTGAAATATCCCATGCAGTGACGATACCCACAAGGATATTGTTCTCAGTGACTACAGGCAAATGGTTAAAAGAAACATCCATGATCTTTTTGGCTGCTTCAAATACACTGGCATTTTTATGGATAGTCACCACGTCCTTAGTCATGATCTCCTTTACCATGGGCGTCCCACGTGTTTGTTTCATTGGTTTGGAGACAGTATCTGAAGGTAGCTTATCCGCCGGTTGTGAAAGGAAGAACTCACCATGAGAGATCCAATCTTTCAAAATACCTGCTATCTGGCGGGAACGCTTGAAACTTGAAAGTGACGAAGTAACAACTTCCCGCCCTTTGATATCGAGAGATCCCGACCTAAGTTCTTCATATGTTACCTGCCTGACCACCGGCCTGTCACGGCTGGGGGTCCCGTAATCCATTACCGTGGTAATTATGTCAGCATCAGATACTGCAGTGGCCAGTGCAACTTTTTCATCAAGCACAGGTATAGGGATTCCCATTCCTACATACAGAGATACGCCATACCCTGTGAAAGTAGAAGCACGCACGAATTCCGTATCCATCTCTTTGAGATCACCCTGGACCATCAATGTGCCAAAACCGCTCTTAGAGGAATGCTGAGTGCCCTGACCTACTATATACCCCTGTGCTCCCCCAAGGAAAATACGCGTGCCTGTCCCAATGGTCCTGTATTCCGGGTCATTGGAAAGAGGAGATAATACACCTGCACCTGAATATGTTACATTGCCATAATTTGGCATCAATGAACCCATATAAGTATATAATTTCTGGGAAGTACTGTTAGTAGCTGCATTGTACTTTTGATATGCATTACGGGGATTGAGCATTACGGCCTGGTTCAGGTCATTGATATCGAGTGTTGTATCGAGGATCTTCCTGGGATAACAATCGGTTCCCGGAGAGATAGCATGTACATCGATAGTATTGCCTCGAATAAGATCTTCTATTACATGTGCTCCCCCATATTCCATTCCAAGTGTCTCTGATACTTGGGTGGCGCCAATATAAGCATCTACTGCCGCTACACCAGTATATGCTTCAACATCATTAAGCCATACTTTCTGCATCTTGATAGGAGGCTCTGCATGACCAAAGTTCAGAAAAACACCTGAAGAACACATAGCGCCAAAAGTACCCGTTGTTACTACATCTACTTCTTTTGCTGCTCCTTCTGCACCAAGCTCTGCCACGATCCCAACCATTTCTTCAGCAGTCACTACGTTGACGCTTCCATCTTTGATCCTGTTATTGATCTCACTGATAGATTTGTTGACCATGCTACCTACCTTTGCAATTGGAACATAATTAGTTAAAACAACTATATATTACATACGGTAATTTATACTAAGAGACATTATGCATTAATATGCATTAAATTCCCTTAATATATCTCAACTTCATTTGAGGTTTTCTCTATCTTAAATAGAATCTAAATACCTATCAGCAAAAGATCATTGAAAAACTGATTGGTCCATACCCTTGTGAACAGTGAACCAGAAAACACTTCCTTTTCCGCAAGGATTATCGTCAACCCCCACATTCCCGGTGTGTAATTCTATTATCCTCTTTACAATAGACAAACCTAATCCTTTACCTACGGTATTTCCACTAGTTGCCCTGCTAAAACGATCAAAGATAACAGGCTTCTTGGGATCTGCGATACCCTCTCCAAAATCAGTAACAATAATCTTCCACATATCGTTTGTTCCCTCAATACCAACAATGATCCTTTCCCCATTTGAACTGTACTTGATGGCATTTGATATAAGGTTACAAAAAGCATGTTGTATGACCGGATGAGCTTTTGCAATATAGGGTCCCTCGATCTCCAGAACTACATCCAATCCTTTTTGGGATATCTGATGCTGGAACATCTCTATACTACTCTTACATAACGGAAGTAAGTCTATGTCATTGAACTCGAGGCTACTCATAGAGTCAAGTCTTGAGAAAATTGACGTAGTTTCCATGATGTTAATGAGTTTTTCATTGTTACTGGCTATACATGAAAGCATCCAGAGCTTTTGTTCATCTGTTTCATTTTCCAGCAGTAATTCAGTAAATCCTTTTATATTACTGGCAGGATTCAGGAGATCATGGCTTATAATATCAGTAAATATATCCTTCATTTTGTTTGAATCATGGAGCTGCTGTGCATAGCTCTTGAGTTCCAGCTCTGCAGTTTTCTTTCTGGTGATATCACGCGCTATGGCTAGAATGTACTTTCGTTCATTATCATCTACACGTGTGAAGTTTATTTCTAGATCATAGATGATATTATCGTGACTTGTGAACACATCCTCACTTGTAAAAGCATTCGATACATTTAGTCGCTCCAGTATTTGACCATGATCAACACTTTGTATTAAAGTACTAAGGTGAGGCTCTTCCTGTAATCGGCTATATCCTTCAGGACCTAAATAGGAAAAAACCTTTTCATTGGCATATTTTACATGACCTGTCACACCATCGATTATAAGAACAAGATCATTTGACCTGTTTATAAGTTCGCGGAACAGTTGCAATTGCCTCATTGTCATGTGCATTTCAACGGTTTCGATGAGGATGTTAGTGATTTCTTGCAGGAATAACGTATCATCCTCTGTGAAATTCCTTGTGTTTGTGGAATATACAGCCAATATACCAAAAAGCCTCTCAGCGTTCCCTATCATCATAGTGATGCCAGAAGTAACATCATGTGCATGCAGTAGAGAATGACCTTTAAAACGAGTCTCTGTAAATAGGTCATTTATGATCACAGGTTCCTTTTCACGTGCAGTGTATCCTGTATGAGTATATGATTCATCCGGAATAATGACAGCTCCAATACACCAATCTTCCCAGCCTGTACCCCAGCGCAATAGGAATTCACCCTGGGGAAGTTTTTCAAGGACAGAACAGAATTCCACACCAAGGGTGGATGCAACTTTTTCCACCGTGAACTGCATAAGATCATCGATGTCATCAGCACAGATGGCCTGTGCTCCTATACTGGCAACAGCTGCCTGTTGTTTTTCCCTGTATTTTACTTGGTTCTCAAGATCTTTAGATACACTTATGTCCTGCAGGGCAATTACGCCCATATGGCCAAGGTCAGTAAAACTTAGATGAAAATGCCTCAAGTCCATATTCTTACACTGGATCTGGAGTTCAATATCTTCTTTGTCCCGGGCCGGCGAGAACATCCTGTTTAGCAGATCATGCCATTGCGTGATCGTTTCGCAAGAGAGTCCAATCTGCGGAAATGCCACTTTAAACCATTCTTCTGTTGTTGGTATATCATCAAGGGAATATCCCAGGACATTAATGAACTTCCGATTAACATAACGTATCTTTCCATTATTTTCTATGATCATCATAGCCACTGGCAACCGATACAGTACTCCTATGACTGTTTTTTCGATTATACCGTTCTTTTCATCGGTTAAAGCACTAAGGTCCATCAGTGGATCTAGTTCAGAGAAATGATCAGAACCTATACAAAAGGTGTTTTCACTGCTTGCCCTACTTCCCGAATTTTCACTTTCCACATGGCAAGTTGCTGCATCCGCTTTCCCGGTTTTAGGCTCAGATGGGTCCATCTTTTGCTCCGTTCTATCTGTGACAGTTAGGATAAAGATTCATGCCTTTATCCAACTTCTACTTCTTAATCTTTTTGATGGGAGAACAATATTTTAGAAACGTTTTGAAACCTTATATTAAAAATATAGTTAAGCAGGCATTTGCATTTTGCATAACATTATTAAAGGTAGTACCCCTCTACCTCATACAATTCCAGGTGATATGAGTGATAAGAGTCTTAGCAACAGGGACTTTTGATCTGTTACATCCAGGGCATCTGACATACCTGAAAGGTTGTAAGGCACTGGGAGATGAGCTATATGTTATCGTTGCAAGGGATTCTATGATAAGACATAAGCCCAAACCAGTGATACCTGAAGATCAGAGAGTCGAGATGATCAATGCCTTCAAAATGGTGGATAAAGCAATCCTTGGAAGTGAAGAAGATATATTTGCACCTATACTGGAAATAAAGCCTGACATCATTGCTTTAGGGTATGATCAGCACTTTGATGAAAACGAACTTAAAAACGAACTGCACAAAAGAGGGCTTGGTGTCCGTGTTGTAAGAATAGAGAAATCTGAGCAATGTGCCCTGTGCAGCAGTGCAAGAATTGTTAAGAAAATAATGGAAAGATGCAGCTGAAGATCAGCTGAGAACATCTTCAATGCGTTGCAGTCCTTCATGGATGCGTTGCTGCGATGTTGCGTAGGAAAGACGTATGAAATTCCTCCCACTATTTCCGAAAGACGAGCCTTGGGTCACTGACACATGTGCTTCATTGAGAAGCTGATCCGTTACCTGATCTCCGTTCCCGTATTCACCCACATCGGCAAAAACATAAAAGGCACCCTCTGGCTTATGACACTTGATACCAATGGAATTCAAACCATCCACAAGGAGATCTCTTCTCGCATGGAACTCCTTTACCATATCATATACAGGCTCCTGAGTTCCCTCTAAAGCAGCGACCCCTCCAAATTGAACAAAAGTGGTGGCGCCACTTACGGAATTAGACTGTATCTTCAGGAGACCTTTAAAAAGATCCGGCGCAGCAGATACATACCCAAGTCTCCAGCCGGTCATGGCATAAGCCTTGGAAAATCCATTCACGGTAATGGTGCGATCCTGCATCCCGTCCATAGAACCAATGCTTATATGTTCCCTGTCGTAGATTATCTTTTCATATATCTCATCTGAGAGCACAACCAGATCGTTGTCAATAGCATGATCAGCAATGCATTTGAGTGTCTTTTTATCATATACACCGCCTGTAGGATTGCATGGGCTGTTGACAATGACCATCCTCGTTTTATCTGTGATATATTCACCTATATCCGCTGGCCTGAATCCCTTTTCAGGATCAGTGGGTATCCATACAGGTTCAGCTCCTGCAAAACGAATACATGCTTCGTATGAGACCCAGGCTGGATCAAAAAGGAGGGCTTCTTCTCCATCTCCAAGCACTGACATCATAATTGAGAATATTGCCTGTTTTGCTCCGGGAGTAACAAGCACATTGGAAGCTTTTGTCTCCAGCCCATTCTCAACTCTAAGTTTCTCAGCTATGGCTTCCCTCAGTTCCGGAATACCTGCTGCCGGGGTGTAATGTGTTTCCCCCCTGTACATTGCATCGGCAGCAGCATCACATATGTGTTTGGGTGTATCGAAATCGGGTTCTCCAAGGTTAAAATTAATAACATCTATCCCTTGTTTGAGCATCTCACTTGCCTTATTGGCAGCTTTGATAGTAGCGGATTCCTGCATCCTTGCAAGTCTTGTGGAAACCATAGGCATCCCTTTAAAT
Source organism: Methanomethylovorans sp. (assembly GCF_041305605.1). Classification (GTDB taxonomy): domain Archaea; phylum Halobacteriota; class Methanosarcinia; order Methanosarcinales; family Methanosarcinaceae; genus Methanomethylovorans. The sequence goes on from NZ_JBFYLB010000022.1 coordinate 13,657, forward strand.
ATATTTTGTCTTCAGAGACGTCTTACCAATTTTACGGCGGCTTCTACTGCACGTTTAGCATAGTCCACACGCTCATGGGCTTCCAGTCTTGACATACCGGGTCCAGCTATCCCGAGAGTGACAGGTTTCTCATATTCAAGAGAAAGATCGGTGATCTTCCTTGCAGCATGCTGGACCACGATCTCATCGTGCTTAGTGGCTCCTTCTATTACTGAACCTATGGTCACAACAGCATCTATATCTTCCCTCTTGCAAAGCTTCTTTATGGCAAGTGGCATATCATATACTCCGGGAACCAGTATTTTTTCCTTAACCGTAGCTCCCAGAAACTTAGCATGTTCCTCGCCCAACAGTTCCATCTGATAGGTAAGGTCCCTGTTGAATTCTGCAATGACAAATCCAAGATTGATGGTCATGTAATATTCACCTTTAAATAGATTATAATTGTCTATAGCTTTTGCATTTATTGCTTTTACATACGTGCAGGCCCGACATCTTCAAAACCCTGTCTCTGCCCGGTCCCCGCTTCCTTTATGAGTGCCTCAGGTTTGAACAGCAACTTAACTGCATTGACCGCATGTTCCCTGGACCTCTGCTCCATGAGAAAGGCAAGTTCTTTTTCATCCTTTGCCTCATCCTCATGTACAAACACCTCAATGATGTGAGTATTGGTCATAAGCTGTGCCTGTATAAGGCCCATGGAAGCCTGGTTCGCACACATCTTGTCCTTTTCCATTTTCCCCGGCATGCCCAGGGCAACGACAAGATCACAGGGCTCTTTCCTGTCCTCGATAAGCCTTTTGGCTGCCACGGGCAGATCTTTGATACCCGGCACGGTAACTCTCCTGATCTTTATTGAGACGTGCTTCTTTACCTCGTCAATAGCCGCACTTCCCATATCATATCGTGCAAAAGTAGTATCAACGATGCCTATGGTAGCCATGCAGATCACTTCATAGTGTATCAAGTACGTCGCTCGCAGCCTCTATGCCTGGTCCTACACTGGAGACAATACCACGTTTCTTAAGCACGATCTCAAGTTCGGCAACTGTAAGCAGGATCTCTTTTGGTTGGACATTACCCATATTGCCTATCCTGAAGATCTTACCGCTGAGCCTGTCCTGCCCGCCTGCGATCACAATACCCCTCGCCTGCATATCCTTCTTGATATCATTACCTGTGACACCTTCAGGTGCTTTCATTGCACTTACAGTATTTGAATAATGACTGTATTCATTGAGGTTGGGTAACATCTCAATTCCCATTGCCTCCACAGCAGCCCTTACTGCAGCTGCTTCAGTACAGTGACGTTTGATCCTGGCTTCCATACCTTCTTCTTTTATGATGTGCAAGGCTTCCTGCAGTGCGTAGAAAAGAGGTATTGCAGGAGTGTATGGAGTCTCTCTCATGGTTTTCTCTGTGCTTTTCTTGTAAGCTTTCAGATCAAGATAATAGGGCATGCGCTCTACACTGTTCATAGCCTCAAATGCCTTTTCACTTACTGAAACTACTGAAAGTCCCGGAGGAGTAGCCAGGCATTTCTGTGACCCAACAAGAGCGATATCCACATTCCACTCATCGACCTTGACAAGGTCACCACCCAGTGATGTGACCCCATCCATGATGAAAAGAGCGCCATATTCCTTAGTAAGCTTCCCGATCTCTTTTGCAGGGTTAAGGATACCTGCAGATGTTTCATTGTGGACTAATGTAACGGCCTTTGCTCCTTCTTTCAGTTTCTCTTCCAGCTGACCAAGGTCTACGGAATCGCCCCACTCATATGCAAGGGGGTCCACCTTTCCATATCTCTTTGCAATGTTCTTGAACCGTTCACCGAATTTACCGTTCTCGATAGTTATGATACGGTCGTCAGGGTTTATAGTACATCCCACAGCAGCTTCCATGGCTGCAGTGCCTGACCCACTGATAACAAAAATGTCGTTCCTGGTGTTGAAAATACCGGCTAATATCTGCCTGCAGTCGTCGTACATGTCTGAGAATGCGCCACTCCTGTGATTGATCATAGGTTTTGACATAGCTCTCAGTACTCTAGGTGCAACGGGCACAGGCCCCGGCATCATAAGCAAAGTGTCTTCTAAATTCATATATATCGCCTGAAACCTTGGATAAAAGGATTGTGCTGTAAGATCTGCTTTTCTATTTGTTGGAGACTTTGACCTGTTTAATGTAGACCTTATATATAATAGAGTCGAGTGCGAACATCTTCATCCGCGCAATAATTTCATAAGATCATGCTTTGTGACAACACCTGCAATCTGCCCTCTTTCCAGAACGATCACGGCGGGTGTGGTTTCAAGAAGATGGGAAACCAATTTAACATGTGTCCCGGGCGAGACAACGGGGAAAGTATCGCCCATGAGGTCTCGTATCTTCATCTTTGAGACTTCCAGAGCTTTTTTCTCTGCCATAGAACGAACGATAGTCTCTTCTGAAATGCTACCGATGGGAACACCATTCTCAACTACCGGTATCTGCGATATATCGTTCTCTTCCATAATTTTAACGGCGGCATCCACCGGCTCTTCAGCACTTATGGATATGACCTTGGTGTTCATAAGGGTCCTTGCCACCACATGGCTTTCATTTTCACTCTCATCGAAGGCATCAAAAATACGTTTAAGAGTAGAGAGACGTGGGTCCACGTCACCTGCTTCGATACGTGCTATAAGTGGCTGGCTTACACCCGCCCTTTTTGCCAGTTCGCTCTGAGTAAGTCCAAGCTCGTTCCTTTTCTGCCGGATACTGCCTGGTGTGGGGAGGTGCATAATTATTACTCATAGTAATTATGCTATTTATATGTGATCGTATCCGGCAAAAAAAGAAACAAAAAAGATATCACTGGGTGGATTCGAATTCAGTGGTCTGACCAGTTGCATCAACTATGGTAGTCTTTCCGTCTTTTGTCTCCATACTATATATTACATCGCCAGTAGCATTATAATAGGTCCAGACTACCCATTCACTATTCTCTGACCACATCCACTCCATTTTGGTCACTTCATCAGTGGGACTGTTGGTATTGTACTCTGCTTTGCACATCCTCACCCCATCAATTACTTCTGATCCAGTAACTTCCCAGGAAACTTGTTCCCCTGTTGTTGGATTAGCTGTTTTCCATGAAGTTCCTACAGAACACCAATCATCTTCATTCTCTTGTTCTGTGCTCACTTCAACTGTTTGTCCATCTTCGGTCTCGTAAGTGGTGGTATCCTTATCGCCACATCCTGAAACGACCACCGCTATCAACAATATTGCAACAATCAGCCATTTTATATTCATATTGATCCCAAGAGGTGTCACAACTTATACGATTTAAGCCTATCGATATAGTTTATAGAGACATCCACCTTCATGCATACCATATCATCAATCCGGCAACGTACAAACTATACAGTAATACCATGGAAGCACCCTCCCAGCGCTCAAGGCGCTTTTTAGTCACTCCGAATATGAGCAATACGAAGATGAACATCAACATGGCCGGAAAATCATAACTTATCGACTGCTTCAGGATTTCCAGACTACTTATCTGAGAACATACACCCAGGATCAAAGTGATGTCCATGGTGTTAGCTCCGATTATATTTCCAATGGACAGATCCTGATGCCCTTTCATGGTAGACGAAATAGCGGTTATGAATTCCGGCAAAGATGTACCAAAAGCCACCAAAGTAAGGCTGATGATCATTTCAGGAATACCCACCATGTGGGCAAGCTCAATACCTGAATTCACCATTATCCTGCTTCCGATCACAACCAGGACCGCTCCTGCAAGGAAAAATGCAATGTCCTTGTGCATTTCTTTCAAAGGTACTCTTTCCACTTTTTCAGGACCATCAAAGATTGCACGCTGCAACTTGTAGTTGTAGTAAAGGAATCCAATAAAAATGATCAGCAACAGGATACCATCTATCTTTGAAATGCTTTGGTCCAGGCTGACCGCGATAAGGGTTATGCCTGCAAGTGCCATGAAAAAGCCTTTCCTTATAAAACTTTCAACATCTACTGAAGCAGCCTTCATTGCGAGGACCGATCCCAGGATAAGACCAATGTTACAGCTCACCGAGCCAACCGCATTTCCAACAGTCATGTCAGTATGACCTATAAGTGCTGCAGTGGCAGAAACTGCAAACTCGGGTGAAGTAGTAGCAAAGCTTACAATAGTAGCGCCAACTATCACTTTAGGTATACCGCTTTTTTCAGAGATGGAGACTGCTGACTCCACAAACCAGTCAGCTCCCTTGGTTATCATCAACAAACTAAGTATGAAAAGTAGTATCGTAATAAGGATCATGTGTGAATATGATATAGTCACATTAGATTTAAAATGAAGGGTGCTCTGCAACTTAAAGTTGAAGAGCAGGTTAATCTACGGTTAATGTTCAAGCCCAAGAGATGTTACGGCAATAACAATGATTATGCCAAGACCCACCATACGGGCAGAATGTTTGATCAGACTTTGCTTCGCAAGTTTCCCGGAGTACATCCCAAGAATAGAAAGCACGGCAATACTAAGGATAGTAGAGATAGTTAGCATGTGTTCTTCTAATAGCAAAAACGGCAGGATAGGAACCATGGAACCCAGAAAACTGGCACCTCCGTGAAAAATGGAATCACTCCATATCTTCTGCTTGGTCTGCTTTTCGATAGTCGTACAGGCCAGGCTGCGGAGTAGAGGTTTTTCAAGCTCCGCAAGTTTTCCGTACTCTACGGCACTTTCTGCAAGGTATGACCCAACACCATTGGTAAGAGCAAGTGCCACAGCCCCTCCGAAAGCAGCATTGATGATTATAGAAGGATCATTAGCCACATGAGATGTCCCTATAACTACACCCAATACTGCCAGTATCCCATCGATACTGCCCAGTATGATATATCTTCCATGTTCGATTTTAAGTTTCATTACGATCAGGTTCTGGTCAATATTAAAATAAACATTATTCTCAGTTGCTTTTTAATATAAAGAACTTTTTAGTCATATAGTGCTGACCCCAGACAACAGGCTTATTTTGGATGTATCCGATTATAGGAAAGCTTTATGCAGGAAAATAATCATGAAAGTCGATCCACAATGTTCATACTGCCTGCTTTCAAGGGTCCATTATGAATCAAAACTATCTACTAATGATGAAATGCTCATAGATAAGATCATGCAGGAATGCATCCGGGTGCTTAATCATACATATGCTCCAGGCGTTCCGGCATCATTAGTATCTACTTCAATGCATAGGAGAGCCTATGAGCTGCTTGATGACGATGATCCTTACAGGGATATGAAAGAAGTATGCAACAGGACCGCTGAAAAAGTCTTTCCCATTGCAAAAGCTATGATTTGGGAAGGTAATCCTTCAGATGCTGAACTTTTCAGGCGGGCTGTGCTTGCAGCTGTGATCGGTAACTTCTTCGATTTTGGAGTAATGGGACTTGAAGTGCCGATAAGTGTGTTCGACGATACCTTCAGGCAGCATTTTATCAGGGGACTTGATATAGATGATACGCCCAGAATGATTAAGAGGCTGGATAACGTTGTGTATGTAGCAGACAATTGCGGTGAGATCCTGCTTGATACCCTGGTTTTCGACATGATCAAAAAACTGGGAGGCAATGTAACTCTTGTGGTGAGAGGAAAGCCCATACTGACCGACGTTACAATGAAAGATGTAAAAGAGCTGGGGATCGATGAAAAAGTCGATAGGGTCCTTACCACAGGTTCCGGCTCAATAGGAGTAGATATGGAGCAAGCTCCGCAGGAGCTTCTCGATGCTTTTAGTTCCGCATCGCTTATAATCAGCAAAGGCATGGCAAACTATGAAACGCTCACAGAGCATGAAATGGGGCCTATCGCATATCTGCTCAAGGCCAAATGCAAACCTGTGGCCAGAGACATAGGAGTGGATGTGGGCCATTCTGTGGCAAGATTGTTTGAATAAGTATCAGGTGACCGTCATGTGTGAATTGGATGTAGTATTTTTAAAGGATAGTACCAGACAGCTTGTAATGGAATCGGTTACAAAGGTAATGGTAGACGGAGATTCCATAGAACTTATAGGTATACTCGGCGACAGGACAACGTTAAAGGGCTCTATTAAATTAATAGATTTCTCAAAAGGGGAAATTGTTATACTCAGTAAATAACTATTATTATGTTAATACATATAATTATCAAATGCTCTATCTATCCAAATTTGGATGAGCAGCCTTTGGGAAACATCATGTACTTACAATAAAAGAGAGAAGAGGAATGACCAATGTCAAAAGTAAAAGTAGCGATCAATGGTTTTGGAACGATAGGTAAACGTGTTGCAGATGCTGTACAAATGCAGAAGGATATGGAAATAGTAGGCATCTCTAAAACTAAACCCAATTTTGAGGCATTTACTGCCCTGGATAAAGGTTACTCCGTCTATGCACCCGCTGATAAGATAAAGGATATGGAAAAAGGTGGAATAAAGGCTTCCGGTTCCATAGAGGATATGATACAGGCTGCAGATATAGTAGTTGATTGTACCCCCGGGGGATTGGGCGAGGAGAACAAGGCAATGTATGAGAAAGCCGGTGTCAAAGCCATCTGGCAGGGAGGCGAAGAGCATGAACTTGCAGGCTTCTCTTTCAATGCAGTTGCCAATTACGAAGAAGCTCTGGGACTAGACTTTGCAAGGGTCGTTTCCTGCAATACCACAGGACTTTGCAGGGTCATATACCCACTTGACCAGGAATTTGGAATAAAGAAAGTACGTGTGACACTAATGCGTAGGGCTGCCGATCCCAACGATGTCAAGAAGGGACCGATAAATGCTATCGTTCCAAGTCCTATCAAGCTTCCATCACACCATGGGCCTGATGTGAAATCTGTAATTCCCCACATAAACATCACTTCTACGGCCGTTATAGTATCCACTACTCTTATGCACTTGCATAGTCTCAACATCGAAATGAACAAGCAGTGCACCACAGACGATGTTGTCGACCTTTTCGCTGCCCAATCCCGCATAAGGTTCATCGGTCAGGGAATAACCTCCACTGCCGAAATAATGGAGCTTGGAAAAGACTTGGGCCGTCCACGCGGAGATATGTGGGAGAACTGTATATGGGATAAATCCATAACAGTGACCGAAGGAGAATTATACTTCTTCCAGGCCATCCATCAGGAATCAGATGTCATCCCCGAAAATGTGGATGCCATCCGGGCAATGATGGAACTGGAAAGTAATGGTGCCAGATCCATAGAGAAGACGAACAAAGCAATGGGTATCTAAACCCATTTTTTATGCAGATCGATACCGGGCTGCTGGAACTATGCGAAAGGGTTTCCGCAGCCTCATACGAAGCCGTAAAGGATCTTGTGGGGACATGCGAGGCATATACTACTTTATACATTGGTGCCGACGGTACTCCCACGAAACTGATCGACGATATATCTGAAAGTGCAATATTCCGGGAGCTGGAAAAAGATGGCCGCTCCATGCGTGTTATTAGTGAAGAGTTCGGAGAACGCATAATAGGCTGTGACCCTGAAATAACTGTGGTAATGGACCCTCTTGACGGTACCCACAACGCTGCCATGGGGATTCCGTTCTATAGTGTTTCAGTAGCAATTGCCAATCCCTGTCTTTCCGGGATAAATTTTGGCTATGTGAAAGACTTTGCCACAGGTGACGTGTATTGCGCAGAACGTGGCAAAGGGGCATACCTTAACGGACAACGGATAAATACATCAGTGAAATCAGACCTGATGGACTTCTGTGTCAGTGTGTATGGTTATCATCCTCATGTGAACAAGACGACCAATCTTTGTCAGGCCGTACGCCGAATCCGCATCCTTGGCTGTGTGTCTCTGGAGCTGTGTTACGTTGCTTGCGGGAAGCTGGATGCGTTCGTAGATATTCGTGGCTCTTTGCGCCTCACGGACGTTGCGGCAGGTAAACTGATCCTGGAAGAAGCGGGTGGCTTGGTAAGTGACGAGAAAGGCTGTAAGCTGGTACTCAGAGATGATGTAGTAAACCGCGTATATATGGTGGCTACGAACGGTAGATCACACCAGCATATCCTTGACCTTACAGGGAGATGATGAGATGATAAAAAAGATAGGGATCGTATCAAGATATGACAAGCATGAAGCCCTTGAGATGGTAGAGAAAATAATTGCCCGTTTCAGGGACGAAGTTGATATATTCCTTGCTCCAAGAACTGCTGAACATCTGGGGGATCAGCATTCCTGTATGGCAATAGACTCTATGCGACAGGCAGGTGTGGAGCTGATCATTTCAATAGGTGGAGATGGAACGGTACTTCGAACTATCTCTAAAATGGATGATCCTCTGCCTTTACTCGGTATCAATATGGGTACGCTGGGTTTTTTGGTGGATGTGAAACCTGAGGATGCCATCGAGACCATCGAGAATGTGCTAAAAGGTTTCACATATACAGAACGTTCCAGACTTGCTGTGCAACTCAATGAAGAATATCTGCCATGTGCCACAAACGAGTTAGTGCTTATTACTTCCAGGGCTGCAAAGATATTGTCTTTCAGTATATGCGTGGATGAATCACAGATAGATGAACTTCGGGCCGATGGAGTGGTAATAGCAACACCTACAGGTTCAACGGCCTATGCTATGAGTGCCGGAGGACCGATTATCGATCCAAGAGTGGATGCAACACTGATAGTTCCTCTTGCCCCATTTAAACTCTCAGCAAGACCCTGGGTTGTACCTGGAAACAGCAAGATCGGGCTTACAATGACACTTCCTGAAAAAGAGGCGGCTGTTGTAGTGGATGGACAGCACACATACCATATTCACGAACATGATGTGATAACACTCACAAAGGCCAGGAATCCGGCACGTTTTGTTAAAATGCCAATAGATGGCTTCTACGAGAAAGTGAAGAACAAACTTTCCTGAGACTTTTGTTTTAAGTGGTAACACCATACCGGTCCTTCTGATTATAATGTTATCGCTTGATTACGAAAATTATATTTAATATCCTTGCACATTTGCAGCTATACAAACTTAAGACCATTTCAAATGTGATAGATATATGGCAATAACAACAGATTATTCACGAAATGAATTGATGCGGTTCCTCGAACTAAAACCTCTGGATATAGAAATATGCGATGTGACATTGCGTGATGGAGAACAGACTCCCGGAGTAGTTTTTACAAGGGAGGAAAAAATGGACATTGCAACCGAGCTGGATGCTATCGGGGTCGAGATAATAGAATCGGGCTTCCCTGTGGTCTCACAAGCAGAAAAAGAGATCGTGAAAGATATCGCCAATATGGGACTCAATGCTAAAACATGTTGCTTGGCGCGTTCCAGAGTGAGCGATGTCGAGATTGCCATCGAATGCGATGTGGATTTTGTGAGCATTTTCATTGCGATGTCAGAACTTCATCTCAAGTACAAATACCACAAAAGCTATGAAGAAATGTTCAGTCTTGCCATGGAAGCTGTGCAATATGCAAAGGATCACGGATTGGGAGTAAGATTTGCTGCCGAGGATGGGAGCAGAACAGACATAGAAACCCTTAAGCGCGCTTTCCTTGCCGCACAGGAGTATAAAGTGAACTATGTAAGTATTGCAGATACAATTGGTATTCTCAATCCAAGTAGTACCTATTACCTTGTGAAGGAAATAAAAAAGGTTGTGAAAACTCCCATATGCATACATTGTCATGACGATATGGGCATGGCCACGGCCAATACACTGGCAGCTGCCGAAGCAGGTGCAAAACAACTCCATACTACTGTAAATGGTATTGGAGAAAGAGCAGGAAATGCTTCATTGGAAGAAGTACTAGTAGCCCTTCGGGTGCAGTATGACATTGACAGATACGACACAAGAAAACTTACAAATCTTTCCAAGAAAGTAGAGAGATATTCAGGCATCAAGCCCGGAGTAACAAAAGCAGTCATAGGCGAACATGCGTTTTCCCATGAATCTGGCATTCATGTTTGTGCAATATTGGAGGAGCCCAGAACCTATGAACTTTTCAGTCCTGAGATGGTGGGTGGACAACGCCGTCTTATTGTTGGCAAGCACACAGGAATGAAGGCACTGAAAGGAATCGTCAAGAGCATGGGCCATGACCTCGGCCAGGAGGCATTATGCAATCTCATTGAAAAAGTGAAGAACAGTGCTGAAACAAAATACGGAATTTCCAGTGAAAGACTGGAAGAAATGATCAACGAGGTCAAGAACATTTGACCTCTTTCTTATTCTGATACGGCCTCTATTTCTTTCGCACGCTGTGATTTTTCAGGTGTACATGTGTAAAAATCATCATCATGGAAGTTCATTTGGTTGTTTTCAAGGATAATGACATAATCTGCAGAGTTCCTGAGAGCCGTGGAGAAACCCGGCTCCACTCCAAAGAGAATTGTTTCTTTTCCGTTCTCATTAGCCTTACTTAAAAGAGGTTTGAAGTCAGCGTCCCTGGTTACAAGAGCAAGAGTATCGATGGTAGGGTTATACACTAGCTCCATGCCTTCCACCGCAAGACGTACATCTACATCACTTGAACATATAATAGGCTCGAAGCCGTTATTTTCAATGGCTTCCACAAGTTTATCGGAAGCATACTGATTAAGGAAGACCTTGCCTACTTTCACATTGCCATACTCTTTAAGCACATCCCGTATCTCTTCGAGGTTTACATTGAACTCCTTGCGAAGAACATTAGGCCCATCTACGAGAAGACCTATCCTGCGCCTTCCTACCTCTTTTTTAGTGCTTAGGTACCTGACAATGGAATTCAATCCGGTCTTTACGTTCTGCATATTGTCACTCACTATGTAGTATAGATTACTATTTTTCCCTTATAATAACCATCTAATAAGTATTATGCCTAATTGAGTTTTATAGTTTTGTGTACAATTACTGAAATCTCTGAAGAAAACACCTATACGTATTTTTCAAGCAGCTTATCCATAGATGTTCCTTTCACATCCATGCTCCATGGTCCTGGTTCCACGAGCCTGAAATAATTGATCATCCATTGGTCCTGCCTTTTGCGTGTATAAACAATCTCTCCCCCTTTTTCAACAAATTGATCCAGAACTTCTCTGAATTGATTAAGTTCCATTTCTGAAAGCTCTATGAAACTTATACCCTCAAGTAACCAGTTATACACTTCAAGCAGAATCACTTCACGCACTCTTTTAAGACCCTGGGTTTCCATAAAATCTTTTTTGTAGACCGTTCTTTTAAATTCAGGGGACCAGCCTGCAAACACTTCACGCATATCAATGAAAGTAATAGGGACCTCTTCACCTTCAGCAGGCCTTGGATAGCTTGTTTTTAAGCGGTTCAGGCTCTCCAGGTCACCACCTTCGACGGTAACTGTCATAACTTTGATTATATCTTTGCATCTT
>NZ_JBFYLB010000023.1:0-5297 GCF_041305605.1 Methanomethylovorans sp.
TCCCAGGGGTCATCACAGCAGCAGAACCGGCAGCTATCCCATATAGGGCAGCTTCACGCAGTTTTTTCCCTTTTGAAAGGCTTAGGACGATACCTGCCACCATGCTGTCGCCAGCTCCCACTTTGCTGATGATGGGCACAGTTGGTGGTACTATGTGCTCCACGCTATCCTCGCAAACCAGCAGAGCACCGGCCGCACCCAGGGATATGACCATCACTTTGCACTGTCCGGCCCTGATCATCCTTTGAGCTGCGTCTGATATCTGCGACTCTTCTTTAATATCGTTGCCTGCAAGATCCCTGAACTCGCGGATGTTGGGTTTGATAAGGTACACACCTTCCTGCAGCGCGTGTGCAAGGGCATTGCCGGAAGCATCAATGATGACCTTTGCTCCCATCTCCTTTCCGATACGTGCAACACGGGCATAGAAATCTGATGGCACACCCAAAGGAAGGCTTCCGCTGGCTACCAGGTAATCGGGAGCAGGGCTGGCTGTGGAGAGTTCTTGAAGGCATTGTTCCCATTCTTCCCTCTCAAGCTTTGGGCCTGGCATCCCAAAACGGAACTGTCGTCCAGTAGCTTCCTCAAGGACGATAAGGTTCTCCCTTGTGATCCCTTTTATGGGTAATGACAGCTGATTCACTCCTTCATGTTCCAGAAGTTCATTTAACATCTTACCAGACATGCCACCGGCTGGATAGATCAGTAGTGATTCTCCTCCAAGCTTCTTTATGGCCCGGGAGACATTGACGCCACCACCACCGGGTTCATAGCTGGCAGGACCGCAGTACAGTTTGCGTTCAGCTATCACATGTTCTGTTGCAGTGCTTTTGTCTATGGCAGGGTTCATATTCAGAGTAATGATCGTTCTCATGGGTATCTCTCTATTGATATTGTATGGATCCACGTATTTTAATCGGTTGTATGAAGGGAATAATGTATGTTCTTTACTAAAAAGTTTCTCTTGTATTATCAGACATAGTGACAGTTTCATCCGTTTTGTTAAGGTATAGTTTAGGGGAAAGTTAAGGATTGAACAAATAGTAAAGTATGGGAGGTAAATCAATTGTAAGGGGGAGGAAAAAAGGGATAAAATCAGTGAACTATTGTATTCAAATAATATGGAAATTTAAATATAATTCGAGATTACTTACTTAAACTCCAATGACATACCCCACACACCGTATCGATAACAAAGTAATCTTCTTTGAATAGATTATTACCAATGATTTAGTGGTTAAGGGGTAGGAATGAGCTGTAAAGGACAGATCCAGCAACTGATAAGTTTTGTAACTGTTTTACTATTTTCAGGCATAGTCGTATTTGGTTCTTTGTCTGTAGCAATTGGAGATACAGATGTAACTAATGCGAATCAGGCAGATATCACGACTGCAATTGATAATTTAAATATTACTGAAGAACAACAAAAGATAAGCAGTGACCTTGTCGATTTGATCGTGGACTCAGGTGATGTCAAATCAGGGGCAGACGCTTATACTAACTCTGCTCGGTCCTCATTAGCCACAGTGAATAATGAAACAGAACAGCAGCTTGTATTTGTATATATCTGCCTGTTCCAGGGAGAACAAACATCGGTAATAGATCAGTATGTCTGGAATATTACCAGCCGGGACGATGAAAACTCACTTGTTACCGCTTGGGCAGAAGTAAACAGGCTGGATGAAATAGCGTCTCTTGAAGAAGTACGTAATATAAGGACAGTTGTACAGCCAGTGGTTAATACTGGTTCTGCTACCACGGCAGGCGATGCCATTCATAGGACAGATGCTGTTCGTTCAAGCTACTTTCAAGACGGCAGTGGCATAAAGATAGGTGTAATCTCCAACGGTGTGGATGCAATTTCTACAGCAAAGGCATCCAGAGACCTGCCTTCAGATGTCACGGTACTGAGAAATGATGTTGGTGGCAATGAAGGCATTGCCATGATGGAGATCATCTATGACATGGTACCAGGTGCAAAATTATACTTCCATGACCATGGGCACAGTGTATATGAATTCAATGATGCTATTGATGAATTAGTAGCTGCGGGCTGTACCGTTATAGTGGATGATATTACATGGCCCGATGAGCCATTCTTTGAAGACGGGGTTGTAGCGCAGCATGTTGCCGAAGTAATAGCAAATAATAACATTATATACATATCCTCTGCAGGCAATTCAGCAATGAGGCACTATCAGGGTGTATTTGCTGATGATGGTACCGGTTATCACGACAAGATATTCCCTCTTCCTGCAGGCACGTCTTTTCAGCTGTTCCTTCAATGGGATGATCAGTTTGGTGCTTCTGTCAATGACTATGATCTGTATGTAGTGGACAGGTCCGGAAGAACCATTGCCTATTCTGCTAATACGCAAAGTGGTAACGGTGATCCTTTAGAATGGACTTCAACGTCCTATCTTACGGAACCTGCGTATATCAAGATCAAAAACAGGGATGGCACAGCACAAAAACGTACACTTGAACTGTTCATCTATCCTAACTCTGCGGTAACTCTGGATCAAACAAATCTCACTTCCAAAGATTCCATATTCGGTCATCCTGCGGTGCCCGATGCTATTGCTGTGGCAGCAATATCTGCTAATGATCAAAATCATGACCAGGTAGAGTCATATTCATCACGAGGGCCTGTGACCATTACCTATCCGACTTCTGTTACCAGGGAAAAACCAGATCTCTCCGGTATTGACCGAGTAGCTGTCACCGGAGCGGGTAATTTTGGTACTATCTTCTCCGGAACCAGTGCATCAGCACCCCATGTAGCTGCAGTAGCTGCACAGATATGGGCAAATGATCTGGGCATGTCAGCTGCTGAAGTGCGCAGCATCCTGTATGAAAGTGCTCAAAATGTAGAATCTTCTGGATTTGATTACCTTTCAGGCTATGGCAGAGTGGATGCCCTGAACTGTTTCACAAATTATGTTAATCGTGCTCCTATGCTGGCAGCTATTAGTAACCGGGAAATAAATGAAACCCAAAATCTGGTAATCACTCTCACAGCTACGGATTTAGATGGAGACGCGCTCACATATTCTACAAACGCTCCTTTTGGTACTCTTGCAGGTAACGTATTTTCGTGGACCCCTACATATGAGAATGCCGGGACATATAATGTTGAATTCTCAGTGACAGATGGAAAGCATACGAATTCTCAGATAACTACAGTCACAGTCAATAATGTGGACAGGGCGCCGGAGCTTGAAGCGATCGGTAACAAGGCAATAAATGAAAACAGCCTGCTGGAATTCGTGATTTCGGCGAATGATCCTGATGGGGATGCTGTCACATATTCCGTAGTTGGTCTACCTGCAGGAGCTGGATTTGACGTTACTACAAGAGTGTTCACCTGGACTCCTTCTCCTGATGCAGCCGGAAACTATCAGATCATGTTCACTGCTGAAGCCAATGGTCTTAGTGACTTGGAGACAATAACAATTACAGTCGGTGATATAGGTGAGGCTCCAGAGCTTGCTGTGATAGGCAATAAGAATGTCAATGAAAATGATCTGCTTGAGTTCGCCATTTCAGCCAACGATCCGGAAGGGGATACGATAACTTATTCTGCAATAGGTCTGCCTGATGGAGCTACGTTTGATGTCAATACAAGAGAATTCAGCTGGACACCGGATTATAATGATTCCGGCGAGTATACTATCATTTTTGTTGCAGAAGCAGGTGGTCTTACCGATTCAGAGAATGTTACTATCACTGTGAACAATGTTGATAGAGAACCACAACTAAATCCTATTGGTAACAAAGAGGTGAACGAGAATGGATCTCTTGGTTTTACCATTTCAGCTACTGATATTGATATGGATGCAATTACATACTTAGCTGTGAACTTACCTTACGGATCTAATCTAAACAATGTAACAGGTGAATTCAATTGGGTTCCCACTTATAGTGATTCAGGCCAGTACAATGTGCAGTTCATAGCGGATTCCAATGGCCTGATTAAATCAGAAAATGTCTTAATAACAGTTAATAATGTTGACAGGGCACCGGAATTTGCTGCCATAGATGATATGACTACAGATGAGCACCAGCTTTTGATTTTCAATATCTCGGCCACAGATGAGGATGGGGATATTGTCAGATATTCTGCAGAGTCACTTCCTCAGGATGCTGAGCTTGATAGTGAAACTGGTGACTTCAGCTGGACTCCGGCTGCTGCAGGGAATTATATTGTTATGTTCATTGCAGAGTCTAATGGACTAAATGACTCCCAAGCAGTAACAATTGATGTTCTTGATTCTGCACCATTCATTTCAGATCTCTCGCAAAAGGACACCAGCTCAAGTTCTATCACATTGATCTGGAGCAATTCTCCGGATGTGTCTTTTGTTGAACTGTACAGGAACGGAACTGTTATTGGAAATGTAACCGGATCAATATCTGAATATGTGGATAGTGGTTTAAGCATTAATACAAGTTATGAATATTCGCTGTTACCTTACGATATTAACGGTATGGAAGGTAATATGGTAAGTATCACGCTTCGCACTTCTTCTCCATCTTCAAGTAATGGTGGGGGTGGAAGCAGTTCAGGAGGAACCACCAAAACAAGTAGCAGTAGTGGTGGCGGAGGCGGCGGTTCAGGTAGTGCCGAAGATTATACAAATGTCGCACTAAAAGATGTTGACAATGAATACCTGGCAATGGATGCTAATGTTACTTATGAGTTCACGAGGGACGGTAATGATATCCAGTTGATTAGTTTCCATTCTCTTAAGAACTCAGGTGAGATCACTTCCACCATAGAAGTTCTGAACAACAGGTCAAAACTGGTTAGCAGTGATCCCGAAGGGATCGTATATAAATATATAAATATTTGGGTGGGCAAATCCGGTTTTGCTACGGCATCCAACATAGAGGATGCCAAGATAAAGTTCAGGGTTGGCAACTCCTGGATACAGGAAATGGGTGTAGATCCCGCAGATGTAAGACTACAGAGATATAATGGAAATTCATGGGAAGTGCTCCCTACAACTCTGGAAAGCAGCACTACAGGATATTCAATATTCGAGTCCCAAACCTCTGGATTTTCTCCATTTGCCATTACCGCTGAAAAGGTTATGGCTTCTCCTGTAAGTAGTGATGCAGGTATGGAATCTGCTCCAATGGAAGACGCCAGCCTGCTAGAAAGTCAACCGGAAAGGTCCAACATATGGACAATCTTCATGGCTATACTTGCAATAACATTGCTTGCTGTTGGATATGTGTATCTGAAGAAGCGATAAGATTAGTCTGAGGTCCCTGTGCATTAGTACAGGGAT
>NZ_JBFYLB010000024.1:0-3718 GCF_041305605.1 Methanomethylovorans sp.
GGCCGACAAGTATGGCAAGGAACTTCCCATCATCGGCAGTATGATAGGTCCTTTCTCCCTGGCACAACATCTGAACGGTGACGACTGGTTCATCAACATTTTCACGGATGAGAACCTGGGATTGAAGCTCATGGAGTTCACCACAGCTTTTAATATCGCATACGCAAAGAAGATGGTCGAGAACGGTGCGGATACCATGGTCATTATCGATCCAACCGCAAGTTATCAGCTCATAGGTGCTCAGTTCTATGAGAAGTTCGTGGTACCATATCATAAGGAACTGGTAGATGCTATGAACGAAATGAACGTGCCCACTGTGCTGCACATCTGCGGTGACACCACGGCAGGTCTCAATCTTATGGAATCATGCGGCGTGAACGCCATCAGTATCGATCAGAACGTCGACCCGGCAACTGCTGTTAAGACCGTTAAGAAGGCAGTGATCATTGGTAATCTTGACCCTGTGAATGTACTCTGGAACAAGACACCGGAGTTTGTCAGGGAAAAGTCAAAGGAAGTCATTGATGCAGGAGTGGCCTTACTGGCACCAGGATGTGGTATTGTCAGCAAGACACCAACAGCCAACCTGCAGGCAATTGTGGACATGGCAAAGGCACATAAGTATTGAAATAAAAAGTGAAAAATATGCAGGGTTAGTAAAGACACTGCGTTAGTTTTTAAACAATTTTGGTTTGGTATTTCTTTCAAATTCATAAACCATTGAATTCCTGAATTATCAATATCAATTCAAGTTTAATATCCAGAGCTTAACTAGAAGCTTCTAAGCCTCATAAACATGCAGGAATGCACTACCGGTTATTTCTTATTTATCAAATTGTGGTAAACAAAGAGGATGAAGTTGAAAGAATTAAGTAAAGGGTCAATAAGATGTGAAATAATTGACAGGAATATACATGCAATTAGAGATGCTTAACCTCCTCTGTCCCTGTAAATATTAGACATGATGCTCAAAAAGTGTTTAGGCAGATCTCATAATTGATTAATACTTAAACTAACAAACAAATAACATAACAAGAAGTGTTTAGCTTAAGGGGGAATTATATGGGAGCTAACATATCAGGTAAAGAAGAGGTACTTGGAAAGGTAATAAATAACGGTCCAGTTATTGCTTTTCTCTGGAAGGCAGAAAACACAGCCGAGGAAAAATGGCCGGTAGAATATGTTTCAGATAACATATGTCTTTTTGGATATACAGTGGATGACTTCATTTCTGGTAGCCTTCTTTATGCTGACATCGTTCATCCTGATGACCTTCCTGAGGTAGAGATGGAACTTTCGGAGATTTCCCGTGCAGGCGGTACAGTCTTTGTCAAAGAATACAGGATAAGGACGAAGTCCGGAGAGGATAGGTGGGTGAAAGAGCAGACGTTTATCCAGCGTAACGATGAAGGAGTAGTTACCCATTATCAGGGTACTATCTTTGATGTAACGGAACAGAAGAACAAGGAAATAGCCTTAGAGGAAGCACTGGAGAAACAGAAATCACTGGAAAATGCCATAAACAATAGTTCTACTATGGTATTCCTGTGGAGGGCAGAGGAGTTCTTGCCGACAGATTACGCTTCTGCGAATGTTTCAAAGCTTGGTTATTCAGTTGAAGACTTTGTTCTAGGTCGTATTTCTTATAGTGATTTGATCCATCCGGATGACTATGAGATGGTCAAAGATACGCTTGCAGAGAAGTGTGATGATGGCAGTGACAATTATACTCAGGAATATCGTGTAATATCCAAGGATGGAAAGATATTGTGGGTAAGTCAGGGAACTTTTATCCAGAGGGCCAAGGATGGGAATGTAACTCACTTGCAGGGAATTGTTCAGGACATCACTGAGCAGAAGGAAAGAGAGATTGCGCTCAAAATAGCACTTGAAAAGCAAGCTGAGCTACTGGACAGAAAACAAGCCCTTGAAACAATTGTTAATCATAGCCCTGTGATCGCTTTTCTTTGGAGGGCAGGTTCTGACGATGAAATGGAACTCTGGCCTGTTGAATTTGTTTCAGATAACATAACCAATTTCGGGTATTCTGTTGATGATTTCCTCTCAGGGGATATCCTTTATGGTAACATAATCAATCCTGAAGACCTTCTTGATGTGCAGACGGAACTTTCAGACATCTCTCGTGAAGGAGGTACAGTCTTTGTCAAAGAATACAGGATAAGGACGAAGTCTGGAGACAAAAGATGGGTGGAAGAGCAGACTTTCATCCAGCGTAATGATGAAGGTGTTGTGACCCATTACCTGGGTGTCATCCAGGATATCACGGAACAAAAGGAAAAAGTAAGCTAACTGAAATATTCAAGCAAGGGGATAGATATCTAAAAGTTTAAATGGAAACAATCCGGATCAGTGTTAAAAATCACCATCCCTACGGAAGAATGTTTGTGTATTGCTTGTTGTGATGTTCATAAGATCCAATCAACTGTTATTCTTCCTCTTCGTTCTTGCCATTTATTCCCCTTACTTTACCATGAAATTGCCTTTACCCAAAAAAAGTTTCGCATTAGCAAAAAAGGATAGGCTTTCAACTAGAAATCTTAATTTGAGATTCTTTTCTTATCAAGTTTGTGAAGCACTGTGTCCCTGAACTGAGCGGCGTCTGTAAATCCGGGTTTTATGTCCAACGCCTTGCTAAAAGCTTCGAGAGCTTCTTCATACTTATTCTGTCTGAAAAATATTTCTCCTTTACAGTACCATGCTTCTGCACTATCCTTTTTCATCTTCGAGGAGGATGTGAGTGGAATCCATGTAAACCTCGGCAACTGGAAGTTCAAAGGCTGTGAGCATGCTATGGAATACTCAAAAGCCTCAAGGGCAGCAGCATAATTTCCGAGCTCTCTTAGAACGTTTCCTTTACAGTACCATGCTTCAGGGAACTCTCTACATTTAAAAAGTGCAATTTCGAGGCAGATCAAAGCTTCATCGTATCTCTGGATTTTATAAAGCACAAAGCCTTTCCTAAAAAGACTTTCAGGATCATCAGGAGCTTTTTCTAGCATCTTTTCGAGAAGTTCAAGTGAAATATCATATCTTCCCATCGCATAGTTTGCATAGCTTTTGCTGGACAAGGTATTAAGAACACTTGCTTTTAATCGTTTTGCAGTTTCATGATCACTCTGCAGCGTAAGTACATTTATCTCTTTTTCCCACAGTTGCTCAGCCAAGTCATAAGCAACTAGGGATTCCTCGAATCTGTGCATCCTGAGAAGAATATATCCTTTGTTGTAAGCTTGGAGTGCCTCATTGTGCGTTTTTTTGATGTTTTTCTCTATAGCATCACCGCTAAACAATTTATCAAAGAATTTCATTGATTGGCCACTCCACTACAAACTGTGACAAAAGTAATCACCTTTAAGCCTGAACTTCCTATGGGTATGACATCCCAAACAGAGACAACCTTTCTTTGAAGATAGTGTTTGTTTATTTTTCCTTGCACAGAACATCATCCCGTTTCCCTGATACGAAGGACATTTTGTACAGAGGCAACCTTTGGAATGATGGTATGAAGTACATATGCCAAAATATCTGCCATAAGTTTGCCTGTTCCTGTCAGTAAGTTCTGAGGGTTCCATACATCATGTCCTTTGGAAGTGCCCAGCCTGCAAAGGTTCAACGTTTTATTTTCAAGAAATGTTTTATTTTCAAGATAGAATGGTTCATTGTTTGCTCGGGACATATGGCAACACAACGTCTGCAA
>NZ_JBFYLB010000025.1:0-18311 GCF_041305605.1 Methanomethylovorans sp.
TACTCATGGGACTTTGACGCATCAAATGGTATCACTTCTGAAGCTACCGGTGTAACAGCTACGAAAACATATACTACTGCAGGCAACTACACTGTGGCCTTAACTGTCACTGATACAAGTGGACAGAAGTCTTCAGACACGTTAAAAGTGGCTGTCAGTAAACAGATAACTTCTGTTGCTTATACGGCGGCTTATGATAGTAGGTTGCGTGAGTCATTACTGGGTACAGTTCTTTCCGATTCCACCTATCTTGACATCGGAAAAAGTACAAGCGCTTGCAGGGATGTAATGTTGTTCGATCTGAGTGCTTACAAGACAACGGACACCATATCCAAGGCAACTCTTTCTCTCTACTGGTATTATCCTACAGGTGCTTCACGCACTTCTGACACTGTCGTGGAAATCTACAGGCCAGTGGAATGGGACCCTAAGTATGTGAGCTGGAACGCACGAACATCCACTGCTGACTGGACAACAGCAGGTGGGAACTGGTTCGATAAGAACGGAGTTTCCCAGGGAAGTACGCCATACGCATCGCTGACATTCCCGGCCACCACAGTGCCCGGTAACAAATACTATGAGCTTGATGTCACTGAGCTTGTGCAGGAATATATAAGCGGTGAACACGAAAATACAGGTTTCTTCCTCAAAGCCAGGACAGAGAGCGGGAATTACATTGCCTTCTATAGTTCAGAGTGGTCAAATGCTGCGCAGAGACCAAAACTAACTGTGACGAGCTGATGAAGGTCGTAACGATCGAGAGCGAAAGATAATTTCGCTCCATTTTTACTTTTATTTGTATTTTCTTATAGTAAAGAGAAGTGATTCCAACCGACAGATTGTGGAAGCAGGCTATCACAAAGTAACTCCTATAGCATCAGATTTTATAGTCCTATCACTTACGGTGGTCCTTTTACTGATGCTGAAAAAGAAAAAGGGAGATAATCATATAAAAAGTACAACTGCTAAAAAGTTTTATCAATCCTGCACATAGAGTACATACAGGCATGAGTTTTCCCGCATTTCCATAAAACCCTGTGTTTCGGAAATACCAGCTTTTTCCAGTAGTACCTTCTTCCAGGATTCGGGAGGCAATGCGATCTTGCCAGTATATGCTTTTGCAGCGATCTGCGCGTACTGCAAGGGTTTACCGCCTATTTTTATTCTCTTTGCTACCTCGTTGCGGTATGTCTGGTGCATCATGCAAGCACTATGAGCAGCAGAAGGTTGTATAGTATGGTTATAGTGATCAGTAGCTTCCATGTGCACAGGGTTGAAGTTGCCAAGACGTTTGATATATTCTCTTATGGCCTTTGCAAATGGGCATACCTTCGTAACAAAACCATTGCGGCTGATCTGCTTGATATTCTCGAAGGATGAAAGCACAGATTCTCCATTGACCACTGCATTGGCAAAATCTTCCCAATTATCGTATTCCTCCTCAGGAACAGATTTTGCAAGAGATTTTGCCTGTCCTACGATATAGTTAGTGAAACCTTCAACACCCTGTTTATCAGAGATATCCTCAAAAAAGAGGAAAACAGACACATCAACAAAAGGATTAGAGGCTATTGTTTCTGCCATTTGCTTCACCTTACTCCATGATCTCCTCACCAGCAGATTTACCCTTCACGATCAATGCAAACACACATGATGCACTCCTAAGAATGCTTTTTATGTGCCTGTCATCAACATTGATCCTGGTAAGGTTTTCCTGCAACATCTTTACTTCTCCCATACGTCCTTTGTTTGCGAGGTGCAAGCATTCAAGAGGTTGCTTTGCAACAGTTATGTTATTAGCAGCAACCTCTCTGAATCGCTGGTGAGTTATGCAATAATTAGAAACTGCCGAATCCCGGATGCGATTATTATAGCTGTCAGCAACATCTTCATCAGAATCAGGTATCGGACCAATTTTCTGAATGAACCTGATCATAGTAGGAGCCATAGGGCATGTCTTCAACGCATACACATATCCTATTACATCTCCATCTTTATCGGTGATCGCAAGATCTGTAAGTACATTTACATCACCTTCTATGGTGAGAGAGGTTCTGCCTTCTTTCATTGCTACGTTGAAAGCTGGCCAGCCTACGTATGCCTCCTTCCCCATTCTTTCCGCGTAACTCTCTCCAACCCGAAGCCAGTATTCCACTACTCCCTCGGTGCCGGCCTTGCTAACCATGTCGTCAACAAGTGAATATAATGCTATATCCATCATAATCAATGCCCTCCAATTAAAATTCCCGAAGCTTTACAGTTTTTAGATATTATTGTCACGGCGCTTTTCCGATATTATATGATAATATTATTATTTTTATAGATATATAATTTATGGGTGGTATTTTACAATATGCGTTCCCATTTGAATTGCGGATCATTAGGGTATAGTTTATCAGTTGTATAATTATCCTGTTCTATCAACGCAAATGCCTCTTCCACCGAAGATACTTCCAGCGTGAATTTCTTTTCTCCAAAAAGGTTATACTCAAGGAATAAGGTACATTTATCTGACCAGAACAGCGTTACGCTTTCTTTATTATTCCTTTTATTATCCGAATCCTGGGTAATACATGACCAGGATGCAACTTCCAAAGGATATTCGATTTCAGTGACAGATCTTTGGAAGTTACACCTTTGTTTACAACTGTTATCTTCCCTGTGGTGTATCTTCCTAAGTAATAATGGCCAGGGCCCTGGCTCTGTATTCTCAGAACGTTGAAGATAGCGGACCCATTTGTTTCCCATCTATATTCCTCATTAGCTATTCAACAGTCTTGCAATGAAACTAAGCAAGGACCCTAAAGAGTCCTTATCAAGAAAAAGGAACATATCACCATAAAGAGTACAATTACCCTGAGGATTGCATAAACCCTGTACCTGGAACATCGTTTCAAGGTTCAGTATATCATCAGATGCTTCGCTTAATCTGTCTCCAATTTCTGCGAAAACTTTCTGCGCATCTCCTACAACTATTTCAGGAGTAGATTGGACCACTTTAACTCCCATAAATTCATATATATTTTTCAGATAGGATCCTGCAAGGATGTTTCCTATCTCATTAAGAGCAGACTCGTACATTCCGGGATCAGCTTCCAGTGAATTTCCACTCACCAGCATAGTACTAAGGGTTACAGCACTGTTAAAATCAAAAAGCAGCATCATAGTACCATTCAGGTCCCCACGTAGGTCCATCATTATGCCTGCTAAGGTCATAGATGACGGCATCATTGAGGACATTGATGCGATATCGATCATCTGCGCATTGGACAGGTTCAGCTGCACCTGACTATTCAATAGTTTTGAGAGAGCTGTTGTGGCGTTGCCCATACCAATGCTTCCTATCTCTCTCAGGGCGTCCGACTGAAAACCTGAAAGCTGTACCATGCGATAAACTCCTGATCAAGCCTTACTTCTCAGTTTCATTTTCAAGGAAGAATCGCTTACCTGCATAAAAGCGGATGTACTCATCTTTGCCACCTTTTACGATTTTTATACTATTCTCAGACTCCTCTGCAATATTCACAAAAAGCCCTTCAAGCCTGCTAATAATATCCTTCGGATGTGCAAGGCTATTGACCAGGCCGACCAGCACGACGTCTTTGGACGCAAAGTTCTCGACCATTCTTGATGCAAAAGTGTAAGTAAGGTCTTCTCCTTCTGTCTGGATCATATGAGAGAATGGTTCGAATATCAGGGCACAGCCTGCAGGAAGTTTGCTCGTCAGGTCGAAGAAACTATCAAGCTCGTTCATTGGCAACATAATCACGCCATCTTTTTCCACTAGTTTTTCCCCAGTACAGGATAACTCAATGAATTTCATAGCCCCTATATCCACTAGCTCTCCCAGCCTGTCCTTGTATATAGAAGTGCGGGGTTCGGTGGAGACTAGCACCACATTCATGGTTTCACCATAAAAGCGCAGGCACATTTCTATTACCGAATCCTCATACCGGCTTCGGGGAGTGTATTCTATCAGTGTTGACCATTGTAGCAGCTTGGCAATATTTTCCGTGTCATTTGGAACATAGTTAACTGTTTCTTGTTCGGTTCTTCTGAAGACCATTCCCTCTATGAGAAAATCACCCAGATTCTGGCGAGGTATGGTCTTAAAAGCCCGGAACATCAGAAAGCCAGCGGCTGCAAACACACTTGTGTACACGGCGCTCCAGAAACCAAGGAACAATAATATGGTCTCAACTAAGTTTTGATCACTATTCCCCACTGCCAGAGCCGGAAAGATTGCGGTAGTGATGAGGAATATTGCTGTCAGAGCAAGAAGAAGCCATGCAACAGAACCTCTTCGTGTATCTTCGTATACCTTTATCCAGAAATAAATAGCAGCCATTCCTCCCAAGAGGGAGACAGATATGAATAGAATATGTAAGATCGTAAGATCCGGACTAAGCATTTTTACCTCCTGGGTAATATATGTCCGCCAGTAAATATAAATATTTCACTATCAAATTATATTCTCCCCCTTTATTGCGCTTTTAATATAGTACACTCCTGTATCGGTATCCAGCACGACAGTACGTCCGTAATTTTTTCCTACGTCCTCAGCTATTATAGGTACTTTCATTTCCGCGAGTACAACTTTTGTGGCCTGGATATTCCGTTCTCCGATGTTCAGGTTGACATCGCTGCTAAAAGAGAACATTTTTGCCCCACCAGCTATTTTAGCTACCATTCTTCTGCGCGATGCCCCGACACGTATCATTTCTTCAACAAGGAAAGGGATGCCGCTATCTGCAAATTTGGTACGGTTATCTGTAAAACGTGCATTTTCAATAGTTGGCAGCATGATGTGTATCAATCCCCCTATTTTGGTCACCGGGTCATAGAGGGCAATGCCTACACAGGATCCCAGACCCAGGGTTGTCAATTTATCTGGACTGCGAGTCACCGCATAATCTGCCATTCCTATCACTATCATAGTATCAGTCGATTGATCGGATCAACGGAACATCGCATCTACTTGTTCCAAAATTAATTCAAGGGACAGGGGATCGAATAGAGTAAGTATCTTCCCATGCATATCATTACCTTTTAGTGTAAACAGAGTGTCCAGAATAATAGCATGTTCAACTTCCTGGCTCATCTGAATAAGTATATTGTCCATTATGGCACCAATCATATCATATGTATGGAATGGTGCGGATGCAAAAACATCTACTCTGAGAAAATCAGAAAAAGCGGTCATATAAGTACTTCCCAGGATGTGACCAACTTCTGATATCAAAGACTCGTTCATTGGATTTGTGATATCGGAGTTTTCTTCTTTGGTTATATTGTTGCAGATAAGCTGCGCACTTTCCAGTGGCAAGAGCATAACCATATAACCATTGACACCCCCGGACAGCTTCATGAGGACCCCTGAAACCAGTTTATCGGCACCGCCGGAAAACTCTGCCACTTCCTCGATCCTGGCAACTTTCAAGCTCGGGGTCATAATCTTTACTTCACTTCCCAGCATCGTTGCTAGAGAAGTGACTGCATTACCTATCCCTATATTGCTTATCTCTTTTAAAGCACTATAATGGAAGTCCGTAAGTTTGGAAACATCATAAACCATAGGATCATCTCTTTTAGTTGAGCCGCCCGCATTTTTACTTTTGATATATCCTTTCCCTTGGATTGAATGCTTTGAACATATCTTTTGAAGGACCTATCAATGTTTCAGTTTTTCCCATTACAAAATAACCACCTTTGTTGAGGCCATTGTAGAAATCCAAATACAGGTTTTCTTGAAGGTGCTTTTCAAAATATATCGTCACGTTGCGGCAAAATATAGCATCAAAACCTGTGAGTTTCTCCCCGGAGATCAGATCGTTCCTGCGGAATTTTGCTATCTTCTTGATCTCATCTTTTACATGATAAGTATCTCCTATATAGTCAAAATATTTAGCACGAATATCGTCAGGTACTTCTTTCATTTCAATTTCCGTATAAACAGCTTCCTCAGCTCGTCTGAGAATATCTTTATCTATATCAGTTCCGGTAATTTGAATGTTATACCGGGAAAAATTATTCCCAAGTATCTTTTTCAGCAGGATGGCTATAGAATACGCTTCAACACCTATAGAGCATCCGGCACTCCATATGCGTATATTCCGAAGCCCTGTACTTTTAGACTTAATGATTGCGGGCAGAACTTCTTTTTCCACTACTTCATACGTTTCAGAGTTCCTGAAGAAGTTAGTGACGTTCACGGTAAGTGTATCCATGAGCTGGGGGTACTCCTCCTTGTGAGTATTAAGATATTGTACATATTCTCCAAAACCTTTTGACCCAGTTGCTCTCATTCTCACATCAATTCTTCGTTTAAAGTGTGAATCCTTGTATTGTTCACTATTAAAACCCAAATTTTTTTTGATGAGGCTTTTCAACCTCAAGTATTCCTGATCTTCAGAGGACTCAAGTTTTAACATTTAACCAACTCCTTTAATTTAGCTGCTATCCGGTTAAATTTTTCTTATGACGTTTTTTAGGCTATCCATATATCGAAATTGATCATCCCATCATTTTCTTCATGACAGCAGCAAGGATCACATCTGATGCACCCGGTTCAAAGAGCATATTGAATTCATTGCGGGAATTAGTTGAAGGTACATAGCCCATTCCTTTCACAACGATGAACTCGTCAGCCAGAGAACCTATCGTTTCCTTGATATATTTCCCGACACCTTCCATGTTTACATATACCTCAGGTTCGCCCATTTGCAGGTTCACACCAAGAAACTCATTAACAACTTTCATGTATGCTGCACACAGACGTAGCCCCATTTCTCTGAGTTTCTTTACTTCATCTTCCTGGATCGTATGAGTGGTACCTATTGGTTTTTTCCTAAGCAGATCTACAAAGGAAAGAGCTGAGTACTTAGGAAGCAATATAAGTGTCCCACCGTTAACATCTCCGGTAATCTTTAAGTGAATCGCCACCACACTTTTCTGTTTAATGTCAGAAGCTTCATCTATTATTCTATCAAGTGGATAGAAATCTACTTTGGGAATGTCTATCTTGACCTCGCGATCAACCATCTTTGAAAGGGACGTAGCCAGATGTCCCATTCCTATATTGCCGGCTTCCTGAAAGGCACCCTTTGTCATTTCATCGAGTTCAGCCATGATTATATCTCCATAAATATCATACCAGTGTTCCAATGTCAAGTATCAGGCAAACAGTGCCGTCTCCAAGGATCGTGGCACCTGCAAATCCCTTCACGCTACGCAGCACTTTGCTGTCAAGCGATTTGATTATGACCTCTTGCTGCCCCAGAAGTTCATCAACTACAAAACCAAAGTGGTTTCCCATCTTTTCTACAACCACCACTATCAGGTTTTCTTTATTATTTTCTTCAACATGGCAATCAAGCAGATTGTCAAGTCTTAAAAGTGGTAAGACCTCTCCACGAAGAAGGATGACCTCCTGCCCTTCTATTGTTTTGATATCCTTTGACTTTATACCTACATCCCTTACCACATTGTTAAGAGGTATTGCGTATGTTTCACCTGCTGTCTTTATCATCAGTGATTGGATGATCGCAATAGTAAGAGGTAGCTGAAGTGTGACAATACTGCCTTCTCCCATAACTGACCGTACTGATACATTCCCTCCCAAAGATTCGATCTTTGTCTTGGCAACATCCATCCCAACCCCACGGCCAGAAACATCCGTAATAACGGTATTAGTGCTGAATCCCGGGAGGAATATAAGATTAAGTGCTTCTTCATCAGAAAGCTTGGCAGCCTCCTCTTTGCTCATGAGGCCTTTTTTTACAGCAACATCTCGAAGCTTTGCAGGATCCATACCCTTTCCATCATCCTGCACTTCAATGAGCACAGTATTTCTCTGCCTTGAAGCTGCAAGGCGTACAAGTCCTTCAGGTGATTTGCCTGCTTTTGCACGTTCTTCAGAAGATTCCACACCGTGATCCACAGCATTTCTTAACAGATGTACCAATGGATCACCGATCTCATCCAGGACGGTTCTGTCAAGTTCTATTTCCTTACCCTCTATCACAAGGTTGATCTGCTTGCCTTCAGATTTCGCCAGATCCCGTACCATCCTCGGGAAGCGGCTAAAGATCTGGTCGATAGGAACCATCCTTGATTCCATAACCTCTGTTTGTATCTCATTGGTAAGTCTATCCAGCGTACCAAGGGCTTCCTCAAGATCCTTTGATTTGATACCCGTGGCAAGTTGGTTCAGTCTGATCTTATTGATTATGAGTTCTCCGACCAGATTCATGAGGTTATCCAGTCTCTCAATGTTGACCCTGATGCTCTGCCCCGTCTTTACGGATTCGTTTTTCTTTTGCTGTATGGCATTTTTGTTGCCTGCATCTGATGTTTTTTCATGTGCACCTTCTTCTACATGAGCATCTGCATCTCCTTCCTGAGAGTACAGTGGAGTTATTTCAACTTTCTTTACTTCTGAAATATTCTCTATCTTCTGTTGGATAGATCCCATACTTTCAGAAGTTGCAGCAACCACCATAAAACTGAAATCGAACTTTTCTTCTTCAAGTTCTTTTTCCGCAGGTTTAGTTTTGATCACTTTTCCGACCTTATCCAGGTTCATAAGTACCATGTTTGAACGGGCTGCTTTAAGAACACATGATTCGTCCAGAAACACTTTAATGATGAGTACTTCCTGGCCATTTTCTCTTACATGTTGAATTTCAGCCAGATCTTCCTGGTTTAACTCAATTTCCTTGTTCATCACTGCTTTGTAGGGTACTGCTTGTGTAACATTGGTACTCTGGGTCGGAGGAATCTCTATATTGATATTTTTTACAGGAGTGGAATCTTTTATTTTAGTAACAGGTGTTGGCGCTGCCATTGCTTCCTGTGCAGTTGACGGTGAAACCATTATGTTATGGAGTTTGGCTTGCAGTGTTGATACGTCCACAGCATCGGGAGTATCAATATTTTCTACAAGTATTTCCAAGGTGTCCAGACACTCGAATTGGATCTCGATTATTTTCTCTGTCAGAGTGATCTGAGACTTCCTGATCATATCCATGATGTTTTCCATCTCATGGGTGAGTTCTGCAATAGTATTGAATCCCATAGTTGCAGACATGCCTTTCAAGGTATGAGCAGAACGGAACATATTGTTGATGTATTCCATGTCATTAGGATTTTGTTCCAGTCCTAGCAACGCTTCATTAAGTTGCTGAAGATGCTCTTCAGATTCAACCTTAAATAGTTCTTTGTATTCCGACATTTCCATAATTTCCACCAACCGCGACTTTCAACCACTGTGATATTCTTCATATGAGCTGCTGAATTGTTGCAGCTACCATCTCAAGGGGTACTACACGATCTGCTAGCCCACGATCAACTATGGCCTTTGGCATACCATAGACAACACATGATTTCTCATCCTCTGCTATGGCCTTCCCTCCGGCATTCTTTATTAGTTCCACACCTTCAGCTCCGTCCATGCCCATGCCTGTCAGGATAACCGAAAGGATGTTAGCGCCATATATAGGGGCCAATGTTCGGAAGAGTACATTCACACAAGGCCTGACACCCAATTCCCTGGGTTCTTTATTAAGCGAGATCATTTCCACTGTCTTTCCATCTATCATCTTCTGAACAACTTCCATGTGATAGTCACCAGGTGCAATGAGCACAACACCTTCTCGTATCAGATCACCATCTTTCGCTTCCCTTACTTCCAGTTCAGATTGTGAGTTAAGCCTCTGAGCTAATGATGCAGTAAATCCTGCAGGCATATGCTGGACAACCAGAACTGCAGCCTTCAGGTCATGAGGAAGCTTTGGGATTACCTTTTCGAGAGCTCGTGGTCCTCCGGTAGAAGAACCAATAGCAAGTATCTTCTTAGTCATTATACGCCTGGGATTAGATTTAGGTGGACTGGATATTGGTATGGTCTTTTCAGAATGTCTTTTTCTTGTCTTGGAACTTTTTACGTGTTCTTCCATGAAATGAAGATTCTTGAGCTGTGCCCTTGCAGCGGCCTTGACCTTTGTTCTGATCTCCTCTGCGATCTGTCCCATATCAAGGCTTATAGTTCCGGAAGGTTTCTGAATGAAATCTACTGCTCCATATTCAAAAGCATTCAATGTGAGTTCTGCTCCTCTCTCGTCTGCGGCCGAAAGCATGATCACAGGCGTTGGGCATTCACTCATTATGTATCCCAGAGCATGAAGGCCGTCCAGCACAGGCATCTCGTGGTCAAGTGTAACTACGTCAGGTCTGAGTTTCTCTACTTTTTCCACGGCGATCTGACCATTGCGGGCGGTATCGATCACTTTTATTTCCGGATCACTGTTAAGTATATCCGAAATTATCTTGCGCATCAGGGCAGAATCATCAACAACTAGTACACGTATGGTCATATTCACATTACTTTTTTGACAACTTCAAGTACTTTCTTTGCATCGAATGGCTTTACAATGAAGTCCCGAGCCCCTATCTTGAGAGCCTCAGTGACTACGGACTGCTGCCCTATGGAAGAGCACATAACTATTTTTGCATCCGGATTCGATGCCATGATATTTTTGAGCGCATCTATACCTTCCATATTAGGCATGACTATGTCCATGAACACGAGTTCCGGTTTGACCTGTGGGTACTTTTTTACTGCATCCAAGCCATCTACTGCCTCTGCAACAACTTCATGTCCGTTCTTTGTAAGAATATCCTTGATGACCATGCGCATAAAAGCCGCGTCATCTACAATCATTACTTTTGCCATGTTCCCTCACCGATAGCTTACTATGTTTTTAATAGTGCCAATCTATATTTTTATTATTATAGTAATTGTAGTTATACTATAGTAATATAAAAATATGTTGATTAAGCTGTCCTTTGTAAACAGCGTGACCGAAAAATAAATAGAGATGTCATTGATCAGTAACCTTTGCTGTCTTTGAAAGCCTGACATCTTATGCATTTAGAGGGTGTTTCAATCCCATACTTATCTCTATTACAAGAGCCTTTTTCTCTAATTGCGGATACTTATTCTATGGAAATTGAGATCTACTAAATGGATAATTCTTGTTATTCAGATACAGCAGCTATTTCCTGAGCTATCTGTGCTATATTGTCACTATTATCAATAATATTCACTGAGTCCATGGTCTTAACAAGAACCTCTGTGGATGTGGTTACAATATCCTGCCATGGACTTCGATATGTGATATTAATTAAATTCATGCTGCTACTTGCAGCAAAATGATGAGTATGATGAATCGAACAAAGATACTTATGCTCGTAGAAATGGCCACTATTTTTGTACCTATTCTTGCTCCAAATAGCGATACATAACGTGGAAGAAGTGATCTGATTCCGAATATTGGTAGCATGAACATACTTCCCAGCATGAGCACGATCATGGCTTGCACAGGCGAAATGCCATTATCATTCAGCATGGGTCCGAGTAATGATATTCCCATGATAGGGCTTGCAATATAGGTTGTAAGGGGTACAATGCTTTCAGATGGGATATGGAACATCTCTGCAAGTGGCAGAACACTGAAGACCTCAAAGACCCCATTTTCTCTCAAATAAAAAACGATAGTGGTCATAGCAAGATATACCACAGCGATCTTCGTGAACAGACGTTTCTCTTTCTTAAAAGTTCGCTTAACGGCATCGTTAAAGGATATTTTTTTCATGGTCTGTATATCGGCCATTTTGCAGTTGTTTTTCTCCAGCAGTAGCTTGCTAAGGATGACCACTATTGAGACCTTTATTATCGCCGTAAGGATGAACACACCTACATAGAAGCCCCCTACAAAGTATCCCAGAGCTGGCAGTACTATTGGTATCTGGTACGTAAGTATCTCTCTTACATAGGCAGGAGTGCTGTTGAGCAAAGCACATAGCATTGCCTCTGTATCATTGATACAGCCACTGTTGCGAACCTGCACTACCATGCTATTGGCAGCAACAGCGGAACCCAGAGAGACCACAAATGCCGAAGCACAGCTTTCCGGAAGATTGGTATGACGAAAAAGAGGGCCAGCAAGTACGGATAACTTTTGCATCAGTCCGAGCTCTATCAGAAGCCCCGTGCCAAAAAGCCCTATTGCTATCACTATTAGTATGGGGATGGCAAAATCAAGAACTTTGAGCAGAAGGTCGAGCATGCAAATATGTAATGGATGGTATCTAGATTAATGTATCTGATTCTTGAAATATCACCAAAACCTTGATATTTACTGTAATGTATGTTGGTGATGGTGAGCAGCTGTGAAAGAGGACCTGATGGAGATATTGGCTTGTCCCTTGTGTAAAGGCGACCTTGTTCTGAATGCACAGAGCAAAGAGGGCGCTGAAGTTATAACGGGTACTTTATACTGTAAAAAATGCAATGAATATTATCCGATAGATGATGGAATACCTAACATGTTGCCTCCGCATCTGAGAGAATGAGGGAAGGCAATTGCAGGTAGTCCATATTAACCGGCTGGGGATCAATTCCATTGAATTTGATATGGAATCAATGGAGATACCTCTTTCTGCGGGGGAAGAACAGAGCTTTGAGATAGTGCTCATTAATTACAGTTCTCCCACACATGTACACATTTCCGTAAGCGATACTCTAAAGCATAATGTCACAATACTTGAGGATAATCCATACGTGACCCATGAAGATTATGTCCCTGTGGTGGTCCGTATCCCATTCGATGGGAAAAAGATATATCAGGGAGATATTTTTGTTACAGTAAGCCACGGCGCAAGGAAAAGTAGTTTCTCCATGGTTCTTGGCCAATCTCTCACAGGCACAGATACCAGATATATACAGGTTGATGATGCCCTGTCAGCACCTAATGAAGTCTATGTTAAGAAAAAGAAGTCTGCGGGTACATGGAAAGAGCAGCTTCCTGACATATCCCTTGAAGTGCTGAAATGCAATTATGAGTATGTGATCTCCAAGGCAACGGTCTTTCTTTCAGGAATTCTCCTGCTCGTTCTATTTATCTTTACGGTTTCAAGTGTATTCTCTTATGGAATTAGTCCTGCGCAGGGCTTCTATCTTGCTGTTGTCTTATCGATAATCTTTACATCATTCTGTGTATATCTCTTAATAAAGCTTCCAATCTTCAAGTGATCGAGGTAGTTGAGTCACATGAAATATATCGTAGTTACAGGCGGAGTTATGAGCGGTCTTGGAAAAGGCATCACTGCCGCATCCATTGGTAGGAACCTTAAGAACATAGGTTATAAGGTCACAGCCATCAAGATAGATCCATACATTAACATTGATGCGGGGACTATGAGTCCCTATCAGCACGGGGAAGTCTTCGTGCTTAAGGATGGAGGAGAAGTTGATCTTGATCTTGGGAACTACGAACGTTTCCTGGATACGGAACTTACCAGGGATCACAATCTGACCACAGGCAAGATCTACCAATCTGTTATCCTAAAGGAACGCAGGGGAGATTATCTGGGAAAAACCGTTCAGATCATTCCTCATATCACGAATGAGATCAAGGACAGGATAAGAAAAGTTGCTGCAAAGAGCGGTGCAGATATCTGCCTTATAGAAGTAGGGGGCACTGTGGGTGATATTGAAAGCATGCCTTTCCTTGAAGCTGTCAGGCAGATGCACCGGGAAGAGAAAGTCGAAGACCTTATCTTTGTGCATGTGACACTTGTGCCGATAGATACTCAGGGTGAGCAGAAGACCAAGCCAACACAGCATTCTGTCAAAGAGCTCAGGGAACTGGGGCTGACGCCTAATGTCATAGTCGCAAGATGTAAAGAACCTCTGGACCGAGGTACCATCTCGAAAATATCCCTGTTCTGCGATGTACCGGAAGAAGCTGTTATCAGTGCCCATGACGCAAAGGATATCTATGAATTACCTCTTTTGATGGATAAGGAAGGCCTTACTCAATATCTGATTAAACGGCTTTGTCTGAAATCTACCACTTATGACCCCGCCTGGGTTGAAATGGTGGAACGTATGAAGGAGCTTAAAGGCCAGGTGAATATTTGTATCGTAGGAAAGTACACTCACCTTGAGGACTCATACCTCAGCATCAGCGCATCCATCAAACATGCTTCTATCGAATGTGGCTGTAATTATGTTACAGATTGGCTCAATGCAGAAATGCTGGAACAGGACCCTGAATGTCTCAAAAAGCTTGATGCCTATGATGGTATTCTGGTCCCAGGGGGTTTTGGGGAAAGGGGCACTGAAGGTAAAATGATGGCCATCAGGTATGCCCGCGAACACAACATACCATTCCTTGGACTATGTCTGGGAATGCAGCTATCGGTAATAGAGTTCGCAAGGAATGTAGTAGGTCTTGAAGGAGCCAACAGTACTGAGTTCAACGAGGATACTCCTTATCCGGTCATAGATATACTCCCTGAGCAGGAAGGGGTGGAAGATATGGGAGCTACAATGAGGCTTGGTGATTATGAGGCTCAGCTTCGAGCAGGTTCCCTCGCCGAAAAAATATATGGTTCATGCAATGTAGTGGAACGTCACAGACACAGGTATGAGGTAAACCCCAATTTTGTGGATAAACTGCAGGAGAAAGGCCTTGTGTTCTCCGGGGTTAACAGGAACCGTATGGAAATATGCGAGCTTCCGGGGCACCCGTTCTTCTTTGCATCCCAGTTCCATCCGGAGTTCAAGTCAAGACCTGGCAGGCCTTCTCCGCCTTTTAAGGCTTTCATGTGTGCCATGCTGGAAAAACAGCAAAAAAGGTGTTAACTCATTTTAAGAGGCTCCACCTTCATATATTCGCGCAGTACCGTGGTGGCATAGCTTCCTTTAGGAAGGGAGAAGTCCACCATCACTTTTTGCTTCCCGGTGTTCAGGTCGTCTTCGAGTATCTCGAACCGTGGCTGTACATTGATGAGTATCTCTCTTCTCTGTCCCCTGGAAGCCATCACAGGTATTTCCTGCAACCGGAAGTCTTCGGGTTTTAGCCGGAGTTCATCTATAATTGCCACTTCCAGTTCTCCGGGAATACCTGAAGCCATTTCTGTTTCATACCCGAAAAGTGGTGCAGTGACAAATGCCCGTCCTCTTTTTATAAGATTGTTCATCCCATCGAGGTTCACAGCAGTAACGCGCTGTGTTCTTGAGGTATCAGGCAGAGAATCGCTATTCTTGAAGCATACAATATCTCCTTCAATGGCCTGGTTAAGCGGGATCCCGGCTTTTATCCTTGCGCAGATTATCCGGTTATATATGTATGACTGGAATGCATGTACGAACATCCGGCTCATACTTTCTGTTAACATCGAAAATGAGCCTGTGTAGTCTGCGGGATGCTCCACAAGATAGTGCATCATGGCGCGTTCATATCGAAGCCGCAGAGGGAAAGTTTTCAGGCCCTGTGCAAAGTCTCTGCTGATCCTTACTTCATCCCTTGCCACCCTTGTATCTTCTTGCTCTTCCTTGAAACTGGCTGCGATATAGATCATGGCTGCCTCTTCAGGTGAGCCTCTGACCAAAGCTTCTCCTACCAGATGGGTTACAGGCCTGATGGCACCGAAACGTTGTATTCCAAAGAAGTTAGGCACCCCTCCCATACCATGTATCTCGGAAGTGATCTCGTCCATTCTCTTCTTCAGTTCATCCTTATCGAGAGCTATATCGCGCATGCTTATTTTGAATATATTACCCCGCAGGTCTCCCAGCTCCACGGCTCTCCTGTATCGCCCGATGGAGGTCAGTTGCACGTCTTTGATGTGCACGTTTGCAATGCTTTCCTCAGAAATATCAAAGATACTGATACGTTGGGTGGTGATCGCTCTTTTGTCTTTCGTACCTGCAAAACCAATGCGCTTCTGGCTGATGCCAAGCGCCCTGGACAGATCCCTTATAATATGATGCGTATCCCAGTTCTTCTTGGTGAGCTCCAATATGAGGTGTTTCCCGGAATCCTCCACATCCCAGCCTGATACTTCTTTTACGACAAAATCCTCCGGCTCCTGCCTGAGCATTCCTCCAATACCTTCGGCTGTAGTTGCATATAATTCCATACCTATAATGTGTTCTGTTTCAGGGACCTGCATGAGAGGCTCTATAGTTCTGGGAGTATATCAATTATATCTACAGCGGAAGTGTTCATGTACGTCCATCCGTCAGATGTGAGTGCAGCTCCGCCGGGGAGTCCGCCTGCATACATGCTGGCTGTCGGGTCAAGGATCATCCAGGACCCATGATCATCAGTTGCATAATAGACCGTAACAGGTCCATAATATGAGGAAATTGCCTTAACTATATTTTCTGCTGATTCTCCGGAGCCGATGTAGACTGTAGCGAATGCATGTGTGTCTGTCATGTGTATCCTGGTGGTACCACCAATGGATTCCACCATAGAGGCCAGCACAATGGCATAATCGTCACAATCTCCTGCACCTATCTTTAGTGTACTATCCGGTGCTGACCACTGGTCCACTCCCCTGGGGTCGCTCACATACTGAATGCTCTCTTTGATGTAGTCAAAAATAGCACATACCTGGTAAATATTGTATTCTCCGGGATATTTTATCGCAAGGCTGGTGGCAAGTTCTCTTACCGTTGGATCAAGTGGGTCCACAATCTCATTTGTCCTGATGAACAGCTCTTTCTGATTATAACGAATAGCGGGATAAGTTTGTTCCTGAAGGGGTTTCACATCAACTTCAATTTCATCATAAAGCTGGTCTTCATAACTAAACCATTCTCCTGAATCGGTTTGCGCAAAGAGTGAGATGTATGGTTTCAGGACAACCGTATCTACGTCCTCTGGTACCTGGATGCAAAGCAATCCCATATATTTCTCTTCTCCGGACTGTATGGTCACTCCGGTGACATGATCGAACCAAATATCTTTTTCTGCAAGCTTCGCCCCGTATCCATCGACAAAAACAGGTCGTGTACCTATGTTCCTGACGAACATTTTGATAACACCGGTATTGTTCTCGTAGAATGGCACATAGTAATAGTTACTTAGCAAATCAAATCCGGGGGAATCTCTGGAATCAGCGGTAGGCGCAGGGTCATATTCAAAAGGCTTTGTGGGAAGGGCTTTTGGTACGGTAAGCATCAGCTCATCGCTGTTGATAGTTTCCTGGCTTTTGAGAAGTCCGGAATATTCCTGGCTGAGACGCTGACTTAGTTCAGCATCATTGCCAAGGTACCATATTGTGCCTGCTGCACCTGTTATGATAACAGTTAAACAGATCACCAGCACCTTGCCGGAAATACCCATATTCCATACCTCTGTGCAGACCTACAGGAGTTTTAGTTCCTTGGTTATCCTATCAATATCCTGGGCTCTTGCAGGACCGATGCCCAGTACAGTCACAGTTCCGGGTTCAACTTCGGTAAGACCAGCATCAGCGATAAGCGCTGTAGGGAATCCTTCTCTTCTGGCCTTTTCCTTTAGCTCGAAAAGGTCTTTAAGGGCCGGAACCCGTAAAACCACTTTTTTCTGTCCGCCTTCTTTCCAGTTATCCAGAACGGATTTTGAAGCCCAGCTGCTGGCAGATACTGCTGCATGTGCAACCTGTACTGCAAGCTTACCTTTTGAAAGTTTCAGATCATCTCTCACAACGATACATTGTTTATATTCATCCATTAAGTAAGCCTCATATAAATATACTTTTGTTTATTATAATTTTAATGGTATGTAGTCGAGAATGTGTCCGGCAACATTAACTCCGCATGAGTTATATATACCTGCCCCGGAAGGAGTACCATTTACCTCCAGTACCATAGTTCCCTGTGGCCCTTCAATGAGGTCCACTCCTGCAAATACTGTGCCTACGGCTTCTGCAGCCTTTGCACAGATCTTTTCCTGAGAGGGTGTAAGAGTACAGGGAGCAGAGGTACCGCCCTGGCTCAGGTTATTTATCCAGTGGCCTCGTTGTGCACTGCGGTAAATCGAACCCAGTACCTTTCCATTCACTATAAAAGCGCGTATATCCCGTCCTTGATTTTCTATGAATTCCTGGATATAGAGCATTCCCCAGCTATCGATCATCTGTGTGATCTGGTCTTCCCAGGGAACCTTTGAGATGGAACTATCGGACTCCAGCATCCTTCCATCCCTGACCCTGATTATTCCTTTTCCCTTGTAGCCAAAGACCGGTTTTACAACTGCATCTTTCAGGTCCTTTATTATTTGAATGGCTTTATTTCTGTCCTGTACTGAGAATGTAGCTGGTACCGGAAGTCCTGCTTTTGCGAGCAGGTATGTCGTATGATATTTATTTGCAGCATTTCTGATGGCTTCAGGGCTGTTCAGGATAAGTGTGCCTTGTATTTCCAGTTGTCGCAGGACGTCGAACCTGAAAGAAACACCTTCCATAGGCCC
>NZ_JBFYLB010000026.1:0-29099 GCF_041305605.1 Methanomethylovorans sp.
CCTGCAGTGCTTGGCATGCGCGGCAATATTTCCTGTACTCTGGGTTCGCGTCTGGGAAGCGCCATACACATGGGTCTTATCACCAGGATAGAGAACAACCCCGAGCTTACCAATAATATTGGTGGTTCATTGTTGTTGAGTTTCATCATTTCCGCGATACTTGGACTCATGGGACATTTCGTGACCATCGCATTTGGTCTTGAAAGTGCCGGTGCGCTGAAGCTAATGTTCATAGCGGTACTGGCCGGAGTATCTTCAGGTCTTATACTGGTAGTAGTAGCCGTTTTCCTGGCCCTTGGAATGTTCAGGTTCGGTTTTGATCCTGATAATGTGGTCACTCCGGCCATTGCTACTATCGGAGACATCGTTTCCATGCTCATGCTCTTCCTGGCTGCAAAGGTGGTGCTGCTGCTATGACCTATTACACGGTAAAGGGTATTGTAGGAAGAGGCTTTCCAATCCTGGTGACAACTTCCCTGATCGGCCTGATCACCGGACAGATCCTTAATTACAGACTTGACCAGCTTGTCTCCATGCCTATTATTCTGCTACTCATTCCCTCGCTCATCAAGATCGGAGGAGATACCGGCAGTATGCTGGGAGCCAGAATATCCTCTGCCTTGCACATGGGTCTTGGCGGACATATCACAAAGAACCCCGTCGTGAGGAACAGCGTATTGGCAGCCATGATAGTAGGCCTTACTGCCAGTGCGGTGTTAAGTTTCATTATCTGGATTACCGGTCACTTGCTGGGGATCGGAATAGGTCTGTTCTTACTTTTCAGGATATGCATGCTTGCAGGAAGCATCGAGCTCATAGTTGTATTCTCCACCACCGTGTTCATATCGTTCATGTCCCACAGATTCGGGCTGGATCCCGACGATACTGTGATCCCTATCATTGCAACCCTGGGAGATCTGGTGGGTGTCACAGGCATCTTTGTTACTTTGCGCATGCTGAACATGCTATAACATTAATTAATCGGAACAATATATCCTTAAGTGAAAGTAAACGCGAGCTGATAGAACATTATGAGTCCAAGAGAGATACGATATACTCCGAGAAACCTCAAGGATATGCTTATTGAGATGAAAGACACCTCAGAACTTATGGTGGATCTGGCATATTCTGCAATGATCTATGACAATGAGGACATCGCTGAAGAGGTAGTGCGTCTTGAAGATAAGATGGATACCCTTTATTATCACATGAAGATCGCTGCCCTCTTAAGTACCCGACGTGTGGAAGAAGCAGCAGAGATGGCCGGTGTCCTGCAGGTTGCACAGGCCTCAGAAGGGATCGCCGATGCTGCCGGGGATATTGCAAAGATCGTACTCATGGAGATGGGTATACCCATGGAGTTAAAACTTGCTCTAAGAGAAGCAGCTGAGACCATAGTAAGAGCTACTGTCAATCCTGAATCCAAAGTTACCGGTCATACTCTGGGCGATATTGAACTAGATACCGAGACAGGCATGTGGGTGATAGCCATTCGCAGGCAGAATGACTGGCTCTATAATCCCAATCATGAAACAAGGATCAGGGCAGAAGACGTACTTTTTGCAAGAGGGCATGATGAAGGAGTTTTACTTTTCGCAGAGCTTGTGACCAATGAGAAGTACATTCCAAAGGAAGTAAAGCATGAAAAGATCTTGCAGGACCTTGAAAAAGCGGTGGACATCATTGTGGATATGAAGGATATGGCTGAAATGTCCGTAGGGCTGGCATATTCGGCTTTGCTCTTCAATAACAAGGATATTGCTGAAGAGGTCAAAGCCATTGAATATAAGATGGACTGCATGAAGCACGAACTGCAGCACTGGGTTCTGGAAACTGCCAAACACGTTTCGGACGTTAATCAGCTAAGGGGGCTTTTGCATCTTGCAAATGCCTCAGAGTCCATTTCAGATGCAGCATATGCTATAGCGGACATTGTGCTAAGGGATATAGAACTCCACCCTGTAGTAACTATAGCAGTACGCCAATCCGACGAAGTAATAACCCGTCTTACGGTGGAAAGCTGTTCTCCCATTGTGGGAAAAACATTCGGGCAACTCAAACTTGAGACCGAGACCGGGGTCTATGTCATGGCTGTAAAAAGGGGTGAAAAATGGCTGTACAGTCCTAAAAAGAACACCCAGGTACAGGCTGGAGATATCCTTATAGCCCGGGGGTCACACACAGGAGAAGAAGCGCTTATAGAATTATGTGCCTGCCCTCTGGGCAATGGGAATAAATGATACCCTTATCTAAGGGTATCCACTCTTTTTACAGATCCGTCTTTGTTCCCGATGAATACGATATCCGTCACATTGGTAAAAATACCGTGTTCAACCACTCCGGGGCACATTGATAAGGAAATAGAAATAGCTTCCACATTATCGATAATGCCAAATGATGCGTCTATCACGAAATTCCCGTTATCAGTGATCACTGGTCCATCTTTTCTGGATGCAAGGCGCAGCTGTGGCTTTCCGCCAAGTTCGCGCACACATCTCATGACCAGTTCCTTTGCATAGGGAAGTACTTCTATTGGTACGAAATGGTCAAGTTGTTCTTTCATTTTCGAATCATCGACCACGACCACAAATTG
This sequence comes from Methanomethylovorans sp., assembly GCF_041305605.1. Taxonomy (GTDB): domain Archaea; phylum Halobacteriota; class Methanosarcinia; order Methanosarcinales; family Methanosarcinaceae; genus Methanomethylovorans. The sequence continues at coordinate 2,594 of NZ_JBFYLB010000026.1, forward strand.
GTTCGAAGAGAATGCAACAACCTTTTCCCGCGTGTGTGCAGCTCCTCCCCCTTTGATAACATTCAGATCGGCATCGACCTGATCGGCACCATCGATAGCAATATCAAGATCCGGATGTTCGGCCAGTGTTGTAAGGGGTATGCCTGCTTCAATGGCCAGCATTTCAGACTGGTAGGATGTAACGACAGCCAGCACGTCCAGACCATCTGCTACCCTTCTGCCTATCTCTTTTATGGCATAAGCTGTTGTAGAGCCGGTACCAAGACCGATCACACTGCCATCATCCACCAGCCAGGCAGCAGCTTCACCAGCTGCTTGTTTCCCTGTACTTCCCGCTGTAGCGTTCCTTTCCTGCATATTATCACTTACCTCATGGGGATAATCTTCGCCTGTCCCTTGGGAACAGTACCACGTCACGGATGTTCTCAACACCCAGCATTGTCATGACAAGACGTTCGCATCCGACACCCCATCCGGCATGCGGTGGCATTCCATATCTGAAAGCCTTCAGATAGAAATCGAATCCATCCGGGTTAAGTCCCTGGGATTCGATCCTGTTCTTGAGCATATCATGAATGTGTATACGCTGGGCACCGGATGAAAGTTCCATGGTCCTGTGCATCATGTCAAAGGACTTGCTGAACTGTGGCCTGTCCTCGTATGGCATTGCATAGAACGGTTTTATCTCTGTGGGCCAGTCGATAATGAAATAGTGAGAGACGCCCATTTCTTTGAACACATGAGCACCTATAGTGTGTTCTGAAAGAGTGCTCAGATCATCTCCCCATTTGAGTGTCTCTTCACCATGAGAATTAACTATTTCCAGTGCTTCATCATAAGTGATCTTTGGGAATGGTACTTCCGGAACCTTCAGGTCTATGCCGAGCACTTCGAGTGACCTTGCCGCATTCTCCTTTACATGAGAATAAACATAAGCGATCATGTTCTCGAGAATTGCCATAACATCGAAATGGTCACAGAAGCTTGCCTCTATATCGATAGAAGTAGCTTCATTGAGGTGTTTTCTTGTATCATGTTCCTCGGCCCTGAATATGGGCCCGATCTCAAAGACCCTGTCAAGTCCTCCTGACATGAGGATCTGCTTGAAAAGCTGTGGGCTTTGGTTAAGGAAAGCTTCTCTGTCAAAGTATGTAATGGGGAAAAGAGATGTTCCACCTTCGGTGGCAGTTGCCACGACCTTAGGACTGGTCACATCGATAAATCCATTTTCACTAAGGTACTTTCGCACAGCTTGTAATGTTTCATGGCGTATTTTGAAGATAGCTGTGGTCCGGTCCCTCCTCAGGTCCATGAACCGCGAATCCAGGCGAGTGTCCAGTTCTGCCTCAACCTTTCCTGTAGTGTCCATAGGCAGAGGGGAGTCTGCTTCATTGAGCAGCCTGATCTCTTTTGGTATGAGCTCATATCCTCCCGGAGCTTTTGCTTCAGCTTTGACCGTGGCAGTGACAGTGATAACGGATTCTCTTACAAGCTTCCTTGCAGTTTCAAGAAGCTCGGCATCCGTCTTCTTTTTGACAAGGGTCACCTGTGCACGGCCTTCCCTATCACGCAGTACGACGAAACAAATGCCTCCAAGGTCTCTTACTTCGTACACCCAGCCAGCCAGGGTAACTTCTGCACCATTCATAGCTGCGGGGTCTATCTGGGACGTATAATGTGTCCTTAAGTTCAATGACATATATTCACCTGTATTTGATAGTGATTTTTTTCTCACTAACGATCCTTGGTATAAAAGTAATTACTTTTATATAACGATGTTTTATTCCAGACTTCTCTCGTTGATCTCAAATGCAATGTTCTGCGTCATCAGTTTTTTAACAGTATTGAGGTCATCGGACTGTTTCAGGGTCCACATGAGTTTTACAAGGGCAACCTCAGGCAGCATATCCTCACCCTCAATGGCCCCGGCTTTCAGCATATCTCTACCGGTATCATAGACACGGTCACATACCCGGCCGTGCAGGCACTGGGAGGTTATTACTACAGGGACGTTCATAGACGTGGCACGTTCTATCAACGGCACCCATTCGGATGACACATGTCCCAGTCCCGTACCCTCTATAACAATGCCTTTGTATCCTGCGTCAAGATAATATGAGATAATTTCGGGACTTGCTCCCGGTGTGAACTTGATAAGTGCACATTTTGGTTCGAAACCTCTGCGAAGTTCGAGTTCATGTGAGGATCTTTTTGTATATTCCAGATGCGTGTGTATCTCTCCGGTAAGATAATCCACAAAGCCAATGGGTTCCGAGTTAATGGACCTGAATGCATCTCTTCTGGAGGTGTGCATCTTTCTTACCTTGGTGGCCCTGTGTATGTCGCATATCTCATCCGACTCACTGCCATGCATCACCACACACACTTCGGCGATGTCGCTTACAGCTACTTTAGCTGCGCATATTGCATTCATGGCATTGTCACTGCTCGGCCGGTCAGCGCTGCGCTGCGAACCCACGAACACAATGGGCGCAGGAGTACGGATCATGAAAGCAAGTGCAGCAGCAGTATACATCATTGTGTCTGTACCATGTGCGACAATTATTCCATCTGCGCCGCCTTTTATCTCTTCCACAACTGACCTGGCAAGCTCTTCCCAGTATTCGGTCCTCATGTTCTCGGAAAGGATGTTGTATATCGCTCTCCCGGAGAAATCAGCAATTTCCGTAAGTTCCGGAAAAGCTTTTAAAATATCGTCAGCAGAGAACCTGGCGGTAACTGCGCCTGTCCTGTAGTCTATCTTACTCGCAATGGTTCCTCCGGTGGAAAGGATGGAAACTTTAGGTAGTTTGCCCTTAGTTGTTTTTTTTACCTGAGAGGTGCCGGCAGAAATAACATCCTCGGCTTTTGCAGCTTTCTGAAGCAAGGTCATCTTTGTGTTTTCCAAAGAGATACCTGCATTATAACCATTCGACATCTTGAGGACAATATGGTGTGTAGTACTTGGCATCACTATGCCCTCATATCCTACACCGTCCTTTTCTATTCTTATCCTGTCACCCTGTTGGAATTCCATGAAGATCACATCTGCTGATTACATAGATCATGCTTTAGTAATATATCGTTTCACAAGTTCTATGAGCGCATTTAAGGAAGCTTCTGAGCCATTTCTCAATGCACTTACCTCTTCCTCAGTATGCATCATAGTTTCTTTTCTTCTGATGATGGTCTTTTCCATTTCCTCAAATGCAGGACCACCTATGACCTTTCTTTTCTTTATATTGGAAATTGGGTCCAAGGCTTCACATACCATTTCTTCTGTAAGTCCCTTGGTGCTGAGTTCTACTCCCAGGACCTTATCTGCCACAGCATCTATCCCCCGCAGATGTATCTCTTCCTCTCCCCTGGCAAGCACGCCTACGATCTGATGAGCTGTCCTGAAAGGTATCCCTGTTACTCTCACCAGCGTATCTGCAAGTTCAGTGGCCGTGGTAAATCCTATTACGGACTTTGAAGCCATTACTTCTTTGTTGACTTTCATGGTCCTGATCATGCCTTCCATCATACGTACCGAGCTTCTGGTCGTTTCCAGAGCTTTCCACATGTTAGGTGTGGCTTCCTGCAGGTCACGGTTGTAACTTAAGGGAAGAGCTTTACATGTTGTAACCAGAGCCATCAGTGATCCCATCACCACACCACTTTTTCCTCTGAGCAGCTCTGCAGTGTCTGGATTTTTTTTCTGGGGCATGATGGAGGAGGTGGACGCATAGCGGTCATCCAGCTCTATGAAAGCAAACTCCGATGTGGACCAGATGACAAGTTCTTCTGCCATTTTACTTAAGTTAATGATGAGATTTGTGAGCACGGCAGTACATTCTATAAGGAAATCCCTGCTGCTTACAGCATCCATGGAATTCTCCACAAGGCCGTCAAAACCCAGTAGTTGCCTTGTACGTTCCCGGTTTATGTTAAAACCTGTGGAAGCAAAAGCTGCAGCTCCCAGAGGACAGAGGTTAACCCTTGAATAAGCACTCAGGAGGCGCTCGGTATCCCTTCCCAAAGCGTCCATGTGGGCTATAAGATGATGGGCCAGAGTTGTGGGTTGTGCGTGCTGCAGGTGTGTAAAACCTGGCATAAGCGTCTCAATGTTTTCGGCTGCAAGCGAGCTTAGAGTATTGCGAAGAGCATGCAGTTCTTCCATGAGCGCAAGCATCTCTTCCCGCAGGGTCAAACGGATGCATGTTGCAACTTCATCGTTGCGGGATCTGCCGGAATGCATCCTGCCGCCCACATCCTCGCCAACCATGTCGATAAGTCTTGATTCCAGGGAAATATGAATGTCTTCATAGGTATGGTCCAGTTCTTCGATACCTTCTTCCCTGATAAGCAGTAATCCTTTGAGGATACTGGCACAATCCTGCTCTTTTATTATTCCCTGCTCCTTTAACATAATGGTATGGGCAAAGTCCACCATTATGTCCGCATCGAATATCCACTTGTCTGACTTCATCGAAGACGTAAATTCCATTATGTCCTCATCGGGCGTGCTGGCCAAGCGCCCTCTGCGCAGAATATTACTCATCTGGTACCTCTTTTATTTCATTGAGAATCAGGTTGTAGCGTGGTACGGTCTGTACACTTAAAAAAGAATCGGTATTAATTTATTTATCACCTTGCAGAATAGGAAGCAGTATATGCACAGTAGTACCTTTGCTTTTCTCGCTTTCTATCCATATCTTACCTTTATGGGCTTCCACTATGTTCTTACAAATGAACAATCCAAGGCCCGTACCCCCGTATTTGCGCCTTATTGAAGGATCTATCTGGTAGAATTTCTGGAATAAATGAGGTAGCAGATCCTCAGGTATGCCTATTCCATTATCTTCCAGACTAATATGCACCATTTTCTCTTCCTTTTTAGCAAAAATACTGATCTTTCCTTTGGAAGGTGTGAACTTAACCGCATTATCCAGAACATTGGTCAGCATATCCGTGATCTTTTTGGCATCTCCTTCTATCTGCGGCAGATTTTCCTGTACATGGCGCAGCACATCTATTTTCTTCTCAGTGATAGGCATTGCCATATCTGTCACAGCATTATCAATGACCTCAGGGATATCAACTTTGCTAAAATCATACTTTATAGCCTCAACCTCGGCCATGCTTACGTACAGCAAGGAATCAACAAGTCTTCGGAGTCTCTCAGCATTACGGATGACAGTGCTGACAGCTTTAAGCTGCTGATAGTTCATTTCCCCAAGGGTGCCTTCCATAAGAAGGTCACTGTATCCTTTGATGGAAGTAAGAGGTGTCCTTAGCTCATGGCTTACATTTGAGAGCAATTCGTTCTTCATCCTGTCCACTGACTGCAATTCCTTGTTTATTTTGCTAAGCTCCTCTGCATATTCCCTTAATTTCTCTTCGGCGATCTTGCGCTCACCGATATCCTCAACAATGCCCACTCCACCCAGCAAGGTACCGTCATCTGATATATTGGGGCTGTAATCAACTTTTATATATGCTGTTTTGCCATTTCCATGAGATCTGTATTCTCCCTCGAAGTGTCCCTGCCTTAGTAAAAGCACTTCGTTAAAGGCTGCTTTCATCTTTTCGTCCCTCAGGGATATGTTCATGTTGAAACCTATTATCTTTTCTTTAGGTATGCCAAGGATCTCTGCTATCTTATCGTTACAGTGGGTAACAGTGCCATCCTTGTCAAAGTTAAAAATACCGAGAGGAGAATTCTCAAATATCAGCCTGTACTTTTTTTCAGATTCTTTGAGTGCATTGTCTATTTCTTTGATATGTGTGATGTCAATAATAATTCCCTGGTAATAGCTAGGTCCCCCCTTCTCATCTCTTGCCAGCATTGACCTTTCGGTAACCCACCTTATTTCTCCGTAGCGCGTAACGATGCGATATTCCCGGGTAAAATATATTTGCTCCCTCTGTTCGAAATCTGATACCTCCGCAGTAAGGGTGCTGAGATCTTCGGGATATACCATGTCGCTATAAAGCATTCTCCCGGATGTGAACTCCTCTGCCTGGTACCCAAACCTGGATATATTTTCGGATACAAAGACTACCGGCCATCCAGGCTGGGGTCTCCAGAGAAAAGCAACAACAGGACTGTTCCTGTAGATAACATCCAGTTTTTTCTCCGCTAATTCATCTTCTCCTAATCCTGTGCTTATTTTCTTCGTACTGAAGTGTTCCACAGTGCCAACCATGCCAGCATAGGCACCATTCTCATTCAGAAGAGGCAATAGTTGACCACTTTGTTCCTTAAGTTCTCCCTGGATGGTGATGATAGGCAGCAAGGAATAATGTACCGGTGTAAGTTTCTCCCTTGCCTTATGGAACAGTTCCCGGAAATGTACTTCATCCATTATCTTCTGGTCAGGAAGCAATAACAGCAGATCCTTGCCCATCAGATCATCTGATCTCAGGCCGGAAATATCCTCCATGCCTTTATTGAAAAAAATGAACCGGTTCTCCCGGTCAACGGCCCAGACTCCCCTCCAGGCACTTGCAAGAATGCTTATGCAAATATTATCCACATGATTTTTTGGATTATTATGGATTAAATATCTTTTCAGCCATGGTGGGGAAATGGTAGCAGCATATAAAGAAAGGCAGGTAAAAGACAAAAGTCACAGGTTCTTGTAAGTGCAAAGGAGTTGATATCAAAGTAGAGGCATTCTGATTAAATATATATTCTATGTATATGCAATATATGAGATGATCCCTATGAGAAGAACAATCATTCAATTGATCTGCTGCATGCTTCTTATTTCAGTCTGTTCTTCAGGCTGTATGACCACGGAAAAAGAACCTGCTGGAGAAGAATACGACCATGATGTCATATATCAAACATCAACTATCAATGCATTGCTTGAGGGTATGTATGAAGGTGATGTGACAGTAGGTGAATTAAAAGAACATGGTGATCTGGGGCTTGGAACTTTCAATGACCTTGACGGAGAAATGGTTCTGCTGGATGGCATTGCCTACCAGGTCAAAGCGGATGGCATAGCCTACAAAGCGGAAAATTCCATGAAAACGCCTTTTGCAGCTGTGACCAAATTTGAGAGTGACATAAATGAGACAATTTGGCAGGAAATGAATAACACGGAACTTACTGCCTACATGTCGACTCTGATGCCCAGCAGGAACCTGATGTATGCCATAAAAATAGAAGGGAATTTCAGTTACATGAAAACCCGTAGTGTTCCCGCGCAGCAAAAACCATATCCTCGCCTTGCAGATGTCACAAAGGAGCAGCCAACTTTTGAATTCGACAATGTCTCTGGTACAATAGTGGGTTTCTGGCTGCCAGAGTATGTTGAAAACGTGAACGTTCCAGGTTATCATCTTCATTTCATTGACAGTAACGGTAGTGCAGGGGGTCATGTTCTGGAATATACTATAAGATCAGGAAATGTACACATAGATGTTACTGATGGTTTTTTCATGCAATGTCCCGCAACGGAGGGTTTCTTAAATGTGGATCTCAGCGGAGAAAGAATAGAGGAAATCACGCAGGTAGAAAGATAAGATCAAATTGGATCAGATAACTTAAAAAATGAATTTGGAATCAGGATGGATCTGTATGTGCAGGAAGAAGTATATGTACGGCAGTTCCCTTACCTTCCTTACTATCGATCCATATCTTCCCTTTATGTTCTTCAATTATGATCTTGCACATGAAGAGCCCCAATCCGTTACCTCCGTAATTACGTGTTGACGATCCATCTAACTGGAAGAACATTTGGAATACTTTTTCAAGATTCTCCTCAGCTATGCCAATACCTGTATCATTGATGATCAAATGCACAAAGTCTTTTTCTTCCGTGGCCGATAGTGTTATTTTCCCGTCACTATTCGTGAACTTAATTGCATTGTCCAGTATATGAACAAAAACCCGTGGCAAATAGTCAGCATCGCCTACTATTTCAGGTAGTTGATAAGGTATGTTCGTTTCCAGTGTAATACCTTTGTACTTAAGTTTCTCACTTACTATATCCAAAGAGACATGTAGCATATTGGATAGTGGCAATCTTTCAAAATTATACTTTATACCGCCATGAGTTGCAGTACTGACGAACAACAGGGAGTCAAGTACCATCTGTAATTGCTTCGTTTTTTCGACAACTCTATGCATTGCTTTTTTCTGTTCTACATTCAATGGCCCAAGATTTTCTTCATGCACAAGTTCACTGAATCCCTTTATGCTCGTAAGAGGCGTATTGATCTCATGCTGCAGGTTTGACAGGAACTCATTTTTGAGCTTGTCCAGGGATTGCAGGCTCTCGTTTGCTTTTGCAAGTTCGTCGTTAGCTTTTCTGAGATTATCTTCCGAGCGTTTTATTTCGGTTATGTCTCTCAGATGTTCCACTACCATTATTGCCTCTCCGTCTTCATCGAATATCGGATAGGCTTTCATCTCTTTGATGCTCCCGTCTGTGGGATTGGTCCAGAGTGCCTCTTTAGGAATGCCTGTAGCAAAAGCTTCCAGTACATGGCAACTTTCACATGGGGCTGCATTGTGTGTAAGAATTTCATGACGATAGGGGTGTTTTTGTCTTTCTTCTTCGGACAAGTCCTCAAAGCCTTTCCAGTTGCTAGTCACAATTCTGAGGTCCCTGTCGAGTACTAGTATCAGGTCATTTATTGCATTGAAAGTATTGACCAGAAGTTTCTTCTGTTGTTGCTGGACTTGTTCGGCTTCCTCTATCTTCGTTATATCCTCCACTATTCCAAGGCCCCCCTTCAATTCACCTTCGGGGGTCAGTTCCGGCAAGTATATGGAACGAAGTTTCACAGGTCCCTTTCTCAAATCGATCTCGTACTCGGTTTTAAGAGGTTCTGGGGACACCTTATGTGAGGAGAACGTCTTCCAGATACTTTCGCTGTCTATAAGGGCAGTAACATGGAGTCCTACTATCCTGTTCTCAGGCATGTCCAGTATTTGTGTAAGTTTATGGTTGCAATGAACAATACTACCTTTCTTGTCTGTGAAAAGTCCCACTGGACAATTGTAAAAAAGGGCACTGTAGTGTCGGGTGCTTTCCAGGGATAATTTTTCAAGTTCTTTTTTTTCGATCAAATTGCTAAGGGAGCCACACAGAACATTAAGAATTTCATATGCCTGTGTCCATTGTTCGGAAGTTTGCCGATCTTTATTGTACAGTGCTGATATGTAACCACGTATTTTTCCATGAACTACTACATCCACGGATATGGATGGGTACTGGTCGTTGTCCGAGTGTCCATAGACCTTTCCATCTATTTTTGCAGAGATGCCGTACACCCGAAGAGGGAACATTGCTTCAGGTAACGATCGTACAAGCATACTTATAAGAGAATGTACTGGCAGGCTAGAGTTAAGGAAATTGATTATCTTCAGCAGTGCAAATAGATTGCCTGTTGTATTCTCCTGGGTATTTTGCGTACATTCTCCCAGGATGCAGGTATCATGGATTAATGACATTTATTATATTAATTTAAATATAATAATTGTATAAAAGGATTTCCACAGAGAGATATGGTACGAGAACCAATAGCCATATTTATTAAATATGCGCAAAGTATAGGTTGCAGGTCCTTCTGAGGAACCTTCTACAGGTGAAAAGATGTACGCAGACAGAATCAATGCTCTACCACCTTACCTCTTTGCAGCGATAGATGAATCTAAAGCCAGAATGCTGGCAAAAGGAGTAGATGTGATAGACCTTGGTATCGGTGATCCTGATCAGCCCACGCCGTCGCATATAGTGGAATCCATGTGCCAGGCAGTCAGGGATCCTGCCACACACAGATATCCATCGTACACCGGTATGCTGGAGTTCAGGAAAGCTGCAGCAAGATGGTGCAAGGAAACAAAGGATATTAACATAGACCCTGCAAACCAGACCCTCACGCTTATAGGTTCCAAGGAAGGTGTTGCCCATATTCCTCTGGCTTTTATCAATCCGGATGATGTGGTATTGTGTCCTGATCCGGCTTATCCTGTATATAAGATCGGTACTCAGTTCGCAGGAGGAGAACCTTTCATCATGCCACTCCTGGAAGAGAACGGTTTCTTGCCTGACCTTGATGCTATACCGGCAGATATGCTGGCAAGGGCAAAACTTATGTTCATTAATTATCCGAACAATCCGACATCAGCGATCGCTGACAGGTCTTTCTTCGAAGAGGTAGTGGAATTCGCAAAGGACAACAATATCATTGTTGTACACGACAATGCATATTCCGAAATGGTTTACGATGGATACCAGGCGCCAAGCTTCCTGAGTGTTGATGGTGCCATGGATGTTGGCATTGAACTGTACTCTCTTTCAAAAACCTATAATATGACCGGGTGGCGTCTGGCTTTCGCAGTAGGTAACGAAACTCTTATCAGGGGGCTTGGAAAGGTTAAGTCTAACATTGATTCCGGGGCTTTTGATGCAATACAAAAAGCAGGGATCACTGCACTTACAGGTTCCCAGCAGTGTGTAAGCGATATGAACCTGATATATGAGAAGAGAAGAGATGCATTGCTAAAGGGTTTGCGCGGTATAGGCCTTGATGTCAAAACCCAGAAGGCGACATTCTATATGTGGGCTCCTATTCCGAGTGGTTACGATTCCATGGGATTCTCACAACTGTTGCTTGAAAAGGCCGGAATAGTTGCCACTCCCGGGGTAGGGTTCGGGCAATACGGTGAAGGCTACATCAGGTTTGCTTTGACACAGTCAGTGGATAGGATCAATGAAGCTGTTGCAAGAATGGAAAAACTCAGAATATAAACTAAATCGGAAGAGGAGAGTGTATTTCACTTCCCTCTTTCTCTTTCTGATCTCATGTTTATGGACATTTCAGCTATATCGGCACTATATTCGGATATCCTTTTGAGGCTTTCGATTATGGAGCCCATTTGCTCGGATGTGCAGCGGGGTGCCCCTTGCTGATTACGCATGATCGTATAATCCTCGAACTTCCTCGCGTAATTGACAACTTTGTTGGAGTACTTAATATCTTTCTCTTCAAGGGCCCTAAAAGAGTCGGCAAAAACCTTCTGTGCAAGAGCTCCCATGGCAAAGACTGCGTCCTTTTCAGGAACTGTAGCATCCATGACAATGGTCTGCCGTGCTATTCTCTCCACGTGGTCCCCTATGCGTTCGATGATCTTTGTAACAAGCCTGTATCCCAGACACTGGCGAGGTCTTTCGATACCTATTTTCTCCGCAAGTTTTGGATCTTCGACCGCGGCTTTTAATTGCCTCACAGTAAGAAGATAGAATCTGTCCACTTCGTTATCTCTGTTGACTATATCCCGGGCAAGTTCCAGGTCATGGTTCTTCAGGGCAAGCATTACGTCCTCAAGCATTGAGGTGATAAGCCGGGACATATTCTGCAGGGCTTTATCCAATGGCAATTCCTGGTAGTTCATAAGGCTTTGTAGTATTATCTCATTCCTTGATTCTTCGATAACTTCAATACCAATGAGGCGCTGTCGGGTCACATCCTTGAAGAACTTGCGATCAAGCGCATGGAAACCTTTGCTTGATACCAGGCGGATCAGATCATAGCCGGCGAGATAATGGGATACAAGTATCCTGAAATTATCTTCCGGTGTATCCTCCTGGGAGATCTCGATCACCGATTCCAGTTTTCTGTTATCTATCTTTGAATCGGCAGACAGCAAAAGAGTACAACCGCTTTGTGGAATAAGTGTTAAGGTGTCCCCTGAATTAAGACCACAGTCCCGCACCCATTTGATGGGTAAAGAGACAATATATGTTGAACCACCGGTCAGTTGGATCTTCCTTTGTTCATATTTTATAACAACACACCCTATATTTTGATATATTGGCATATACTTATTCAGAATAAATAAACATAATGGATTTGCTATATATTAATCTATAACTGCACATTGATTTAGATGGGAACATGCAATTATGTACTTTTTGCATGTCTTATATACAATGATACAATGTAATGGCAGACGCGAACATAGCACATCTATCTGAGGCAAGGGAGTATTTAAGCTACATAATCAATAGTAGATGTAAAATGCATGCAAATCCTGGATCAGGTAATATGCTCGGGAATATAGTGCTGCCGGTTAAAGAATACATGGATGCTGTCAATAGGACCTTTGTGCAGATTAAGGCACAGGAAGAGGTATTGCTACTGACACCAGGAAAAGGGTGGATTAGTTGATCTGCTGTACTCACGCTTATATCCGATAGATCAGGATAGGTCTTTTTCTCAGTAATATGAGTTTAGATAGCGATTTTTCCGTTGCCGGGAACTTCCTGGTCCACAGATTTCGGGATATATCCTTCTGCATCAAATAGACGCGGGATTGATGAAACCGCTGCGCAGCATGTGATCCGTAAGCACTATTGCAACCATAGACTCAGCCACAGGCACAAGCCGGGGTGGTATGGTTGGATCGTGCCTTCCATGGACCTGCACTTCACATTCATGGATAGTTTCCATATCCACAGTTCTCTGTTTCTTTGAAATGGATGGTGTCGGTTTCACAGCAATCCTGCATATAATAGGAAGCCCTGTGGATATGCCGCCAATTATACCACCGGCGTTGTTTGTCGGGCATGTGATCTGTTCGTCTTTTACTACAAACGGATCGTTCATCTGGCTGCCTTTCATGCGTGCACTTGCAAAACCTGCACCGATCTCCAGTCCTTTGACAGCACCGATACTCATCAGTGCCTTTGCAATATCGGCATCCAGTTTATCAAATACAGGTTCTCCCAGACCTCTGGGAACTCCCGTGGCAATGACTTCAACGATACCGCCAAGACTATCACCTTCTTTACGTGCATCTTCAACAGCTTCCATCATTCTTGAAGCCGCTTTAAGGTCAGCGCAACGTACTGGCGTCTTCTCTATATTATCCATTACTTCGGTAAAGGACAGCTCGGAAGCGACAATACCACCCAGTTCGATGACATGTGCAAAAATGGTGATCCCATAAGAGGAGAGTAAATGCTTTGCAATGGCGCCTGCAGCCACCCTGCCAAGGGTCTCCCTGCCGGATGATCTGCCTCCTCCCCTATGGTCCCGAATACCATATTTTTCCTTGTACAACAGGTCTGCATGTCCGGGTCTGGGAATTGTCCGCAGATAATCATAAGCATTGGAGTTTGCGTCCTTGTTGCGGACCATCATGGATATAGGCATGCCAGTGGTCTTTCCCTCGAATACGCCTGAAAGTATCTCCACTGTATCGGATTCATTGCGTGAGGTAGAGGCACTGCTCTGGCCAGGTCTTCGCCTGTCAAGTTCTTTCTGTATCACGGAGGCTTCAAGGGACAGACCCGCAGGAGTTCCATCTACTACTACTCCCAGGGCATTACCATGTGATTCTCCCCAGGTGGTGACTTTAAAAACAGTTCCGAAAGTGTTCCCAGACATCGTTAGTAAATCATCCTTACTTCTCTTATAGTTTATCCCGCTTTCTTCAGTTCATGAAGCGGGCTCAAGTGGAGCTGGTTCTATGTGGATGACAACGTCCTGGACGCCTTCAAAATGCTGTTTCAGTTCATATTCCACAGTATCGGCAATGTCATGCGACCTAATGGTAGGCATTGTGGGATGCACTTCCACATGCAGGTCGATGTATATGTGACCTGCAGTCCCTCTGCTCCTTATATTGTTGCAGCCGATAACTCCTTCCACTGCACATACTACGTTATGTATTTCTTCAGCATTGAGCTGAGATGTATCACACAAAACAGAAGAGCTTTTCATAATTATGTTGATGCCTGTATAAACGATGATCCCCGAAATTACTGTTGCTATGATCGGATCAAGTACGGGGAAACCTGCTTTTATGGCAATGAGCCCCATAATTACAGAAAGAGATACATAAATGTCGCTTTTGGTGTGCATGGAATCAGCTATCAGCACTTCACTTTGCAATTTTACTCCATTGCGATGTTCATAGGTGGTTACCATGTAGTTAATTGTCATGGTACCGATCATGACCAGAAAACTAAATGTGGTCACTTCGGGTATGGTCCCACTTCCGAATCTGTGTAAAGCTGAGCTTACTATATTAAAGCCGGCAAACATCAGCAGCACAGCGATGAAGACAGATGCCATTGTCTCAAATTTGCGATGCCCATAGGGATGTTCTGCGTCAGGTGGTTTGGAAGCTGCCCGGATGCCTATCAGGCCCACTATGTTTGAGACGCCATCGAACATAGAATGATAACCATCCGATTGCATGCTGAGGGTATTGGTCAGCATACCATAGCTGATCTTGGCAAAGGAAACCGCAAGGTTCAGGAACAGGATCAGAATCATTATATTTCTGATCCTTTGATAACGTGTATCCATCTTTATCTCTGGGGAGATTAGTACAATAGTATATATATTGATATGATTTTTATATAGAATAAGTGAAGCCGCAGCTATATTTCTTCCCGGTGGCTATCTTTACATATATTTTGCAATGAACGCAGTAACAGGATACCGGAAGGTATAATTTATATAATGACCCTGTTCAGTGCATGGTGAAAATTGCTGTCACGGGTAAAGGCGGTGTAGGTAAGACCACGCTTTCGGGTACTCTTGCGCGGATGCTTGCAAGGGATGGTTTTGATGTAGTAGCCATAGATGCCGATGCAGATATGAACCTTGCATCTTCCATCGGCATAAGCAAGCCTCCTAATCCTCTCACGGACTATCAGGATATGATCGAGGAACGGGCAGGGGAAAAAGGGGGCATGTTCAAGTTCAACCCCAAAGTTGACGATATCATTGATAAATTTGGAGTAGTGGGTCCTGATAATGTAAAGATGCTTGTGATGGGTACCATTGATACTGGCGGTAGTGGCTGCATGTGTCCTGCCTCCTCTTTCCTTAAGGCATTTCTCAGGCATGTTGTCTTGAAGGACACCAGTGCAGTGATACTTGATATGGAGGCAGGCATCGAACACCTGGGCAGAGGAACCACAAAGGGTATAGACCTGATGATCATCGTTGTTGAGCCCGGCAAGCGTTCCCTGGAAACAGCTGAAAGGATAAAGCATCTCTCAGAGGGTATAGAGGTCAAACATCTGGCAGCGGTCATCAACAAGGGCAAGTCTGTAAACCTTACGCCTCAGCTTGAGGCTCTTGGAATACCCGTGCTTGGTGAGATACCCTATGATGAAGATCTTGTCCGGGCAGACCTCGAAGGCGTTGCACCCATTGATGTAGGGGGAAAATGGGTGGATGCAGTGGTACAGATCAAGGATAATATGATGCGGATGATCAATGGTTTTGAGCAACAGCAATGATGGCAGAAAAGCAAATCCAAAGGACTGCATATACTCATGCAGATCCTTACGTCACAAAAGACGGTTCGATAATAAGAGAACTCATGCATCCTGCTGTGCATGGCAACTCTTATCTGAGCCTGGCAGAGGCACGAGTACCTCCGGGTTCTTCAACCATTTTGCATATGCATGGAGTCACAGAAGAAGTCTATCATATCATCTCAGGCTCTGGGTTTATGATCCTTGGAGAAGACAAGTTTGAAATAGGTAATGGAGATACCATCTGTATATCTCCGGGTACGGCTCACAAAGTAGAGAACTTCTCCGGGGCGGAACTTGTGATACTCTGCTGCTGCGTACCGGCTTATTCTCATGAAGATACTTATCTTTTGGAAAATATCTTCTCTTAAGCAGTACTTTTTATAAAAAATACAGGATAACCGGCAGTAAGATCACGCCCATGGCATTACTTTTTCGTACATGCATGAAAGATGGCAGCAGTCCTATAGATGTGGCCATGAGGAATATTATGATCCCGAAAACCCCTGTGAATAAGGTGACCATCAGTACAAGACCTGCCAGTACTGTGATGCTTAGTTTTCTGTAGTCTATTTTCTCCATGAACAGGTGAATGGTATTTCCAATCTTGATAGTTGAATAATACGAAAATATCGATGCAAGGATCACTACACCTAATAGAATAAGGATAATGGGTATGTCTATTGATGATGGTTCCAGAAAAGATGATATCGCCACTATTGCGCCGTTGCGGGCCCTGCCAATGAAGAAAAAAACAAAAAGGCCGAAAATTGCATTGGCAGTATTGACACCCGATACTGAAACTATGAACTCCCTGGCTTCATCCAGCGGATCTTCAGATATAGCAGATTTACCAGAATTTTGTTTGCCACGTATCCTGCTGACCTGTTCTGCCAGCAATGTGGCGACAGAAGATGATACTCCCGGTAACCAGGCTACAAAGGAACCCGCAATGCTTCCGGAGGCAATTGCTTTTATTACCCTTTTAGCAGGCAGTGTGATCAATGAAGTGCGCTGCGGTGGAATGACTGAACTGGTCGTGAGGCTTACTATCAGCTGGGAAGCTCCAAACAGGCCGCTTAACAGAGGAAGCAGTATCGATGGACTATCCGAGCTGAACAGGGAGTTAGCCATATTCTCCTTCCCGAAAGCAAAGATCCCCAGCAGGCCACTCATCATGAATACCATAAGTGCATAGAATTTATACCTATACCGGGTAAGAGAGCCCTGGCCCGGTACATACTCTCCTTTTTCAGTTAAGATCATCAGCAAAGCTATGAAGAGCAGCATCCAGCCGATATATTCCTGTATAAGTGGATATATTGTATATAACAGAAGTCCAAAAGGCAAGAGCAGAATAATGGATATGATAACAGAGCCTGCACTTCCCAGAGCTGAAAGGCGTATTGCTTCGGGTCCTCTGCCATCGAGCAGCAACTGATGTCCCGGAAGTACTGCCAGTGCCATA
This sequence comes from Methanomethylovorans sp., assembly GCF_041305605.1. Taxonomy (GTDB): domain Archaea; phylum Halobacteriota; class Methanosarcinia; order Methanosarcinales; family Methanosarcinaceae; genus Methanomethylovorans. The sequence continues at coordinate 19,346 of NZ_JBFYLB010000026.1, forward strand.
TCCGAGTTAGGTACTCCCAGGTAGATAGCAGGTATTATATCGTGAAAGGTGTGCGTGATACAGTTTGCCAGGATCATGAAGATGATATACGTAGCTGGTATGCCGCTTTCAATGAGCAGAGGAGATACGGATACCAGCAACAGAGCAAAATTATTGCTGTGCAGTCCGGGTATTAATCCTGACACTATGCCCATCAGGCAGCCTGCAAGTACAGACAGCAATAAAAGCAGTATGGATATATTTTCAATGATCATAGGCATCGGATCATCCTTTTCGTTTTCAGAACAGTGGAAATTATACTATAAAGAGGAGCTATATCATTATAAGTTTTTCCGGTCAGTTCTAACTTCAGATACTGCTTGTATCAGGCAAAAGTATCTTTCCACCACAACAATAAATACTAACATGCCTTTTTTGATGCAGGAATGAACCTATGAGCATCAAGTGTGATAAGTGCAAACACGATTCCATTATCTACCAGAGATATTCCGGTATGCACCTGTGCAAGAAGCATTTCATGGAAGACGTGGAAAGGAAGATAAAGCTCACAATACGCAAACATTATGCAGTGAAGAAGAACGAGACAATAGCGGTGGCTGTAAGCGGGGGCAAGGACAGCAGTGTACTGCTTTATATGCTACATAAGATCCTGGGGCAACGTCCGGATATCCGGCTCGTTGCTCTTTCAGTGGACGAGGGCATAGCAGGATATCGGCACAATACTCTGGAACAGGCTAAAGGGCTTACCAGCCGGCTTGGTGTGGAACATATCATTCTCTCTTTCAGGGAAGAATATGACAGAACAATGGATGAGATCGCTTCCTGGGACCGTGAAAAAGGAACTTGCAGTTATTGCGGTGTCCTGCGTAAATCCATTCTCAACCGCAAGGCTCTGGAATTAGGTGCCACCAAACTTGCAATTGGCCACAACCTGGACGATGAGGCCCAAACGATAATGCTCAATCATCTCAAAGGAGATGTGGCACGTATGGTACGCCTTGTTCCCCTGTGTGAGCTGGAAGGGCTTGTACTCAGAATAAAACCTTTACGTTTCGTTCCTGAAAAAGAGGTTGCCATGTATGCCTATCTCAACGGTCTTCCTCTCAGTACCGGCGCTTGTCCTTACGCTCATGAGGCCATGAGGGGAGAAGTTAGAGAAATGCTGGACGATTTTGAGGATAAGCATCCGGGAACAAAATATGCTCTTTTAAGTGGTTTCGACAAGATCGCAGATGTCCTTTCCAGGGAAATGCCCATTGCAAAACTTGCCAATTGCCGCATCTGCGGGCAGGCATGCAGTGGTGAGCTCTGCCAGGCGTGTAAGCTGCTTGGAAAACAATAGGTTCCGTTATTCAAATGAATACATGTCAAATGAATAGAGTTCCTTCCCTGTACGATCCATATACATTCGTGTTATCCAGATAGTCGTGAGTGGCCTTATCACAAGCACTGAAAGGAAAAGATAGGCCAGGCTCCATACATCTGCAAGAGCTTCTACCGAACTAATAGCACTTCCGAATATTTCCAATGCCAGGGAAATAATAACTATGATCCCGATGATCGCGATCACGCTAACCTTGTTATCTCTGAAGAATTCCAAGCTTTTTTCCAGTGCCGAGATAGGATCCAGGTCATCTACCACTAAGGCGTATTCTACAAAGAACAGCAATATTCCGGCAACAAGGGCATAGAGGAACCAGGCCAATGTACCTAGGCCTATCAGTATGCTTCCTGTGGAGGTGGGATCGGTTGCTAATGCTTCAAGTTCCCCTGCACTAAGAGCGCCGGGCACGAGGAACAACACGCCTGCCATTATAATAAGAGCCACCAGTGTTTTAGCAAGCAGAAGGTTCAGGACATGGTGTCTGGCAGATGACCACATCTGCCCAATGGATGTATCGCCGCTAAGCAGTGCAAGACGGCACATGCCGATAGCTCCTGCCTCAAAGAATGATCCGATCAGTAAGAGAAATATCAAGAGTAACAACGTACCTGCTATGAAAAGCAAGAGATTTTCTTTTAAGAGTGAACTAAGTATTTCCAGGTATACTTCGGGTGGTACATTATCGGCTACAGTAGAAGAAGCTATTTCCGGCATCACAAAGACTATTACGAAAAGGGTTATAGCGAACAAGGAAAAGATGATCGTTGCCATCAGATCAAGAATGAAAGGAACCGCTATTATCATATTTCGGGTCCATGTCCCATAGCCCCTGTTCAGTAGAGTGCCCAGATCTTCTTGCATACTTTTACTCCTGTAGCTACCTTACACATTTTAATATAAAAAGTGTTCCGAACGACTTAAAAAAAGAGTGAGGCCAATGGCCTCATGCAATCTGGTCCTTTATAGCAGTCCTTTGCCAATGAAAAGAGTTGAGAACAGGATGGCGATCATGTTTACCACCTTGATCAGGGCATTGAGGGCAGGACCTGAGGTATCTTTGAATGGGTCACCTACGGTGTCACCTACTATTGCTGCCTTGTGTGCATCTGAGCCTTTTCCGCCATATTCTCCGTTCTCTATGAACTTCTTGGCATTGTCCCATGCTCCGCCACCGTTATCCATTGTAAGGGCCAGCAGCAAACCTGCAACTATAAGACCTATGAGTAGTCCACCGAGTGCTGATGGGCCCAATAAAACGCCTACTACAAGCGGAACTACTATTGCGAGGAAACCGGGGATAACCATTTCGCGAATGGCTGCAGCAGTCACAATGTCTACACATTTTCCGTATTCTGGTTTTGCTGTACCTTCCATGATTCCGGGGATCTCTCTGAACTGGCGGCGTACCTCGTCCACTATCTTGACAGCAGCCTTGCCTACAGCCTGCATTGTGACAGCTGTGAACAGGAATGGCAACAGTCCACCGATGAAGAGGCCTACAAGCACCACTGGCTGGTCCAGACTCAGGTTGAGGGAAGTACCAGCAGGTGAAACTTTGTGCTTGTAATCTGCGAACAAAGCCAGGGCACCCAAAGCTGCAGAACCTATTGCATAACCTTTTGTGACGGCCTTTGTGGTATTACCCACAGCATCCAGAGCATCAGTGACCTTGCGCACGCTTGAAGGCATACCTGCCATTTCAGCGATACCCCCAGCATTGTCGGTGATGGGACCATAGGAGTCGAGTGCAACGATCATGCCTGTTGTGGAAAGCATTGCTGCTGCTGCAATAGCTATACCGTATAAGCCCACTGCAGGATCGGTCATACCGCCCACGACAAAGTATGAAGCAAGAATACCGGCTACAATTGTCACCACAGGCAGGGCTGTACTTTCAAAACCAATCGCAAGACCGGAAATAACGTTAGTTCCTGCACCGGTCTTTGATGCAGCGGCAATTGCCTTTACCGGGCGGAATTTTGTAGAAGTGTAATATTCGGTGAAGATCACCATGAAGACCATGATTATTATACCAACGACGGCAGCAAGGTAGATCCTCATATCATTCATCAGTGAATTGGTGATGAAGTAGAAGAACACAAGACTGATGATCGCAGAACCTGCAACCCCTTTGTACAGGGCTTTCATTATTTTGCCGTCGGCTCCTATCTTAACGAAGAAGACCGATATGATGGAAGCGATTATAGCGGATGAACCCAGCATAAGGGGATACAGGATAGCATTGGGGTATTTGTCAATTACAAGTGCACCCAGCAGCATTGAAGCGAGCACTGTGACCACATATGTCTCGAACAGATCCGCACCCATGCCAGCGCAGTCACCTACATTGTCTCCTACGTTGTCGGCAATAACGGCAGCGTTACGTGGGTCGTCTTCGGGGATACCTGCTTCTATCTTACCCACAAGGTCTGCGCCTACATCAGCAGCTTTTGTGAATATACCGCCACCTACCCTGGCGAAAAGGCTGATAAGACTGGCACCGAAACCGAAACCTACTACAAGGTCTACATCACCATAAAGTATGTAGAATCCACTGGTACCGAGCAAAGCGAGTCCTACCACTGCAAGACCTGTGACCGCTCCACCACGGAATGCCACATGCATTGCTTTTTGCAGACCACCGGAAGCAGCATGTGCTGTCCTTACATTTGCTCTGACAGATACGTTCATTCCTATGTACCCTGCAATAGCAGAACTTATGGCACCCACAAGGAAACCGATGGCGATCTTATCTCCGTCCGGCAGCAGTGTGTATATAAGGACTGCAAGAACGATTGCCACAATAGCTATTGTCTTGTACTGTCGATTCAGATAAGCCATTGCACCTTCCTGTATGGCAGCTGATATTTTCTGCATCTCCTTTGATCCGGTGCCTTCTTTAAGGACACTGCTTGCAAAGAAGCCAGCGAATATCAGACTGACAAGACCGGCAAGAGGTGCCAGGTAATATAAAACATCCATTATGTAACTCCTCTATTTGTCTTTGGTTCTGATTTACGTATATTTACGTATAAGTATCATATTAGATAAGCTGTATTTACTACAGTTCATGTATAAATGAGACTGGCTCGCGCTAATATTCTTCAATACTATATATAAAGTTGGTTGGAATCTTAAGCACCGGTTAAGGTCTCGATCCAAGTGAAGTTATGTTCCTCCTCCCATCTGTATCATATCAAACTCAATGGAATCCGGTACTTCCACAGAGAAGACAATAACGTTGCTTCTTAGTCTTCTCGCAACCGTAATAGCATTCTCCTGTTCATGTGTGAGTTTTCCATCATGGCTGGCAATGCAGAACATTTTTCTTCCCCCTTCATACTTCACCATGAAATCGAAATACTGGGCATAATCCCGCAAGAATTCCACAAGAAGCAGGAGCTCTTCCCAGGTATCGCACATATGCATCCCCTTGGTAGCTGAATTCTCTACATACCAATCCTTGCTCATATATGGGTACTTATCGTATTGCTCCCTTATTTCCTCAAAAGCTCTGAAAACTTTTTGTATATCTTTTTTCAAATTGATCCATTTCCATTTCTGCTCGGAGAAATGGCGTGCAGCAACTATGGCAACTATGGCATCCTTGTCTTCTTGTTGAAGTATCATAATAACACCTAAAACTCATCATCCTGTGCATAACTTCTATTAAACTTTAAGGCGATCTCCGCTTTCTTAAGTTCCCTTCCCAGATAGCCTGCATGTTCCAGGGTAGATACAAGTTCCATCTCCATAAGTGTATCCAGAACTTCTCTTGCATTGGTGCCCACTATCGTGGAAGTCTCATGTTCGGCAACTATCAAGCCTTCTCCCGTTCTTTCCTCATCAGGCATGATCCCGATCCTCACACTTCCGGCAGGATCTGTTTTCCACATCCTGCGCTCTTTGGCTTCCGTATACTTGTCAGGCATATTCGCATCTGTTCGCCGTCTTTTTTCCTTAAGTATCATAAGGTCTATGCCCAGATCTTTCGGGGAACTCTGTCTTTCCGTGGCAAGTATCATCATCTGGGAAGCAACCTTCAGTTCACTTATCGATCCCTGGGTCTTATTACTGTACTCCGGGGTAAAAAGTATGCTTGCACCCAGATCTGTTGCTATGCCGCAAAGTGTTGCATTCACTCCGGGGGAATCAACATCCAGGAGTTCGGTTACGTTCCCCGCTCCAAAGAAAACAGGAATTCTAGGGAACAATTTCTGAAATTCATAGTAGCGTGCAATGGAACAGGCTATTCCGTGACCAATAGGGTCTAACACAGGATCTGCAATGATCTTTCGGATGCCCAGTTCTTTTGCCTTTTCGATATTTTTTACAAGGCTGTCTAATCCTTCGCAGCTATCAGGTATGACTACGACAGGAATTTCTGCCAATACTGCCAGAGGGCCTATCTCATCCAGATTGTTGTTGTCAAGACTTAACACAAGGTCCACACCTGTTTCGATCGCACGGGTGAGGAGTGCGGGTTCAAGCGTATCGATACTGATGGGCAATGCAGTCACTTTTCTGGCGATACGGATAGTACGCTCTACATCGTCTGGCGTAGCATTGAGGGATGCTCCCAGATCGATCATGTCCGCACCCCGGCTAACAAAGGCAAGTATTTTCTTTTCCAGGGCACTGGATTCCATGCCTGTAGCATCCACTATCTCAGCCAGCACTTTCATACGGCTGCCTCCTCCAAGCTTGAGATCTTTTAGGTACATTAAAGGTTCACAGGCATTTTCTATCTGTTCCACTTTCGCCAGGGCCAATTTCTTTCTGACATCTGCAAGCAGCTCACAGGCAGGAACTTTGGCGGAAAACTCTATCTTTCCCACAAAATCCAGGACATAGCCAAGGTCATAGGCATGCTTTGGGCCGAGGTATATCTTACTGCCAAGATCTTGCTCAACTTTTGAAAAATCCCCGGATACCAGGCCTGGCACAAAGATGATGTCATAATTTTTATGTGGATCTTGCTTCTTTATGGCTTCCTGGAGCTTTCGCGGGGTTATGAATGCCGCTATATCCATATCCAGTACAATAATATGTGCCTTTGTATCCACTGCTTTTCTTACAGTGCCTTCTGCGAGTTTTCCCGTAGCAACCAGGATGTCCATGTAACCTAATTGTACAGGTAGTTAAAAAGAATATCTGCTGCTAAAAAAGAAAGAGTCCAGGTACAGCAATGTAGCCTGGATATTATGCGTTCAGCTTATTATATCGATTATTGACCCGCCATTCCTTTTCTGGCCGAGCGACTCAACAACGGATTGGCGTGTCCTGCCATAAGAGGAATTGCCACTGTAATTATTTGCTGTCTGGGGAATCGTACTTGGCGTATTCTTTGGGCCAAGTACCTGTGCGGATTGGACACCTGTCATGATAGCCATCACACGCACCTTGCCTTCGTAGTCTTCCCTTATCCTTGCACCCCATATGACATTGGCATTGGGTGAAAGTTCATAGGTAAGAGATGAAGCTATCTCTTCTGCTTCCTTCAGGCTGAGGTCAGGACCACCTGTAATGTGCACAAGGCTACCTGTCGCTCCCCTGTAGTCCACATCCAGTAAGGGGTGGTTCAATGCAATACGTACTACGTCATTGCTCTTGTCCTGGTTCTTACTCTCTCCTACGAGCATGACAGCAACACCGCCACAACCCATGATAGCCCTTATGTCTGCATAGTCGAGGTTAATGAGAGATGGCTGAGTGATCGTCTCGGTGATGCCCTTTACTGTTTCCGCGATGAGCTGGTCCATTACTGAGAAAGCCTGCTCTATGGGCAGGTTGGGTACATATTCCAGCAGTCGGTTATTATCAAGTACGATCACGGTATCTGCGGCTTTGCGCAGGTCCTCGAGTCCTTCTTCCGCTTTGACGGTCCTTGCCCTTTCAACCCTGAAAGGACTGGAGACCATGCCTACTACTATGGCTCCCTGTTCCTTTGCGATCTCTGCGACAACGGGCGCGACACCAGTACCGGTACCTCCACCCATACCTGCAGTTATGAATACAAGGTCTGTTTCCTTGAATATATCCTCAAGGGTGCCGCGGGCCAGTTCTGCTGCCTTTGCACCTACTTCCGGATATCCGCCTGCACCAAGTCCGCGGGTAAGCGTCTTACCCACAAGGATCTTCTTGTCAGCTCTGATGTTGTCCAGATGCTGTTTGTCTGTGTTAATGGCAATGGTCTCGGCACCATCTATGCCGATGTTGTAGAGCCTGTTAACGGTGTTGTTTCCTGCACCGCCACAACCTACGATCGTAATGCGCGGCATTCCAAAGCCGTCAAGTTGATCATCCACTGCTACTGTTTTTCGATACTCTCTATCCTTTTCTGTGTGTTTTAATGCTTCCTGTACTATGGATTGCACGTTCATCCCCTCACTGGATTACTGAGTACACTTGTGTAATGAACATGTGAATGACCACATAGCTGTAATATGTGGATTTCCACTAATTCCTTATATATGTGGAATTGTGTCATTACTCTACAGTGATACTATATACTTTTACTTCTTTTTATACTTATGTATTTATATTTAAAGTTAGAGGTAAGCTCACGTGCCTATAGTGCAGGATAGCTTGCCTCTCTCCTCTCTCTCTTTATACCGTCATGATGCTTAGCAGCAGACGGGATTCATTCAGTCTGACCACTTTTAGATGGCACTTGACTGTTACTGCGGGAGTCTGCAGATATAGACAGATCTCAGACAAAAGGCGACCTCAATACCACCATCTTCCGGCATCTGTCATCATACACAACTTTACCAGACCTATACTTTACAGATTGATATATATATATGTGTTCGTCGAAGCCATTTTCATGGTTTTATAAAAAACATACAACAGATTCCCGCTGATTCCAGACGGAAGCTAAAAGCAAAAACATATAACAATTACCAGCGTGAATGCATTAAAAAGGGATCTCATGAATATTCATTTAGCGCTTAGAAAGTCAGATCAGAGGCTGGTCCTTATATGCTTGAAGCAATTGCTCTTGGTTTGTCTCTGTCTTTTTCTATTACCACATGCGGGTGCAGCAGATAACATAACCGCTCCAACCGCTGGCAATGACACTGATCTTACAGGCATGTCTTTCCAGCAGTACATCATTGATCTGGATATGAGCTATATGGATGGGATCCTTGTTCAGGAAACATGGAGTTTATCGTACGATGAAAATGCCATTTTTATAGGTATTTCAGTACCAGAAGATTCCACTATGATGCTTTTCCAGAAGCAGGATATGTCCAATAGCACATCTGTGATAGATCTTGAATATAACCGGACAGGCAATATCCTCTACTTCAGCGACAATGCCACTCCCGGATCTTCAGGGTTGCCGCAGTTGTACAGTTTACTATATCTTTTACCCGGTGGATCCGATGGGCAGTTCACTAAACATCTTACAGTACCTGGATACCAGCCATCTTCGATCCACTCTCTTGTCCTTAACGTAAAAACGGATCAAGGCATTGACCCGGTGGTAGTTGATGGCAATGGGCTTTCATTATCTTCAAATTCCAAAAGAAACGGTAATATAACAACTTTCTTTTTCTCCCATCCTTCCTTCAATGAGATCACAGTATCCACAACAGAGGCAAAGGCATCAAATAATTCTATGTACCTGTCTGCTTTGTTCTTCATTATTGGCTTGCTTGCTCTTGGCGGAGCTATCTATCTGAATAAAAAGAACAAAGGTAGGCATAAAGATACGGACATTCAGGAGCTGGAATACAGGTATGCTGCAATACAGAAAGTCCTTTCTACAATTGATTCGGACCTGAAGGAAAAGATCATAGATGTAGATGTCCACAGTTCAATGTCCGGCAAATACAGGAAAGAGGCATCTGCAATAAAGAAGGAACTGGATAAAATACCGGGCAAAAAACAGGAATCTTGAACTCTGACAGACTAAAGTGCTACCAGGCACATTCTTAATCTTTATTTTTCCGGGTATGGTTCGCCTTTGATCGGTTCCAGTTCTTCTATATCAGCAGTTATCCATCCAATATCATAGCTCTGTCCACACGAAGGGCATATAATGCCTATCCGCATTCTGTTATCTGGTTAATTAATTATTTTTAGATACTTAAACAGCCGCCGGGTAAATGTTAAGCATCCGTATTATATAAAAAGGAGATTATTTAGTAAAAATAACATTAGATGGAAATATCACTAAAAATGTTAATGTTAATTTAAATGAAGAAAAAACTCTAGTGATTGACCTCTATTCAGAGGGAATGGATTTTGGCTATGAAATACCATAATTCTATCCTCTTTTTAAACTCATACAAGACATTACATATCAAGTGCATTCCCATGCACAAATATTTATCCGATACCAAAAGATGAAGTTGCATG
>NZ_JBFYLB010000027.1:0-3798 GCF_041305605.1 Methanomethylovorans sp.
TGCATGTTCTCTAAAATATCTATATGCTAAACCCGGGCTATGTTTGTAGTGATATTTATTTCCCTTAACTTTAACCGGCATTATAGTCACTTTTTATTTTATATAGAATTAAAACAAAATCATAATCTTTATATTATGTTCTGTCGTGCAGTGTGTAGCACATTGCGCTCAAAGACTGACAACACGTACATCATTTGCCTGTTCGATTCTTTAAAACGTTAATTTATCATTTCGATGGTGGGTGGAATGCAGTGCCCGTTGAAGAGAACACCACAATAAAAACGATAGTTGATCAAATTGCCGTTAACATCGGAACCTACAATATGCTAAACAAACGCTATAATCTTGATCATCATTATTTTTTAGTTTCAAGATTTAATGGAATAAACAAAGAGAATGGCCTTAGCAACTGGCTCAAAACATCGGAAGCCAGCAGATCGATTTTCAGATTTCTGACTGATTTCAATATGAATGCCCGTGCCAGTAAGCTCGTTGAGATAAGAACGTTTCAGTTGAACATTCAACAAATATCCAGGAATATAAACATGCAGTGTTTAGAATTTTTTGATATATCTGTCAGTCCATTAACTGCCGTTTGTGGAAATTCAACGGTCGCTAATGAACTGAAAGAACTCTTCAACTACTGCGCAACCCCTGGCAAATTTTCAAAATCAGGTGGCTTCGTCATTGGAAGTAAGGTTTGTCACTGCCTTTTGCCCCACATCTGTCCGATGATCGATGCACATCATATAGGCATTTCTTTGAATCGAATTCATGCTGATGATTATTTTCCTCCGGGAAATTCCTGGGAAGACTATCTTGGTTATTCTCCCCATGGAAAGTTAAATCCCTCTTCCCAGGGAGCAGGCAGGCATTCCTGGAAAGATGACCAATTCCTATGTGCGATCGGTTTTTATGTCCGCATCTATCATGAATGGCAGAAAGAGAATGGAGATCCCGGAATGGATGCCTTTTTAAGACTTGATACGATCAATCATTTTTCCGGTGTACCGAGGGTCATAGAAAAAGCCCTGTGGTAATAACGGAATTCCAAAATATTATATTTAATTTCAGAATACTGTTTCTACACTTTTTTCATGGAATTAATAGCAGCAATCAACTCATCCGGATGTCTGGAGTCAAGGAGGAGACTTTTTCCATTAGTAAGCTTGATCAGCACTTTTTCATGACTGCCACATTGATATGTTGTCTTATTCGGATACGTGCGGATCTTCCAGTTCATAATACCGTCAAGAAGTCCTCCTTTTGACCTCTCATAGGATTCGATGTTATTGAAGGCATAGTGCCTGAATACCCTTTGTGTCGGACGGTATCTTATATGTAGTCCACCATGACGAATTTCAGTGGTCAACTCCATTTTTGAGAAGACAAAACCTATGATGGTAAAGAGAAATACCGGAATGCCTGCTATAATAAGAAGAATTGAAGGGGCTTCAGGAACTGCAGCAAAGATGGACAGAAGGATAACGATAGTCACCAGGATCATTAACCCTGCAAAAGCAAAGAACCACATCCATTTATCAAAATACTGCTTTTCCTGGAAAATGATACCATTCTTTGAATCTGTTTTTAACATGTTCATGCTCAGCTCACTTTTATTATCTTTTGGCAGATAATTTTGGATCATTTCAGTAATTATCTATATATCTTCAATTAATTCTGAGATATGAAAACTAAAGTACAAATAATATTAGTACATATTTATATTAGTACTTAATCGTTGAACAATAACTATCAATGGATGTAGAACATGGCGAGATATTGCAAAGTATGTGGAAGCAAGAGTGGAAGATGTAATCATGTGATACTGGAACTGAACAAAAAGGAAGAAGGTCCGAGTGAACATAAAGATGACAAGCTGAAAAAATGATCGATCATCCAGGTCTAAAGCTCTTTGTACTTCAGCAAAAGGATCACCTTTTCCCCCCATAGCTTCCAAATATTTAAATAAAGCCGCTTCCAGTAACAATTATGAGCTATGATCTCTTGTCCCGGCTAAAATGCCTCTTAGGGGTACAATGTATCTTGTTCACTATCTTCTTGTTTATCCTTGCCGGGATATTTGAAATTGGCGGGGGCTATCTAATCTGGTTGTGGTTACGGGAGAACAAGGACTTCACTTTTGCCATATTTGGTGGCATCGTTCTTTTTCTTTATGGCATAGTGCCCACTTTCCAACCTTCCTATTTTCACAGGATCTATGCGACCTACGGAGGGATTTTTGTGGTTATGTCACTGCTATGGGGATGGTATTTTGACAAAACAGCTCCAGATCTGTACGATACACTGGGAGCTTTTATTATTTTGATCGGGGTTACCATCATATTTTACTGGCCAAGGAAGGATGAATGATCATGATGGATATTGCAATATCTCTTTTGCTCTTTTTCGTTGCAGCACTTTTCGAGATAGGAGGTGGTTATCTGGTGTGGTTATGGCTCAGGGAAAAGAAGAGCTGGACCTATGGCCTTCTGGGAGCTGCAGTATTGTTCTGCTATGGCATAGTACCTACATTTCAGCATGCACATTTCGCAAGGGTCTATGCTGCATACGGAGGGATATTCATTGTTTCCTCTCTGATATGGGGTTTTTATGTTGATAAGAAAAAACCTGATAAGTACGAGATCATAGGTGCATTCATAGCTCTGGCAGGTGTTTTTGTAATGTTCTATATTCCCCGTTGAGCGAGTCTATCCTGAATTAAATGTCCTGGTAGCTCTACAGTGGGATCTGGGCACATTATAAGAACCCGAAATATCGATATAATATGATCAAATGAAAAGATGCTACACCTATTAGAAAGAAAAGAAATGATAACAATAATGCTATCAAAATACGTTTTGCCGAAGGTTTCTCGTTCTGTTCACAGGTCAATGCATGAAATATTCGATGCACGCCCGCTGAACAAAAAAGATCATATTGTCCTTCAATTGTGCTTCTTGTTCTGAAAGCTGTTCTGAATCCAGGTATCTGAAAAAGATTTCCTGGAACTGGAGAAATGTCGTTTTGTCGTTTTCCATATAAATCCCCTCATATGGTAAGTAAGTTATATGTACAATATTAGTATATAAATTTTCACGCAATTACTGCTATCGATTATGCTTAAATAGAGAAAGGTGAACACTTTCATCTTATTTCCATTGATTCAGTCGATATATTGTGCATAATTTGCACTGCATTGGAATCAGACTTATATAGTACGATCTGCCTGTTCCCAGGCAACCATATCCTCATATAGTTAATGAAAATGCCAACTATATTTTTAGTATATAATTACATTACAGTATTTTTAACCAGATTTGATAAAAAACACTATGCAAAAATAAGGGTTATGGCCATATTTCTTAGTACAGATTCATATCGTTTCAATTTATCAAGTTCTCTATGAATGTCTGCTACAGATACATCCAGAAGCATTCTGTTATTAAGGATATGTTTGAGGGTTTCACAATAAGATTCCTCCACAGTTTTTAACTGGGATGGACATTACTCCCTCTTTTCTCTTATTATATCAATGAACTTGGGGAACTGCTGGAGTTCTACCAACATGTAATCCCTGTTCAGACGGTTAATTATGAGGTGCCAGTATAGTTCCTCTTCCTCAGTCATTTCTTCAGGGTCGACTGAATCATGGAACCATTGGGAAAATTCTTCAAATTGCTGGTCTGTCAGCATCTCAATTAACTTTTCAGGTATCATAGGCCTTCCAGCTGACCAAGAGCTCCAAGGTATTTAAACAGAGAGATTTGATCTACCTTTACACCAGCTTTCCCAGAT
>NZ_JBFYLB010000028.1:0-5427 GCF_041305605.1 Methanomethylovorans sp.
GCAAGCACCGGCACATCAAAGTCCTTTGCTGCTTTTTCAACTCCGCCTTTACCAAAGATATCGATCTTCTCATCACAGTGGGGACAAATGATACCACTCATATTCTCCACTATGCCTATAACAGGAACTTTCAGCATGTGGGCGAAAGTAATGGACTTGCGCACGCTTACCAACGCCATGTCCTGAGGTGTGGTGACAACCACAGCTCCATCGATCTTTTCAATGAGCTGAGCGATGCTGAGGGGCTCATCACCTGTTCCTGGCGGCAGGTCAACGATAAGGTAATCAAGCTTTCCCCATGAAACATCTTCCAAAAACTGTTTTATAGCTGCCATCTTAGCTGGACCTCTCCATATTATCGGAGAGTCCTTATCTTCCAGTAACAGGGCAATTGACATCACTTTAAGGTTCTCTGTCACAGGTACAGGCACTATACCTTTCTCATCCACTTCAGGCCTTTTATCCTCTATCCCGAACATCTTGGGGATGCTTGGACCGTGGATATCACTGTCAAGCAGACCTACTTTGAAGCCCTTCTTAGCAAGCTGTGCAGCAAGATTGGCTGCAACAGTACTTTTCCCTACGCCTCCTTTCCCACTCATTACCATTATTTTGTTCTTAATGGCCCTCATATTAGTGATGAGCTTTGATTCCTGTGGCTTCTGGAGCAGATCCTGGGTTTTCTGAACTTTCTTGTCCATATTAATTCACCTGAAAAATAATTCAAATTTTGAAAGGATGGCCCTTACATCTGGCCTATGTTGATCTTCTGCAACCTTCATTTCCTGTTCCGACAGTGACATAATCTCCACCTGAGATCTCTATAGCTTTGCCGGTAGTCAGAGCAAAAGTGACTTTTCTTCTTGCACTTTGCAAGTCTTCCCAAAAGGCCCTCCTTGAGATTCCCATCTTAAGGGATGCATCTTCCTGTGTGAGACCCTCAAGATCCACAAGGCGCAGAGCCTCAAGTTCTTCCATTGCAATAGAAACTACCTCTAGTTCCTGTAGAGGCACTCCTCTGGGTTTAAAATAGATCACTTCTGGAGTAAGCTCCACACGTCGTGGGCACTTCGGACGTCCTCGCTCTTTCATAGCATTTTCTCACAAAGGCTATTAATTATATATAGTTTCCCATGGTTAAATACAACTATCAAATCATAATATGCACTACTAATTAGAGGGAATCTGTAGAAAAACTTGCTGCCATTATTATCCAGTAAAATATCTTATTAAAAGCCCTTTGAGCGGTACAATCTTCTACGAACAATCGGACTTCTGGCTTATGATCAAATCTAAGAATTAAAAATCCATCGTAACTACGATGTATGTGGTATCAAGCTGCTTTGTAATATGTCCCATTTTGAGATATGATACATATTATGTTGTTAGAGGATATGAGTTTTTCAATAATAGGAGCCAGCTCCGTACTTTGTATGCCAAGGGATGCACATATCTGCTCGAAAGTGCAAGGCCTTCTGAGTACAAGGTCATAGATTTCTTCTTCCACATTTTCGTGCTGCATGCTTGACCTTTCTCTTCTCAGGCCTTTAAGTACCAGTTTCACCTTGTCTCTTCCGAACTCTTCATCAAATCTGTGTGCTATTTCCTTTAACCGCATATCAGCTACCGGGACAATGAACTTCTCTGCAGGTGGCCTGCTAACGGTTAATATCTCTATCTCGTCCGGATCAATGGTTTTAAGGACCTCTATAAGTTTAGCGATCTCCTCATCTGTACAATTAACTGGATAGTCCTTTGTTGAATCAACAAGCATTACCTCTATCCCAAGTTTTGGACGCTTTTTTAGGTTTTTCATGTCCTGCAGCCCTTTTATGATATTATCAAGCCTTATACCGTCAGCAGGCCTGTTTATAGCTCTGAACGTATCTTCATCACCAGAGACAAGAGTAGCTACCACAAGATCTGCTTCAGCAAGGTTGTAACGAATATTCTCCCTGTCCACAAGAGAAGAATTCGTTAGCACACAGACCGGTTGCTTTGTAATCTGTTTTACTCCTCTGATCATCGCTCCAAGTCCGAGATTAAGTGTAGGTTCACAGGTACCTGAAAAAGTGATATAATCAAGGCTTTCTATATTCTTATGGAAAGACCCGATCCCTTCAACCACTTCTTGGATGGTGACTGCTCCCTCAACATCTTCCGGTCCTTTTATCTTATTATCCACATGTCCCAACTGGCAATAGACACAATCAAAATTACAATTCTTCTTTGTACCTGTCTTTTTAATCACATCGATGCCCAGTGACCTGCCAAGCCTTCTTGAAAGAATGGGACCATAGATTATTCTTGCGTTCATTTCTTCTATAACCACAGTATTACTGATGTGTATTATTTAAAGCTCCACAGAATATCCTGCAAAAATATCGACAAAAGCATCTGGATATTCTGTCCTGATCTTTTCCTTATGAACAGTACAATGACCGGCACCGATCAAATGCATGCCTTCGAATAGATCATATTCCTGGCTGTCGTGCAGACCACCCATGATACCGATCACATTACCAAACGAAGAAGCTGCACCCAATATTGCAGAGAGACCCGGATGTGCACAACCAGTAATAACGTAGAGTCCTTTACCGGAGTCGAGTACTAAGGACTGTTCTTTTATCTCTTTTCCAAGTTCTCCTGTCGTGTAGACGCTCTTACATATCTTCTGGGGTGTTTTTATCTCATACAACCGGGGATTTATAGAAAGATCCCCATCCGAAGACAGGACGGGAGCACTCGAATGCCTCCCACTTATTGAAATCTCTTTTTTCAGGTTCGGTGAAAAACTTGCTGGGATAAAGACATCTAGATCTGAATTCATATTAAGGAAAGTTGGAACACCGCCAATGTGGTCCCAGTGCTGATGAGATAACACAAGGATGTCGATATCTTCAGGAGAAAAGCCAAGTTTGTCCATATTCGCCAGAAGAACATGGCCATCCCAGCCAGTATCAAAGAGAATATTATGCTCTACAGTTTCAATTAAGCAAGAAAAGCCCCATCCACTGTTCAAACCTTCTTTTGCCTCATTATCGTAAACGACTGTTAGTTTCATCTTGACCCCTGATACCGTTATCATCTGCCGTATTGCGTCTTTTCATAAGGTAATACCAGATTTTGGCATGCCCTCTGCTATTAAACACATGTGAGAATAAATATATAACCTTATTTGAAAAAGGTTAAGTATAAACTCTCTATATAGAGATATTAGAAAAAAGGAGATAAAATTATGCATTACGGTCTTGGTATTGACACAGGTGGGACATATACAGATGCTGTCCTTTTGAGAGGATCAGACGGTGTGGTTGTAGATTCCAAAAAGGCATTTACCACCTATCCTGACCTGCAGATTGGCATAAGTGCAGTTCTGGACTCCCTTGACCAGGCACTGTTAAGCCAGGTCAACCTCGTGTCAGTTTCTACAACTCTTTCCACTAATTCATTGCTTGAAGGTACGGGGACTCCTGTGGGACTTGTGCTCATAGGGCAGCATCCTGCAGAACGGGAATTCCCTACTCCGGATTTTATAGTTGTGCCCGGCGGCCATGGTCCAAGTGGCGAGGAAGAAGTGCCCCTGGATATCAAAGCCATTAAAGAGTTTGGTTACAGAACAAAGGATAAAGTGTCAGCATATGCCATCTCAGCCTTCTTTGGTACAAGGAACCCTGAACATGAGCTGCAGGCTAAATACATGATACTGGAGATCACTGGTAAACCGGTTGTATGCGGGCACGAGCTTTCCCAGGAGCTGGGAGCCTATGAAAGAGCGGTGACTGCTGTTCTTAATGCTCAATTGATACCAATTACACATCGCTTTGTCAGCGCTGTGATGGCAGATATCAATAAAAGGGGCATCAATGCCAGGATGCTGATGCTCAAATGTGATGGTTCCGTATATAATCTGGAGGATGCTCTCGAAAAACCTATTGAGACTATTTTTTCCGGGCCTGCTGCGAGTCTTCTCGGAGCATCGTATCTTGCAAAACTTGACACCTGTGCAGCTATAGATGTCGGAGGGACCAGTACTGATGTATCTGCTATATATAATGGTGTTCCTGAGATAAGTGCTTCAGGTTCTGTGGTAGGTGGATGGAAAACACGGGTAAGGGCTATGAAGATGGAGACTTCGGCCACTGGTGGGGACAGCCATGTCTGGGTCACGGATGGAGAAATGAAGATTGGTCCCAGACGTGTTATTCCCCTATGTGTTGCCGCTATTGAGCACCCAGGCCTATTGCAGAAACTTAATCTTATGCGGCTGCTTCCCCGTAAGTCACTGGATGAGAACTACCAGCCTACCAAGTTCTTTGTAAGAACCAGATACGTGATCCATGGACTAAATATAGAGGAAGCTGAAATGCTGGAGCATATTGGAAGCGATCCGGTTAGCATACATGAACTTTATACATCCATGCATGCCATGCCTTCTGGAAAAGTAATGGATTCTCTTATACAGAAAAGACTAGTACAAGCTATCGGTTTTACACCCACGGACGCCTTGCATGTAAGGGGAGAATACACTGCCTGGAATGCAGATGCATCTCATGCAGGTGCTGAACTTCTCTCCCGCTACAACGGTAGAAAAAAATATGAGTTCTGTACCCATGTGAAAGAACATGTGGCAAAGAATATGGCCCACAGCCAGATGGCTTTTCTTTTACCTGAAAGGTCCAAGCCCCTTGTTGACGAACTGCTTAGTGGCCTGTATCCGGCAAAGTTCAGCCTGAAATTGCCTATTGTATTGCTGGGAGGTCCCGTAAAAGCATATTCTGAGGAAATGGCTGAACTCCTGGATGCTGATATTATAGTCCCGGACCATGCAGAAGTGGGGAATGCGGTGGGAGCTCTTGCCGGGAAGGGGGTCAAAAGAGTCGAGGTGCTGATTATGCCCGTGTCCATTGAGAAACCTGCAGAGGATTTTCTTATTTTTTATCCTGGAGGAAGGGAACATATCGTAGATTATAGGGAGGCCTTTGAAAGAGCAAGGCAGATCGGACTGGAGATGGTACTTGAATATGAACAACGTTGTGGTGTCAACAAAGAAGAAACACAGGTGAATATATCTGTAAAGAACATTGCACCGGATAACTGGCCTCATCCACCCCTGGAGACCAGGATCACCGTTGTGGGCGTGGGCGATCCTATGATGATAATAAAGGAATGAAAGGGAAACAAATAGAGATTTTTGCAGGAAGAGGGATGCTTCATACACGATATGAACAGTACCATCGCCCTTAAGAATTAAGCCATAGAGATCGGTTCTGTTTGATTAGTACAGCATTATAGAGATATCTAAGTATAGTAAGTGAGGAATGGTTTCTTTTTTGTAAATTTATAAATGTTCTAATGTCCACCTAGATGCAGTAAATTGATGTTGCTAAGTTTAAAAGAGATGATGATAAAGAATGCTATTGACAT
>NZ_JBFYLB010000029.1:0-3697 GCF_041305605.1 Methanomethylovorans sp.
ACACATATGAAACATACAGAATATATAATATATCAATCGTTCCTGACAGCGTTATTGATGGTAATATCCATCTTAAGGTTAGCAGCACATGGATCGATGATGAAGGAATAGACATATCATCACTGGCTGTATTGAGAGATGGTGCTGCTGATTGGGAAGAATTGCATAGGGAGATTGCTGCACAAAGTAATGGTGACGTAAATATTAGAGCAGATATCAGGAACTCATCTACAATTGTAATAGTAGGAAAGAAAATAAACAACACTTATTCCGACACCGAAGGTCCCAAACAGGCCGAAGAAGTCTCAAAAAAGAGTATAGAGGATAACAACTTACATATATCAGGTGCTACAATTTTTGGTATTATAACTATAGGATTTTTAATGATAGCTGCTTATCATATCTACGGGCACACTGATAATCTGAAGAAGGGAAAAGACATGTCCAGATCTTCAATGGGTATAGAAAATCATCGGGAATTAGTAGCTTTTAATCACAACGTGTTCTCAACGCTCTTTGCAACCATGCTCCTGTTGTTTCTGATGGAGAACCTCTGGATGTATAGCGTGTCTGCATATATTGATGTAAGATATATCATAGTGCCCGCAATAATCTCCGGTTTAGTGGATATTCTCTTCTTTAAAGAAGAAAAACAAAATGAACAGAAGTTCAAGGTCACGGATGTTATTCTGGCCCTGATGATCGCTATCATCGGGATATTTATGATAGATTATAAGTTATCCCGTGCCACAAGCATAGTTGATGAAGTATCGATTCTATCAGGCATGCTTCTCCTAACTGTTGCATTAATATTCTATGATCTTGACCTCAAGGATTTGACCAGAACGAACAAAACAGACAAAGAACAAAAGAAAAACAGGAGGAATGAATGAGCATCCAGATGCTTGCGGGTTCAATACTGGTACTATTTGTACCAGGATTAGCATGGACTTACGCGCTCTTTGACAAGAAAGAAATAGATTTACTCGAAAGAGTTGCGCTTTCTCTGGGCTTATCACTGGCCATGGTGCCCCTCAGCCTTTTCTACCTATACAATCTTCTGGGAATTAGGATAAATCTTGCAAATTCCGTATCTGTGGTCCTTTTGTTAACAGCTGCTGCAGTATGCGTTATTCTTCTTAGGAGTGACAAGACCGCAAGGTTAAGAAATAAATGAGTATGTGGTTGTAGGTATGCTATACCGCCAACATTCTTGTTTTAAGTTGGATATTATTTAGCATAGTTTTATATAATATAGTTCCAATAACAATTAATATAATCCGCGAAAAATATAATTGAATGCAGGGGATACTATTCAGAAGGAGATCCGTAACAAACAGAATGTGTATAGTTATATCCTTACAGCTGCAATCCTCTTAATTGTGCTATTAGTAAGTATGGCAGGCGCAGAGGAGATGAAAATAGAAGGTCTTGCAGATACTTACAAGAAAGGTGATATTATCACTTTTACTTTGATAGCTGAAAATGGTCTGACTTCTGAAGAAATGAAAGAATGGAATATCACACTAAAAATAGATGGAGCTACAAAAATTGATATTCCGTTCAATATCAAAGAAAAATATGATGGACTCTCCGGAGTAAAAATCGAAGGAAAATCGCCCTACAATTATGGTTATGGATCCGGGGATGCAGATTTATTCACAGACGTAGAAAAAAGAGAGATAAAGATCAGCATTGACTCTTCCATGATGAATAGGGGCAATCACATTGCAACACTATACATGCATAAAAAAGGAATATCGGAAACCCATGCTATTTCAACTAATATCACAATAACTTGATGGAGTATTATATGAACTTTAACAAGATCCATCTGCTTATTCCACTTATTTTGTTCTCTTACTTGTTAATAATGAATATTCAATCTACACAGATAGAAGAAAATGACGGTTCTTACGTCATAGACGTAGGCTCCCGAAACGATATGTTAAGGGATGTTAAGCTCACTGGACCAGAAGATAGAATGTCGGAGCCTTTAAAAGACACTTTTGCCGATGAGAAGATCAACTTCAGGAATTTTACCAACCGATTTGTATATTTCCAGTTAAAAGAACCTGAGATCAGGAATGCTTCCACAGCAAAGGTCCAAATTCGTTTCAAGGATGAACTTCCAAAAGGATATGTATTCAAACTGGGTGCACACAGTGCTCCACAATGGAACTACAAATGGAACCTTTTGTATGACCCATTCCAAACACATTTGGAAAAGGAATATGGAAAGATTTATTCCGACAGCAATATTTCCATTTATTCATTAAATAAGAACACTCTCAAATCTTCCGATATCACAGGTTTCCTCACAAAACTGCAATCTGAAAATACTTTAGCTATCCAGCCATCGATCAATTTTTTCCCTGGCACTGAAGAACTTCCAGATAGTGAGAATTCAACAACGAATACAACATTGAACACAACATTAAGAGGAAAACATACATTTTTGACATACGTACATGGCAATAAACTTTCAGTAGATGTTGAAAAGCAGGACCTTAACTGGTATAATGGAACAGATAACGCAACAATAGAAATTATTTCCGGTACAGGAAAAACAGTAGCTTCTGTGCCAATTCCGGACGATGGTGATGTGACTGATCATCGTGGTCTGGGAGACTCACAGAAATCCCATGCAGAAGTAACCGGGCTGAATAAAGGCACATACAAAATAATAATAGACGCCAATGATGATACATTGATCAAAAACCTGCAAGTCTCCAGTAATAAACTGATCCTAGAGAACAATGTGTTCGTATATGCGCCAACCAGACTATTTACTTCCACTAAGGAAGATCAATCAGTGGACCTTGTGACCCTTCACAAAGAAGGGCTTCAGAAAATAGAAGTTAGCAGTGGTAATACAACATACAACATAACAATAGATCAGATAGCAGTCACGCAGAGCGCAAAAATAAGGGCTTCAGCCGGAATACAGACGATCAACATTCCTGCCGGAGACCTGCAGATGATGGGATCAAAGATGTATTTTTCATTTACTGAAGGCTCCTATTTCGATCCAATGAAGTGCAGCGTTGTAGCCTTGAACAATGACTTTGACTGGCTTAAGGAAAACAATGTTGACTATGTGATGATGAAGAATCAAACTGTAAGATCAGAGAACGGATGGGTAATAGCTGAAACAGAGTGGAATATCAATGATCTTTATATAAGGAACAATATGCTCGACTTTTCTACGAACATAGAACATCCGGATAATTCCTCGCAGATAGATATTCCGGTAGACTGGATCAGAATTACCCTTGAGTAGTGGTCATGTGTATAAAAGATACTTATACCTTATTTTATTGATCGTGGTAATCGTCCCAGCTATAGCTTCCGAGGTTAGCGGACCACTTTCGTATGTAAAATATGATGGGAAGGGGTATACAATAACAGGTGCTGATGCACCTTCTTTATTGCTCGAAAAAGAAATTCTGTCAATTGACCTATCTAATGGCACAACAATATATCCGGACCATTTTTATTATGCCGGAACTCAGGAAGAAAATAAGGTAGACTATCTGGGAAATACATATACAGTAGAGATAATTAATGATACTGCTGTTCTGTCCGCTGAATTGTGGAAAGGCCAGGGCATGAATATCGGTTTGCATGACACGATCAATCTTCCGCAAGGATATAGCCTAAAATGTACTGAGATACCGGATGACGGTGAAAAAGC
>NZ_JBFYLB010000030.1:0-19701 GCF_041305605.1 Methanomethylovorans sp.
AGGGCAACTCCTGTACCCATTCCGAACACAGAAGATAAGCCTGTCCACGTTCCGTACTGTACTTAAGTGCGCGAGCCTTTGGGAACTTCGGATCGCTGCTATGCTCACTCTATGATTTTAATACTAATTCTAATAACAATAACTTACTACCGGTTCCTACTAAATTCTCAAGTAATATCGATGTTAGTAGATTGCATAGCCCTTCTTGTAATACTACAATTTGCCCCTCATTCAGAAGTTTTTCATGAGGCAACATACATATATCTTTAATTTTATCTACCCCTTCATGACATCCAGATTCGAGATCCTTCATAAGGATGCTGCAGGGCGCATAGGTAAACTCACCACTGCCCATGGTGTAGTGGAAACTCCTACTGTTATGCCTGTTATCAATCCCAATATCCAGACTATTAAGCCTTCAGAAATGCGAAATTTCGGCGCTCAAATGCTCATCACTAATTCTTATATCATCTATCGCAAGGAGGAACTACGCCAAAAAGCGCTTAGCAATGGTCTTCATTCCCTTTTGGACTTTGATGGTCCTATTATGACTGATTCCGGATCTTTCCAATTATCTATATACGGTGAGGTAGAAGTAACCAACGAGCAAATTGTGGATTTCCAGCAGAAGATAGGTTCGGATATAGCTGTACCTCTGGATATTCCTACACCTCCTAATGTTATCAGGGAGCAAGCAGAATCTGAACTTAATACCACTATCCAACGCCTGAAGGCTGCCAGAGATTTGGTAAAAGGTAACATATTACTAGCTGGTCCGGTTCAAGGATCAAGTTATCCGGATCTGCGCGAGCAATGTGCGCATACCCTCTCAAAAGTTGGTTTTGATGTGTATCCATTCGGGGCGGTTGTCCCTCTCATGGAAACATACCGCTATGCAGATCTGGTTGATGTCATAATTTCTGCCAAGAAAGGATTGGATCCTTCTGCACCGGTTCATCTATTTGGGGCTGGTCATCCCATGATGTTCGCTCTCGCAGTATCTCTTGGATGCGATCTGTTCGATTCTGCAGCTTATGCTCTCTATGCTAAGGATAGGCGATACATCACTACCGCAGGTACATATCACGTAGATCAACTCCAATATCTTCCTTGTTCTTGTCCCATATGTATATCCCATACAGCAGAACAACTCAAAAAAGCGCCTAATTGCCAGGATCTCCTAGCTCGGCACAACCTTTATGCAACGTTTGAAGAAATGCGTCATGTAAAACAATCCATAAAAGAAGGTAATCTTCTGGAACTTGTGGAACAAAGGTGCCGTGCCCATCCCAGGTTACTTTCAGCCCTGAAACAGATGTATAAGTATTCTGATTGGCTGGAACAGCACGATCCAGCATCTAAATCCACATTTTTCTACTGTGGACCCGAGTCGTCCAAGCGTCCTGAGGTTTTGAGATTCTCTCGTAGGTTGGACCGTTTTTCACTAAACGGCAAAGCTCTCATCAGGGCTTCACCTACGCGTATCGACACAGATTTTGATCATGTTCTTATATTCAGACCACCATTTGGTGCATTTCCTCAAGAGCTAGCTGAGATATATCCATTTAATACAGAATCTGTCCACATTCCAGACTATGAATCTCTTGAACAGGCATATATGAATGTCCTTAAACTTATAGAACTGAATCCAGATGTAGCATTTACTTTCATGATCGCAAAAAGGTTTGAGCATCCACTGGTAGAGAAATTGAAACAGGTAGCTACTATTATCTAATTAACTATAAAAAGTAAAATCCCCCTTAAGTAGGTTTTTTCATTGCGGTGATTTAATTGGTTTCAATCTCAGACTCAAAGACCACCCATCCGTTCATTGAATTGCTAAGGCCGGAAATAGCGGAGATGGACCTTGCCCTGCCAGCAGCCAGTGCATTGCTGGCTTCTTATCTGGCAACAGGTTCTCTACCTCCCCTCCTGTCATTTATCATAGCATTAATAGGAGGATATGCAGCCATCACAAGCTCATATGTATATAATGACTGTTGTGATGTGGACATTGATAGTATAAATCTTCCAAACAGGCCCCTTCCATCTGCACAGCTCAACAAACAAAAAGCTCTCAAATATGCTATTTTCCTTGCAATGATAGCATCAGCAGCTGCATTGATTCTCAATCCCGAATCATTCGTTGTGCTTATTGTAGCAGTGACAACCATCAGTATATATTCAAGCTTAGCCAAAAGATCTACTTTCTTAAGTTTTGTTCCCGTAGGGATAGCTTATGGTCTTGTGCCTATTGGGATATGGTTGGCCTTTGATCCTGCAGGCATACTAAAGCAACCTGATTACGGTTCTGTTTTGCCCCTTCCCGCTATCTTCCTTGGTCTTATGATGTGTTTTACTGATTGGGGCTTCACACTTTCTGGTGTTGCAAGGGATGTAGAAGGAGATCGTGCACGGGGTGCGCCAACTTTCCCTGTAACTTTTGGTGTACCATACACTGCTCAATTCGTGACCCTCATGTGGGTAGTAGGGGTTATTGCTTCCATTGCAATAGGTGTTACCGCCCATCTTGGCCCAGTATTTTTTATTGGTGCTATTCTTGCGGGTCTATGGATGTTGTCACAATCATTTGATTTTATTAAACATCCAACTCCTCAAAGGGGCGGCCGCCTCTTCCTTCAGGGTTCGCGCTATAGGGGCATCATGTTCGGTTCACTTATAGTTGATGTGCTCCTTATGGTATTATCAAGCAGCTACGCTTCTATATTATGGTAAGGTAATTGTGATGGATGCAGATATTGTAGTAATTGGTGCCTCTCCGGCAGGCATGATGGCTGCGCGTAATGCTGCCTTAAAGGGAACAAATGTTATTCTGATCGATCGGAAAGAGGCAATCGGTAATCCCACTCATCCGGCAAACACTTTCTTTAAAGGAATGTTTGATAAAACCGGTGAGACAGTCGATCAGAGCTATGTGATAAAGAATCTCAAAGGTGCACATATAGTAGCTCCTTCCGGCGGCGAGGTTGTTGTACAGAGTCCGGCATATTTCCTGGACCGCAAGAAATTCGATGAATATTATGCACAGCAGGTACGTAAGGCAGGTGTAGATCTCCGCACGTCGACAGAAGCCCTGAATGTGGTCCGCAGTGAAGGTGTCTTTTCTATAAGTACCAATGAAGGGACGTTAAAATCTAAACTGGTCATTATCTCTGATGGCATCAATTCCAGAATTGCAGGGCTTATGGGTATGAAACCCATCAAATATCCCCGTGATATAGCATGGTCTATGGAAGCTGAGGTAGAGGCTCCAGATTTGGGAGAACCGGATATGTTCGAATACTATGTGGGTAATCACGCTCCCGGATGGAAATCAACATATTCTCCATGTGGCGGTAATCGTGCAACTCTGGGAGTATATGTACGAAGACATGGAAACGATGTCTCCCTATTCTTTGATTCCTGGGTTGAGCGTTTCAAGAAAATGAAAGGCTTAGATGACATCTCATTCATCAGCAAGTCAGTTGGGGGCGACCCTATCGCCGCTATCCCGGGAGAGATAATCTCTGAAGGAGTTATGGTCACTGGCGGTTCTGCTGCCCAGTCCGGTATAGGATATGGTATGCATGCTGGTCAGCTGTGCGGGGATGTGGCGGCAGATGCTATTGTAAAAGGTGATGTTTCTGCCAGATTTCTGTCAGAGTACAGAAAACGCTGGAACCAAGAGTACAGAAATGAGTACTATCTGGGTCGTATCGCACTTGAGACCCTGCGCAAAATGACAGATAAGGAGATAGATTCCATCATGCAGGTATTTGAGGGCGAGGATCTTTCATTCATTCAAGGTGATCCTCTGGTCAAGGCAATGCGCACAGGTCTCTTCATGCTCACGAAAAAGCCATCTTCATTGCTTGCCTACAGGGCGGCATTGAGGAGGAAGTGAACAGTGGTTATGAAAAAGTATTACTTTTACAGGAATCCCTTTTTCAAGGTCTATGCAACGGTACAGGATGGTCTTGTTAAGATGGATACTGAAGGTCTGGTATCTCCTATTTTCAGTTCGATGGTAAAAGACCTGATGCAGATGTTCGATGGCACAAAACCTTCCAAGGTGGAGACTGACAGACTCATTTATTCCACTTGGATGCCTCCCATACCCGGCAAACCCTTTGATCGATTGGTATCCAGCCAGATGGGTAACATGAGGGGTAAATATGTACCCGAGCAATTGACTATTTCCATTACCGAGGACTGTCCCAATAAATGCCTTCACTGTGCATTGCCGGATACAAAGAATCGTGCAAGGTTGGAACCAAATGTTGTGAGGTCGATCATCGATCAGGCACAGGAGATCGGTACTACTTTAATTATATTTGACGGAGGAGAACCCTTGCTTTATACGGGTCTGGAAGAGCTGATATCTCATGTGGACCAGCAGTGTGCTATTCCCGGTCTGTTCACTTCAGGTGTGGGTTTTACTGCGGAGCGTGCACAAAGCCTCAAAGAGGCTGGCCTGTATATGCTTAGTGTGAGCTTGGACAGTGCTCATGAAGAGGGTCATGATCTTATGCGTGGGCGACCGGGTGTATTCAGAGATGCGTTGTCTGCGATAAGTAATGGAGTAGAGGCTGGTCTGCTTGTCAATATCTATGTGGTTATCTCTCCGAGGAACATACATGAATTGGACGATTTCTACCAATTGGCTCGTGAAACAGGCGTACACGAAATTTCATTCTTTGAGATAGTTCCTACGGGCAGATGGCTTGAACATACGAACGAGGTGCTCTCTGCTGAAGACCATAAAAAATTCGATGATTTTGTGCTCCGTACAAGTAATATCGATGGTCCACGGATATTTCCTATCCCTCATATAGTGGGAAAAATGGGTTGTTTTGCCGGGAGGAAATGGCTGCATATAACTCCGGAAGGGAACGTATGGCCATGTTCCTGCCTTCCTTTAAGTTATGGTAATATACATACTGATAGCCTGAGATCTGTATGGAAAAAGATTACTAATGACCCCTCATTTACAAGTGGTAGATGCTTAATGCGCAATCCAGAATTCAGGCGTATCCGTCTGGATCTAAATGATTAAAAAAATCAAAATTGAAATTTAAGGGTGAGTACACCCTTATTTATTTCTTTTTATAATAGTCCGGATCTCTGAAGTGCCATGAGATTCTCTGTGGTGAGCTTTTCTCCGGCTTTGAACTTGTCAAAGATATCTTCAGCATCTTTGCGCATATCAGCCCTGGATACTTCTCTTCTGCCGTCAGTTTCTCCCTTCTTGAGCTTGCGGACCTCTTTATCAATGTCCCTTATCTCTTTCTGGGCAGCGATGAACTTCTTGTGCTTCTCATCTGCACTTTCCTGGAACTTTACGAATTCCTTGTGAGCGGCATCGGATTCTGCACGTATCTTGTCAGCTTCCTTAAAGGTGGCTATCATAAGGTCATGGTATTCCTGTGCTTTCTGTGCGTACTCAGAAAGCAATGTGTGCTCCTTTGAAGCCTCGTCCCTTATCTCCTGTGCCTTCGTGAGCAGTTCCTTTAGTTCCTGGTTGCCTTCAAGCTGCTGCTTTTTGGCATTGTACACCTTACGCAGCTCTGTGATCTTGTTTACAAGTTCTCTTTCCTTACTTGTGCTCAGGACCTCTGTCTGCTGTGCGAATTCCAGGCGATCGATATCTTTACGGATATCCTTGATGGATGGGCCTGTAAGGTTATTCTCTCCGCGTATGGTATCTATCTGGGCATAGATCTCATTGGCCCTATTATTGATCTCATCCCTGGAGTCCTTATGCTCTTTGACCTTCACATTGTTCTCATCGCGAAGGTTCTTATAATTCTGAGCCTCGTTGATAAGGTCTTTTGTCTTCTTGTTGAGCTCATTGCGCTTTGCAGCAAGCTTGCTTGCCTCGGCATTGAGTTCGTTGCGCTGTATCTTGTATTCCTCAGACAGTCTTTTCAGTTCTGTCTTCTTCTCGTTCAGTTCTTTCAACATCGCTTGTTAATCCTCCCTCTCCGGCATTGAAGCCGGCATTTCATGCATTTCTAATGCACGATACACACCGCTGATCCGGATCGAAAGACTCGATGACCGGTATCACAGCTTTGAGGTTCTTCTCTATTATCACAACGTCTGCATGCTGTCGTAATACAGGCTTCGAATTGAATGCTATAGCATATCTTGCTCTTTTGAAGATACATATATCATTTGCTCCGTCACCTACAACTATGCAATCTTCAGGTGCGATCCCGTGCTGAGCTGCAATTTCTTCAAGCACCAGTTCCTTTGAGTTCTGTGCAGTAAGGGCTCCTTCCACTTCACCAGTGATGATCCCTTCCTTTACTATTAGTTCGTTGGATACTACATGGTCGATCCCAAGTAGTTTTCCCACTCTTTCCGAAGATAGTGTAAATCCTCCGGATACCATTGCAGTAGTATATCCTACGGATTTCACGAAACTGATCAGTTCTTTAGCACCAGGCATTAGAGGCATCTTGTCCAGAGCCGTTCTCGCATCTTCCAAGCTCAATCCTTTCAGAAGTCTTACCCTTTCAGTAAGTGCCTGAGAGAACTCGATTTCTCCTTTCATGGCCCTTTCGGTTATTGCTGATACCTCTTGACCAACTCCCGCCGCCTTAGCAAGCTCATCGATAGTTTCAGCATCGATCAGCGTACTGTCCATATCAAAAACTATCAGTTTCTTACTACTATTACTTTTCTCAGAAAGACCACTTATATAACTCACTTGATCTACCTAGGATTTAAGATTGTAAATGGGGCTTATGGAACAGGCTGATGTGAAATAAATGACATTGCTTTTAACCTTTTCGGATAGATTCTTGTCAGTTACTCCAATCTTGTAATTGTCATATTTAGGTCTGTTCTGTTTCCAAAAGTAATATATTCTACACTGCACTATTGCTGTACTGTGATTTTACATGGCCAAGATTGGAATCATTAAGTTAGGTAATTTAGGTATGAGCCAGGTTATTGACCTGGTACAGGATGAGATCGCAGCAAGAGAAGGTATCACTGTACGTGTATTCGGTACAGGTCCCAAAATGGGCAAAGATGAAGCAGCTGCGACCGCAGATTTAAAGAAAATGGGGGCAGATTTCTACGTAATGATCAGCCCCAACTCCAGCGCTCCAGGTCCAACTGCAGCACGTGAACTTTACAAAGATGTTCCATGCATAATCGTTTCAGACGGCCCTACCAAGAAAGAGGACCGCGAGGCTCTTCAGCAGGCAGGTTTCGGTTACATCATTATGACCGTAGACCCACTCATAGGTGCAAAGACCGAGTTCCTTGACGCTGTAGAGATGGCATCCTTCAACTCTGATGCAATGAAAGTCCTTTCTACCTGTGGTGTTGTAAGACTCATTCAGGAAGAGCTGGACAAGGTCGCAGCCCAGGTCGATGCAGGCGAGCCTATCCAGCTACCCCACATTGTTGCAAAGCCAGAGGTATGTATCGAGAGAGCTCACTTCAATAACCCCTATGCAAAAGCAAAGGGTCTTGCAGCACTCCACATGGCTGACATGGTCGCAAAGATCAACTTCCCGGCATGCTTCATGATGAAGGAACTTGAACAGGTAGCTCTTACAACTGCCGCTGGTCACGAAATGATGAGGGCAGCAGCCCAGCTCGCAATCGAGGCACGTGAGATAGAGAAAGCTAACGACAGCGTTTTCAGACAGCCCCACTCCAAAAAGGGAGGCAAGCAGTTCCAGAAAACAAAGCTGTATGAAAAACCCCAGTGAAGTGCCTTCTGGTACTTCCTTTTCATTTTCTTTGAATTCCCATGGATGTTATAACAGTCTCTTTGCTTGCGATCCTAATTTTCGCAGTTTCTGTTGCCCTAACAGCATTTTTTCTCAAGTCTGCGCTAGATCTTCACAATAGAACTGTAGATGCAGTGGTATCTCACAATTCAAAAATTCAGACTAATTCAGAGTCAGCAGATAATAAAATAGAAGAAAGAAGCCAGTAAAGGTATTTTGGCTTATTGCCTTATCCTTGGCATGGCGATGATCTCTCTTATCTGAGCATCGAAAAACTTTTGTGAATGAGAAGGCCTGATCACAACAGCCACGTCTGCACCGTGGCCAGTACCAGCAATAGAAATTACCTCTGTTTCAGAGGTCACAGGTATCTTACCTGAGTCAGCTGCCATCATTGTTATTTCTACAACTACCTTGAAGCCTTGGCCGAACAAGGAACGCAGCGTATTTGATATCACATCTACTCTGCTGGTTCCCCCAAGCTTGTTTGAGATGGCTCTTTCTATTCCTGAGAACAGATGGGACTGGATGACAACTTCAACTCCCATATTTTGCAATTCTTTCAAAGTATCAAGTTCCATCTCCCATTTTCCATCGCCTTTTACTCCATACTGGTAGCTTACACAAATGATCTTCAGCATTTTTCCTTTTGCAGCTTTTGCCATCTCTAATGCCGTATATCCGGTGGTACTCGACACTACGATTTGCTTGATCCCCAGCTCTTCGGCCCTTTTGATAGCAGCATCAATGACCAGTTGTGTATTCTCCTTGCCTGTGCTTTCAAGGTATATTATTGGTTTTTCCATGTTACCCTTCCTTCATTTTTATGAACGATGCTCTTATCTATCATGATCAGTATAAAATATCAGCGATTAAATAAGTGTTAGGTAGAAACAGGTGATCTTTTGGCAGACACAGACTATGATGACAAGAACGTGAAAATAGTAACAAAACCCATCAAATCAGAGAATCCAGTTCTTATAGAGGGTTTTCCGGGAATAGGTCTGGTGGGAAATATAGCAAGCCAGCAGATCATAGATGAACTCAAGATGACTTATATGGGGTCCATTGATTCAAGGCATTTTCCTCCGATAGCTGTACTTTATGAAGGTCTCATCAATATGCCGGTAAGGATATATGAAAGTGAGGGGCGCAATATTGTGATGGTTGTCTCAGATATACCCATTAATCCGGTGGTATCCTATGACATCAGCAGAGCATTATTGGACTGGGCAAAGGCGATCAACGTAAAGGAAATAGTTTCGATTGCAGGCATAGCTACAATGTCCGAAGAGCGCAAGGTGTTTGGTGCAGCTACAACACCTGAAATGCTTGAAAGGATAAAGGATAAAGTGGAGGTATTCCAGATGGGTACTATTTCCGGTATATCGGGGAGCATTATGGCGGAATGCCTGGTCAGGGAAATACCGGCCATAAGCCTTTTGGGAGCTACTCAGAGCCAAAACCCAGACCCGCGAGCAGCAGCAGTGGTGATCGATGTGTTAAATCTTCTCTATGATCTCTCAGTGAATACTGAAAGCCTGATCGAGCAGGCCGAGAAGATAGAGATCGAGATGCAACGGCTTGCAGAGGATGTAAAATCAACTGAGCAGCAGCCTGCGCCGAGGAAAGAGTTCCCCATGTATGGGTGATAGTATGGAGTACATTGCACTAACGGGTATGTCCGAGCGAGTGATTTCCGAGTTGCGGAATCACCATCCTCTTACCATTGAAGTACGTAGTCCGCAAAATTTTTTTGCTGCTTACAAGGCTAATATAGGTGATTTAATCTTCATTACTCACGTTTGTCCTGAAGACATGCGCGGAGGCACGGTGGGTATCATCGCAAAAGTGCTTAAACATCAGGTGATCACTCACAGGATGGTCCAAAGCAATGATATCTATTATGAGGAACGTGAAACGACTCTGTTGCGCATACAGCTCGAACCCAGGTTTGTATCAAGGGTGCGTCGTGTTACATCTAATGAGGTCTGCAAAGCCACTAAAGTGGATGCTGAAGAAATGCCCTTCTTCGATGCAAGGTGATCAGCTCAGGCCATTGTTTGGGTTTTTCTCTCAAGCCCCTTTCTATTTTTTAGCTTGTTCATCTATAGCCGGAATTAAATCGTCATCTCAATTTTAAGATTTCAATATATTATTGTGAGGTCAACTGGAATATGTCCAGTTGTATCTCTTTTAGTTCTTCGAGCGATCTTCCTTCTGGGTCGAACAGTTCGCAAGGCAGGATCATTCGATCTCTGCCCTCACTGTTGTGAAAACTGGTCCCCTTATATCGATCTTCTTATTATTGCTGGTTATATAGCGCTGAGCTAGGGGCTTTATCCTTACATTGATCTCCGAAGGCACTTTCACTATCCTCACTCGCGTTTCCACCAGTTTCTCACCATTCTTTGCAGCTTCTTCTATCTCCCACGCAGCCTGGGCGGCAAAGGCATCTATGAACCTTATACCTGACTTTGCGGAATCATTTTCAAAAGCTTCTTCCCACTTCTTATTATTGGGTAGTCCCAGAATATCGCTCTTAAATGCCAGCACTTCGTTGAAAGCTGCAGGACCACAGAGTTTAGTGTTCTCCTCTGGTTCCACAACTGAAACTTTCACTTTCCTGCCATGTAGGGTGCCTTCCCATGCAGCGAATTCACATGGGCTAGGTTCGGAGCCGTGCAATTCGCACTGTTTTACGATAGCAGCAACTATCTGCTCCCCCTCAGCTGTAGCAGGTATCTTTTCCACATAGACCATCTGTGCAAGCTCGTTATCATGCATGATCCATGGGGAGTACTGTGGTATCTGCGGATATGTAAGGGAACGCATATCCATAGCACCATACAGGATCATAGCAAGTCTTTCTACTCCTAGTCCGAGGTTCATGACAGGATAAGGTATCTCGTACTCTGCAAGGGCTGTAGGCGAATATATTCCAAAGGTTGCTATTTCGACCCAGCCATCAGAATACTTTGTCTTTGAACCCACAAGCTTGGGGTGATATGCAAAGACCTCTATCTGCGTGTCCGGTACATAGTACTTGCTTCTCTTTTCATCAGGCCTGAACCTGAACTTTTCAAAACCGAACTGTGCCAGCAGACCCTGTGCAACCGCTTTTCCATGGTCTACCGTAACATCCTCGTTCATAATGACACACGAAGCTGAATAATAAGTCATGAGACGCGCTGCGTCTTCAGCCTGTTCCCTTCTGAAACAGCGATCTATGGAGAAAAAGTTAAAAGGAGGTTCAGCACGTTCCAGTATTCCTGAAAGACTTATGAACCAGCCTGAGGTCATGTGACTACGCAATGTCTTACGGCCACATAATGGTGCCAATTCCTTGAACTCGGGGAAAACCTGGTCTATCATCTCTACTATTAATGAGTCAGAAACGCCTAGTTCCATTGCCATTTCAGGTACCAGGTCATCTCCCTCTATGTCTCCTTTCTTATATGCGTGAAGTATCTTCCTTATCTTTTCGATACCTTCTTCACCAATATCCCCCAGCATCTCTTTTATTGTGGTTATCCGTTCATCGGATATTCCCACGTTGGGTCTGGGTAGTCCCCCTAGATAGAAACACCTGTCAAGTACTGCAAGCGCCTCGTGCCCGAATTGTTTGTGCACTTCCTTTTCATCTACAATAAGGGGATTCATCATCTCATGAAAACCCATTCGCAGGTATGCTTCACGCAGGCGGGAGATGGTTTCATAGACCGGGTGCACTCTCCCATAGTTCAGCTCCATGTGTGGGTATCCCTGGTTAACGGGTGATATTTTGACATATTGCCTTCCGTTGTTCCATGCCGTGTCAAAGTCTTCTTTTGCTGCTGCTTTGATATCTTCAGGGTTGAATCTCATAGTGATGTCCTCTAGGATGGTGATTAATTCGATGCGATATTATTTATTTCTTTATTTGCGGGATCTGAATTCAGTTTCGAGCGCTTGCATAGCCAATTCAAGTTTTTGTTGTCTGACTGCTGCTGTGAGTTCTCCTCGTGATATCTCCAGAAGCAGGCGCAGCCTGTCTGTCTTTGCCCGCAGTCCATGTGTCATAGCATCAGGGTAATCGAATACCATCAAACTTGTGTACAGTTCTTCCATGATGCTCAGGTATCTTTCTCCTTCATCCAGCATCCCCTGGCGTATTAGATCAAGTATATGCCTTTTTATTTCTCCTCCTACATCTCCCAATCCATTGAGGTATGCCACAGGTTCCACTTTTAATTCTCCAGGCTCAGGGATGCTTTTTCCAGAAACAAGTGCATATATAACGCTACATTCTGTAAATTCCTGCTGGGCATGTTCCACAAAACCCGCATAAAATATATCAGGCTGATTTTTAAGAACTGAAATCATTTTTTCCATGTTATCTCTTGCAGTTTGGATCATGGAATATGCCCGTTCAAGTTCCATCTTGTGGACATGCTGCATTGACACTCTGCAATTGCGCACCACTTCCCTTGACAATGTTATGCCTTGCTCTCTGGCTTTGTCTTTTTCTTCCAGCTCTTCTCTGATATTTTCAATGATACTTCTTATCATGGTCCCTTCTTTCTTATTCAAATTCTATCATGTATTTGTCATAATTGCAACTAACAAGGGTAGTATCTCAGTAAATGTCTCTTCTTAAAGGCCACGATCAGTCGAAGCCTATGAACACAAATTTAGAAATGGGTTTAAGAGGATGTACTCCTTACAGGATAACATCCATGTTCCTTAAAAGGAAGGATTAATCATCTACAGGAATTGTTTCGAGCTGACTTGCAACATTCCATATCAGGGTACGGGTGTGTAATGGAATGTTTGGATCGTTGCTAATGTCTTCTAAGATCGAAATGCTTGCTGTTGTCCTCATGAACAGAGGCTCCCCTTCATTTTTCAGTGTGGTCAGCACATCACTTGCAGAACGCCTTATATTCCTTGGAACAGAACTGTCGTTTGCGATCTGCTCTAATATCTGTATACACTGGTTTATAACATCTTTAAAATCGTTTGCCATACAAATCACCTTCAGATGACTTATCACTAAAATAAGATACTCAAGTTACAACTAAACCATTATATGGTATAAAAAGACTTTCATTGGTAATATCTCAATGACGTAACAGAGGAATACATGAGTCAAAAGGATGAAGAATCAATAAACAAGATCTCACGAATGCTTGAGATCGGTGGTACAATGCTGGCACAGCATTGCTCGGAATGCGGAGCTCCATTGTTCAGGTATAAAGGTAATGTCATTTGTCCGGTATGTGATACGGGACAAAAACCTTCTGTTCAGGTGCAAGAGAAACAGGCTGATCTTTCTTCCATTATAGCTGGCAGTGTAGAGGCAAGACAAGTCATCTCTTCAGCAGATGCAATTCCCTCTGCAAGTGTCTCCCCGGCTGAAGTTAAGAGTGCAACTTCTGTGAGCTCAGAGGCTTCAGTCCAATGTAAGGCTATCTCTGGCCTTTCTCTATCTGATCTGGAAGAGATCATGATAACGAAAGCCATCATGCTTGCGCGCTCCATGCAACCGGAACAGGATCCACGCAGGATAAAAGAGTTTCTTGATCTAATTGAAAAAAGCCTGGATGTACTAGACCGGCTGAAGAAGTAATTTCAAAAAAGGATAAGGTCAAAGCACTGGCTTATCCTTTATACTTTCCGGATACAACTTCTCTTATTCGGGAAGCTGTTTTTGGTCCAATGTTCTGGACCTTTATTAATTCTTCATATTCTGCTTTCATCACATTCTCCACACTGCCTAAATGCTTA
Organism: Methanomethylovorans sp.; assembly: GCF_041305605.1. GTDB lineage: Archaea > Halobacteriota > Methanosarcinia > Methanosarcinales > Methanosarcinaceae > Methanomethylovorans. The sequence goes on from NZ_JBFYLB010000030.1 coordinate 13,524, forward strand.
AGCAGATTTTTTGCTGCTTTCGGTCCTATCTCACTGATGGCCGAGACTATGTATTCCTGTTGCTCTGATAACATTTGGGAGGCCTTTTTGCCATGAATCTTAATCTCCCTCTTTTCATCGGATTGTTCCCTCTTTGCAAGTGTGTGGATGAACGTAGCACTATCTTCAGCATCCCGTGTGTAGAATATGGATACTCCAAAGTCTATTCCTATGGAGGCAAGAGTTCCATGTATCGACTTAGGACTAATCTGACGTGCTGAAAATAAGCCCCCGCCTTCTATTAACAGCACAGGCTTTTCATAGGTACGTGAAATATTTGAGATCTGCTCGAACAAAGTGTTGTTCAGAAGAGAATTCACAAGATCCTCTGCGCTCTTTCTCTCGATTGCGATCCTTTCGCTGATAACATAGTCTCCTACTTCCAGGGTCTTAACATCTATATCTGCCCCAAGCTTTTCAAGCTCTCTGGCAACCTGGCTGCGAACTTCCCGATGATCTATAACGACCCTTATGCCTTTGTTCTCAAATTCTGATAATTGCTTCTGGTCCTTTTCGATCAGTGGTGGAGCATATTGTTCCAAAGTGGGAGCATTTGCAGGCATAAGCTCCTGCAACTCTTTCATATTGCTGTGCATCCGGCGTTCCTTTGACAGGCTGCTCCAGTAATAACCTTCATCCCGTGTGCCTTTGGTGACTAGCACCACAACTCTGCCAGCATGTTTTCTTGCTGTTCTGCCTTTGCGCTGTATGCTCCTTATCTCGGAAGGAATGGGTTCATAAAAGACCACAAGGTCAGTTGAGGGTATGTCCAATCCTTCCTCTGCTACAGAAGTTGCCACCAGTACGTTGTATCCGCCCTTTTTGAAATCCTCAATGATCTGTACCTGCTGCTTTTGAGTAAGACCTTTATCTTTGTATTTCGAGCTTTGTCCTACAAATCGTACAGGACGAATATCTTCCATTGCTTCCAGGGAAGTTGTGACCATATCCGCAGTATCCCTGTAATTCGTGAAAACTATTACTCTTGATTCCGGTCTGCCAGCTATCTGTTTGGATACGATGTTTTTCACCAGATCAAGTTTCGGATGTTCACTATCAGTATCTTTTATCCGGTGAATGGCCTGCCGCATATAGAGATCCTCAGCCAACCTTTTTGAAGCTTTACTACCGCTTTTGGAATATGCTTCATGTTCTAGCCTTTCCATGTACTTGCGCAAGGATTCTATCCCTTGTGTCTCTATGATCTCTACTGCATGGCTGACCTTCATTATCTCGGCGACAATTGATATTGCTCCATAGACCGAAGGATCAGGTAAACCTCTCAGTTCCTCCTGGAGTTTTTTCTGCATCCCAAGCAGTTCTTTTTTTGTAACGAATTTTGGGTTATGTACGGGAAATCCAAGCTCTGTAAGTTTTGTGAACCTTTCCTCTGTCACTTTTTCAAGCAGCCCTTTGATCTCGGCCATGTCTTTAGGGAGCTCGATCTTTATCCATTCGATCTCTTTCTTATGGATATAAGGCCTAACATCGCTATCAGATTCGGTCTTCACAGCAACTGACCTGATATGCAGTGCTTCACACACTTCGCTTATTTTCTCATCAGTACTTCCGGGACTTGCGGTTATTCCCAGGCAATGAGGGTTCTTTGCATTTTCAAAATATTTCTCTGCTATGTATGTGTAAGCGTAGTTCCCTACGGCTCTGTGGGCTTCATCGAATGTTATATGACAGACATCATCAAGACTAATGCGTTTAGTAAGTACATCGTTTTCTATAACCTGTGGTGTGGAAACGATAACCTTTCCAGTTTTCCAGAGTTCTGCTCTTTTTTCAGGAACCACGCTTCCGGTAAAAGCGATGATCTGCTCTTCAGGTATCTTCATTACTTTCTTGAAAAAAGCTGCATGCTGTTCCACTAGGGGTTTTGTAGGAGAAAGTACAAGGGCTCTTCCTCCTAATTTTTCCATCCTGGCTGCAATTACAAGCAACGAAACAATGGTTTTCCCAAGACCAGTAGGCAGCACTATCAATGTGGGAGAGGAAAGGGCCCGGCCTGCAAGGTCAAGCTGATAAAGCCTCTGCTCAACGGTGTCAGGTAATATGAGGGGGTGTTTGATGTAGGTTGTCATGTTACATTCTGCTTCTCGACTGTAACATATACAACCCTTATATTTTTAAATATGTGCAAGCACAGTGAAAGTATTACAAAGGCTTTCCTGTAGTTTCGAATTCTCTGTCCGTATACACAAGTTCATAGAGCACATCCTCTATCTTCTCAATAGGTGCTCTCACCTGCTGCATGCTATCCCTGTCTCTTATGGTCACTGTATTGTCTTGCAGTGTATCGTAGTCAATGGTGATACAATACGGTGTGCCTATCTCATCATTACGCCTGTAGCGGCGGCCAATAGCTCCTGAATCATCATAAGCTACCAGAAGGCCTTTATCCCTTAGCTTATTGGCTATTTCCTTTGAAGGTTCTATGAGTTCCTGTCTGGTTAGCAATGGCAATACTGCCACTTTTACAGGTGATACCTCTTTCTTGAACCTCAGAACTATCCTTGCCTCATCTTCCGTTTCCTCTTCAGACTCTTTGGCTGGAATCATTTCCTCATCATAGGCATGTTCCATAACGGAGTACAGTATCCTGTCTATACCAAATGAAGGTTCTATGACGTGAGGAATTATGCTCTCTCCGCTGATCTTGATTGTCTCCTGGGCGAACTCCACCATTTCTCTTGGTACGGAAAATTCTTCTCCATCGGCTATGACTTTGATCTCTTTTTTTTCCAGCTCTTCGGCCATAAGGGCTTTAAGGGCTTCGGCAACAACCTTTGCTTTGCCTTTGAACATCGGTCCCATTTTCCCCATATTGGGTTTGACCACAAACTTTTCCACCATCTTTGGTTGCTCGTACTCGATAAAAATGGAAAGTTCTGTTTTACTCATGTTGGCATGCGCTGAAAGGTCGTAATCCGTCCTATCAGCAATACCCACTACTTCCACCCAGCCGAATCTGTCAGTAAGGATCTCCGCATCCCAGCAGTCTATGGCATAGTGGGCCATTTCATCTTTCCTATGCTGCCTGAACCTCAACTTTTCCGGGGCGATGCCAACGCGCTGCAGGAAATGATTTACTAATGCCACTTGATAGGCAAGGAACTCATGCGCAATGATACCATTGTCCACAGCTTCCCTGACCGTCATAATTTCGGATTCTCCTTTGTCCTGCGCTGCGTCAGAATAAAAGTTAATTGCCGTATTTTCAAATCTTTGGATATTGGGATGGCGCTTGTCCTTTGGGTCGATGAAGATCTCAGCTTCTGCCTGGGTGAACTCCCTAAGCCTTATAACTCCCTGCCTTGGTGATATTTCATTACGGTATGATTTTCCGATCTGGGTTGCACCAAAGGGAAGTTTGTCACGGTAATATCTTGCAAGCCTCAGAAAATCCACGAACATTCCCTGGGCTGTTTCAGGCCTGAGGTAACCCTTTCTTCCGGTTCCGGGACCTATCTGGGTCTTGAACATGAGGTTGAATTCGTAGGTATTTCCCAGATCTCCTCCACATTCAGGACATTTAACACTGTTTTGGGCGATAACGTTATCTAATTCCTCATCGCTGAAGCCATCTGCTTCTTCAACTATGTGCTTTATCAGATGGTCCGCTCTGAATGCTTCACCACACTGCTTGCACTCGCAGAGGGGATCGGAGAATCCTCCCACATGGCCTGATGCTACGAACACCTCCTCAATTCCTATGGTCGGGCACTCGATCTCCATAAACCCTTCCTGTATAACGTATATTTCACGCCAGATCTGTTCTATTCTGCGTTTCAAAGTGCTTCCTAAGGGTCCGTAATCATAGAATCCGGCTGTTCCTCCGTACAGCTCGAAGGAGTTCCACAAGAATCCACGGCGTTTAGCCAGTTCTATAACCTGCTCATATCTATCCATAATGATCCTCAAAAATAATTATTACTCGTATGAATGTTATTCTATGATAGGACATCGATATTCCCATTGGATTTAACATTATCGAGGTTATCAGGATCAACTATATTGTTCAACTATGTTCATAAAAATGGGAATACGGGTCCATAATGCTTATATGCGTGTTCACATATACAAAGAGTTAGGCAAGGCCGAAAGAAGCATTTTCATATCGTACCACCACCAACAATCATTTCAATGAGTCTTTTAAAAATCAAAGGCCTTGCTTTACTCCTCTTCTAACAACTGTTTTTCATAAAAATATCTTTTTGTTCATGCAAGTCATTCAAATATCCTTACTGTGCATATGAGCAGTAAACCCCCCTACTTCCATTGGAGAATAGAGTTAACACTGCCTTGGTACATGTATTCTAAAAAAGTAAAAGTTAAATGGTTTTTATTCGCCCAGTATTTCCTCTACTGTCATTCCATCATGAACAATTTTGGAGATATGGGATACAAGTTTTACCGGATCTTCAGACTGGAATACATTCCTTCCGATGGCAACACCACTTCCGCCCGCCTGCAGGGAGTCATATACCATTTGAAGCAATTGTCTCTCAGTGTCCATTTGTGGCCCACCGGCTATAACAACAGGTACCGGGCATCCCTCTACTACTTCTCTAAAAGTTTCTATCGTTCCGGTATAATTCGTCTTGACAATGTCAGCCCCAAGTTCAGCTCCAATACGTGCAGCATGCTTCACGAACTTCACATCGTGTTCAGATGTGACCTTCGGTCCTCTCGGATACATCATGGCAATTAATGGCATTCCCCATTCATCGCATGCCCTTGCAATAAAACCAAGATCCTTCAGCATCTGTGCTTCATCATCTGCCCCTACATTTATGTGTACTGAAACAGCATCTGCACCGATCTTTATTGCTTCTTCTACAGTGGTTACCAATACCTTGTGGTTAGGATCGGGCCCCAGGGATGTGGAGGCTGAAAGGTGAATTATAAGTCCTATATCTCTTCCGTATCCTCTGTGGCCATATCTGGGCAGTCCCATATGTCCAAGCACTGCATTAGCTCCGCCCTCTGCAACTTTGTTCACAGTGGTTGGGAGGTCTATAATGCCTTTGATCGGTCCTGCACCCACCCCATGGTCCAAGGGTATGATTATAGTCTTCCCGGTATTACGGTTGAAGATCCTTTCCATCCTTACAGATTTACCAATCTCACTCATGAATTGCTATAACTGATTGAACATACATATTCTTTACGTGGCAATTATGTGTTCAGATGTTCTCATACTGGTATTGGCCTTTATAGCCTCCTTCCACTTCTGCTTGTAACTCGTAGAACAGTAGTTGTATGATACGTGCATTCTTGCGCAGGTTGAAACCCTCCGGGTTGTGCACCACCAACATGGATTCGCTCCTTCCTCTATAGCCGGAATCCCATACGGCAGTACCTATGTTCACGCCGCATCTAAGCATTGTGGACCGCGGTCTTGCTATAGCAGCCAAGTCTTTTGGTATGTTGACTACCTCATTGAATATCACTTTGTAAGTTCCGGGAAGAAGGAATAGCCAACCATCCTCGTCGAATTCAAGCGATCTGCTTAAGGGGAGTTTTCTGCAGGAGTTATCAAAATCAATAGCACCAGCTCCTACCATCACTTCAACGCGTTGCAGCGTCATCTCAACGCTATTGGGCTGAAGCTGCGTTTCCATATCTACCATGTTTTCCATCAGTGGTGGTTTTGCCAATATTCTCTCTCTTAGTTCTTTTCTGGATAGAAGTGTCATGAGGCACAATTGCCGTGCTGGCTTATTATAATATCGGGTATTATTGAAAAACAGTACTTTTATTATCTATTATACTTATTTTTATAACCATTTAACTTAAATACATTAAGGATTAATGTACATATGGACATGAGATGGGATGCCTGTAATAAAGATCAGTTCACCCCTGATCTTTGCAGGTGCTATATTTGTGTCGTATATAGAACAACACAGGAGATGCCATAATGAACAGTACATATCTTGTAAAGGAAGGTAACAGGCCCGAGTTAGTTTTTCGGGTTACTCTAAGCCCCGATGGGAAGACGTACATGAAAGAATACTCTCTTGTTTTTCCAAAATACAGGACAGCGGATATCCCGCGCTATGATCCGGTGGCGCTTGCTGAGGTCCAGGCCACGGTAAAAGCAGGTGATCTGGGTTACTGTGAGTTT
>NZ_JBFYLB010000031.1:0-19032 GCF_041305605.1 Methanomethylovorans sp.
CAAACCTAGGAGAAACTGATGTGGGCACAGAATGGATCAACTGGCAATGGACAAATCCAGAGGATTCGGACTTCAGTCATGTGATGGTCTATATTGACACTGTATTTATCACAAATTCATCGGACAGCGATTATAATGCAACTGGCCTGGCCGAAGGAACCACACATATCATAAGTACCAGAACTGTGGACACTAACGGGAACATCAATTCAACATGGCTGAACGATTCAGCAACAACTGCGATACCTGCGGATATAACTCCACCCGCATCTGTAACTAACCTCGGAGAAACTGATGTGGGCACAGAATGGATCAACTGGCAATGGACAAATCCAGAGGATCCGGACTTCAGTCACGTTATGGTCTATCTTGATGCTGTATTTATCACAAATTCATCGGACAGCGATTATAATGCAACTGGCCTGGAAGAAGGAACCACACATATCATAAGTACCAGAACAGTGGACACTAACGGGAACATCAATTCAGCATGGCTGAACGATTCAGCTATGACGGTGATACTTCCTGAGATCTCCAGCCTTTCTGGAACCAATATCACTAAAACTTCGATCACTGTGACATGGGAGGCTTCAGATGATACCACCAGAGTACAAATAAGCCGTGATGATGTGGTGCTTGGTAATGTGAGTTCATCATCATTTTACGTCGACAACAGTTTAAGCAGCGGTACGACTTATACCTATACCCTGATCCCATACAATGAGGAAGGGGTTGGAGGCAATTCAGTAAGCGTTAGTTTGACGACCGGATCCAGCCGCAGTGGTGGGGGAAGTGGTGGAAGCAGCGGAGGAGGTGGAGGAGCAGCCTCGGTCGAGGACTTCTCAAACCTTGCATTGAAAGAAATGGACAGTAAGCATCTGAGAATGAATTCCAACGTTGTCTATGAATTCACAACTGAAAACAATCCCATACGATCGATCAGCTTATATTCCCTAAAGAATTCCGGAGAAATTACTTCCACTATAGAGGTGTTAAACAACAGGTCAAAACTTGTTACTGGTGATCCAGATGGTTCCGTGTATAAATATATCAATATCTGGGTAGGTAAGGCTGGCTTTGCCACAACGAGTAATATAAAAGATGCTGTTATAAAGTTCAAGGTCAATAGTCAGTGGATCCGGCAGATGGGAATAAATCCTGAAGATATAAGGCTGTTGAGATATAATGGAGCTGTCTGGGAAGTGTTGCCCACCAATGTGGAAAGCAATGACACGGAATATGTAATGTTCGAGTCTCATACCCCGGGTTTCTCACCTTTTGCGATAACTGCTGAAAAAGCAGTTGTTACACCCACTGCTGATATAACACCCATTCAAACAGAACAGAAAGCCGAAAATACCGATAAGGGTACACCATTTGACAATATAGGGGATGTTGGCCTGGAGAAAAGACAAACCGAAAAATCCAGGATATGGACATTCATCATTGTCTTTGTATTAATAGGAGTACTTGCAGTAGGATATGAATATTTAAAAAAACAGGATAATTGAATATGTTAAACTTGTTCTGCATAAGGTGAGTAGGGCTGGATTTCCTCATGAGCAGATATTACCTGCAATGCACGGGGCCCGGATATTTTCTGTAGAGTTCTATAGGTTCGGCCGAATTCCTGAGAAAATAATTGGACCAATCCTCTGCAGAGGACAGCCGACCCAATTCATCCTTTTGACGTTATTTTTAGAATGGATAAGTTGCCAGGACTGGCAACCCCATCCGATGGGACTAATTCCCCATCTTTTAACAGAAGTACTGTTTCCTGGTTGATCCTGAGTTCCCTGAGCACATCTTCGTATTTAGCCCCGCTAAGAAAGACCATGGTTTTTGGCGGTTCTTCTGACGGTTCCACGGATATACGAAGAGACACTGTAGAAGAGATGTGCTCACTCCTCGAAGTCTTCACCGCCTGGAAATTCCACTGGCTCTTCTTTGAGCCCGGAGAGGTTATCTTGTATAAGCTTAGATTCCAATTCCTCATTTTTCTTTTCGCCCTTTCTTTCGTTATTTCTCTTTAGGAATTTTGACATACAATGCCACCTCAAATTACATCTGCTACTATCACTATTAACCTTTTCGCAAAGCATGCCCTACGATGCACTGCACAAAGCATAGCAAGATTAAGAGATAAAGGAAAGAGATAAAACAGTAAAATATAATAACTACATAAACATACGCCAGAAAGCACATATTTAAAGGAATTATGATTGCAAGCAGCAGCTAATATCTACTATAAAAATCTTTGTAGGGAAAATATGACTGAGATCACAGGTAAAAATGCGGCAACAGAGCTGTTTGATTTGATCGATGGCCATTCTGTATTGTTCGCATATGGCGAGCAGGCCAGGATGCCCGAACTTGCATACTGCATCATGTCTTCCCTGTTAGAGGATACTGGTGTGCCAATGTCCATGATCTTCTTTACAGAACAAACCAATGGGTCATGGGAAGAATTCAGGTCCGATCATAGTTTGTATCCCATACTGGCCTCCACATATGACAGCTCATTAAAATTCTCTGCAGGTGGCGTCACTTGCACGGATATGACAGAACTGCTGATGAACATCGAATCAAAAATAAAAGCAAGGCAGTTACTCTTTCTTGAAGACCTGGGATTTCTTAGGTGGCGCCATAATAAGGTCCCTTTCATGCGTTTTCTTGACTTGTTATCCTCCCGCGTAATGGATAAAAAAGGAACAATGATCTGTACCGTTACTCTAAATATGTTCGACACCGAGACACAGAAGCTTCTTTTTACTATATTCGACACTGTTCTTTATGTAACGGAAGATGCTATTCAGCTGGGATCGAAAAAGAGCAAGGATGACATACAATATACTTTCAAAAATGGAAGACTTATGTTAAAGCCTGCTGTGAGCACCGATCTAAAAAAGGTAAAAGAGATCTTCAGTCTCAGTGTAGAAGAGAGAAAAGAACTGGACAAGATCGTCCATGAGCACATTGAAGAATATCGAAGATCATAGGATCATGACATCAGCAACCTCGTTGCAATTGTGCGCAACTGCTGGCAATAATCACAATCCTTTTCCTCTACGATCACTAGTTTCCTTGACCAGGTGCGTGCCACCGTATCATCGAAGGTGAGTGAACCGAGAAGTGAAGTCCCCAGTTTTTTGCTGAACTCTGCAACTATACCATTGATCTCCTCTGATTTATCTTTGGGAGTCCTGTTGAAAAGAAGGTTGGCTCTGGTACCGAGTTTTGAAGACATGTTGGACAGGATATAGGTCCCCCTTATATCCTGCACATCTATAGTAGAAACAATGGTGGCCCTGTCAGCTATATTCATGGTGAGCAGACTGGATTTGTTAATACCGGGACTGCAATCGAATAGAATATGGTCCACCTGTAACTGCTTATTCAGAAACTTAATGACCTCAAGCATTTTATCCTTTGCCTCGCCGGGGGAACTGAACATAGAAGAAATGTCCTCTTCGCAGGCTTTGGATGGGATAATATACAGATCCATATCCCTATATGGCTTGTATACAATCTCACTGATCTTGCATTCACCCCGCAAGAAATCTACTAATGTCGCTGAGAAATGAATATCAAAAAGAGAATGCAGACCTGGACCGTTCACATCTGTATCAATGATGCATATCTTCTGCCCTTGTTGGGCAAGGTAGACACCCAGATTACTCACAAAGGTTGTTTTCCCTGTACCGCCTTTATACGAATGGAAGCTTAGTAGCATTTTTTCACCCCAACAGCTGGTCTAGCTTGCTCTCGATTTCTTCTACAGCTGATACACATTCATGCCTCTCGGCATCCAATCTCTTTTTCAAAGAGTAGAAGATCTTCTTACCTTTCCTGTCCCTCTTTAACCATCCTGATCTGTAGAGCTCATTAAGGTACTTGTTCTCAATAGACCTGTGACGGCCAGTTATCTCACTTACGTCATCCGCAGTACATGAAACCAGGCTCGATACAGCAAAAAGTGACTTGCGGATAGAATCAGGAACCGTGAGGAACATAGCCATTTTATCATCTACCGGTGGAGAGGATCGCATTTCGACTTCTGAAACTCTTGATTCCAGCTGCCTTAAGCGATCATCAAGATCGTTCAGCAAAGCAATAACATTAATATCAAATTCTGGTACAGGCATGATGATCAACATTTGAGGGATTAGAACATATTCTGCATTGTTAATGTGATATACAATTATGTAAATATACACTGCTTGTGCAACAGCTGCACCAAAGCACATAAACATTTATTTCGATAAATATATAACTATCTAAACACCACAGATATTGTAATAAGGTAACCACATGCTATCTCCTACATACATACCCGATCTAGATGCTATACTTCAAGGTGGTCTTATGCAGCCATCAAGTATGTTGATAGCAGGGCCTGCGGGCAGCGGGCGTACCATTATCTGCTTACAGTCGCTTTTCACAGCTGCAAAAGCCGGTGAAAAATGTATTTACATCACCGTATTGTCCGAACCTGCGGATAAATTGTTGCACATTGCACATAACTACTCATTCTTTGATGATGAAGTATTGAAATGCGGTAACCTTAAGCTCCTTGAACTGGATAAAGAAATACTTACAAAGGGAGACTATGCAACACTCAAGTATTTCCATGCCCTCGCCCAGGATAATCCCGACAGGGTGGTCATTGACCCGGTGACAGTGATATTAGGCATATCGCCGTCCTTTGAAGATGACAGGGAATTGCTTCCTTTAGAAAAAAGAGCTTTCTTTGTGAATTTGCTCCGAGGTTTTGCAGCTTCAAATACGCTACTTGTGATGACAGGGGATCTAACAGGAGATGAGATCAGTACCAGTATCTTGAGCCATCTTTCTGATGTAGTGATAGAGTTAGGAGGTCCGGATCCAAAAAGTGATGATATACAGCGATACATCAGGATAATAAAATCAAGAGGGAGAGATTTTGTTGCCGGAAAACATGATCTAAAGCTGTCAGCACATGGATCTTCCATCATATCTCGCGACCTGCCCTGATCGGAAATATAGGAGAGATATCCGTATATCCAGTTTCAGACATCTTTGAGCTCATGATGGGTATGCTTTCGAATAATGTTCATAAGCCTCATGCGTGCTATACCGATCTCCTGATTGTCAACTGAAGTTGACAAAGTTTCCAACAGTTTTTCCACCAGTAAGACATAATCCCTCTCTGTACCAGCATCTCGGAGGTTCTGAATAGCACCCTCTGAAAGATCATTGCTCCATTGTCCATCAGAATAGTACATCTTTTCCTCAAGTTCAAGTTTTCTGCGTGCTACTTCATTATTGACACGTACAAAGATGAGTTCAACAGTATGAGGATCGCCCACAAATTCATTCATGAATTGCATAATATCCATTATCACAGCAAAATAAGGGATCTCAGGATTTTCACTATTCTTGAATGCCTGAGCTACTTCCTGTCGCAATTTCTTTCTAGTGCTCTGAAGCAAATGATCCGTGATGTTATCTATAGTATTGGTGCAATCTGCAACAGAAATGGATTGTTCCGTATATTGCTCTTTTTGCGGAGTCACATGATACTTATTGTATAATTTAAGCAGTTTTCTGCGCAGTTTCTGAGAATCTATGTTTGCCACACTGTCCTCCATTAAATATCTTAACTATCGTAGGATCGCGATCAATAACAGACCATATTTCAAGCGTTACATCGAATGCCTCTACGTAACTCAATAAGCAGGCGGGTCATTTCCTTTTCCATAACACCGGATAGCATACCATTACACTCCGCAAACAATATCTCAAACCTTCCAACATCATTACAAGATATTACTTTACCCATGCTATGACGGAATTTCAACGATTCATAAAGATCGATCAGTTCAGGATATACTATCCTTGGATATTTTGCCGCTATTTCATGCCATAAAGCAACCGCTTTGGGATATGCCAGCATCAGATGCCCTTCATACTTTTGTTTATAGTTACCAATAGGATCTGTAACCTCAGTGAAACCAAGCTTTTTCCTGAAGAAACGTGCAGCTTCAGGATTGTCCGGAATTGTGAGAACATTACCCTTAAGATAGTATACGGCAGTTGAAAATAAGACCCTGCCAATTCCACAGTTACGGAAAGAAGAATGAACTTCCATACTACGCAATAGGAATAAAGAGGGATTGACAACATTCATCTTACCCTTTATTTCTTTTTCAGTATGTTCCTCTAGTTTTTCAAATCTGGAAAAACCTATGAGTTTGTCATTCCCGGATATGGACACGAATAGGAAATGACCCGACTCAATGGATTTCTTGAGCAGGAATGTATAAGGCATTCCAAATTTCTGATGAAAATAGATAAAGCCCTCTCGTTCACCAGCACCTACGTCGATAATAAGATCATCAACTGCCTCGGGTGATACGAGAAGAGCATAAGATATATCCCCTGCCTGGTGAATTGTCTCCATTTCCTGCATTTACCTTATCTCCATCAGATATGTTGTACCTGGAGCTACTCATTACCCCTGGTTCACACTGTAGTAAAGGTACCTTCCTTTTCTCTGCGAAGTGATCGAACCCAAGGATAAAGCCTCATCCAATACCTGCATCAATTCTTCCTCACCCAGTTTCACTTCAGAGGAAAACAGTGCCTTATGAAGTTGCTTCAATGTCGAAGGACCAACATCACCCAGAGTGCTTACAACAACTCCTGTGAACTCATGAAAGTCATCAAGGTCAATGCACAGATCGCTTTCAAGACAACTTTTCTCATCTTCATGGATGACAACATCCTCAATGTCACCCAGATCTATGTACATCACATCTTCCTGCATATCCGAACGCAGCTTCTGCAGTTGCTCTTGCAATGAAGCAACTTCTCTGGAAACACCTTCAATACCACGAACATCCGAGAAAACCGAATCTACGCGCGAATACAGCTCTGTGACCATCAATGATGTTTGCTCTCTCAGATCATTCAAAGATGCAGCAAGAGCCGCAAGTTCAGGCTGCGATGGTACAGCCTGGGAAATTTCAGAGGAGATGGATAGAATTTCCTGCGCCTTCAACTCGTTATCCGAACCTGACTCAATTAATTCTAGCTGTGAGCGTATAGTTTCCAAGTTGCTATTAAGCTTCTTGAAAAGACGCGTATGCAGGTTCACAGCATGAGAAAGGTTTGATATCTGACCCTTGATATTGATAATATCCTCTGATTTGGTTTTGATCTCCTCTAACTGCTGGTTCTGTAACTGAGCCACAAAACCCATGTTCTCAGAAACATTGTTCAACTCCTTCAAATATTTGTTCACAAGAGATTCCAGATCCTTGAGACGGTGATTGTGCTCAGCGATCTTCTCAACGGCATATTCCCTGCTGCCTGTTTCCACAAATGACCTGAAATCCTGGGATTCATAATTTGGCGCATGTTCTGCCATTCGTTTAAATATTTCTATATAGGTGCCATGGATCTGTTTTGTCGAAACCAATCGGGACTGTATGGCCTCTGAAAGCTCTTTTACAACAAAAGAACCTTCTTCGAACCGGAAGAAATCTACACCTGCACTGAACCCGCGAACGTTGTCCCTGATCGAAGTAATGATCGCTTCTGCTTCACTGTCACCATAGATATTCAATATTGCTCCGTAGAGATCATTCAACGTTTTTGAATAAGTGATCTGGAGCACATCCGGAGGAACTTTGGCAGCGTTAAGGGATTGACCACTGAGAACATCTTCTTCCCTTGCTACTCTGCTTAGTTTCTTATGGAATGAATCAAATTCTTTTCTTAACTTGGATAGTTCTCTGTTCGAAGCCAGAGAAGAGATCTCATCTTTCAGCGCAGTCAAAGAGCCGGAATTCTGCGAAAGACCCTCATCTATTCTTAGCTGTATGTCGGAGAACCGGTCTTCAAAATAAGCAAGTTTTTGCTGAATAAGCTGAAAAGCTGCATCATCATAAATGACCTGGGATTTTTCCTCTGGTGTTTTTTCATCAACCTTTCCAGGTAAACTGTCGCTACCATTTGACCCCGATACATCTGCCTTAAATTCAGGCTGGTCAGCTGTGTCATTACTATCGTATGGCTCTATGCAACCATTTGAACCATCTTTTGGCTTGTCTTTTAAATTAGTAATCTTTACCATACAGCCACATCCGTTTTTATACAAAAGACTCAAGCTTACGCTTGATGTCAGGTATCCACTCGGCCATACAAACATCAGCAATGTAATCGCCATGTAGTGGACGTATTTGATCATTGATCACCATTTCCAGTAGCAATGGCCAAAGTTTCTCCGTCATCCATTTTGGAGAAGAAGCTATTTCGTTAAAAGCCATAGCAAGCACCTGATCAACCTCTCCGCGTCCCATAACACCCGTTATCTTCTCTTTGATGTCACTAAGTATCTCCATATTCTTTTTATATTCAGAAGACTGCGTGTACATTTCATTGAACACACATTTCGCAAGTTCCCGTAGCTCTCTGGAAACATCTGCCGGGTATTTGGAAAGCTGCGCCACAGTCATTGGCCTTTGCTCGAAAAGATGCTGCATGACATCCCTTGTGATCTCTATTTTTCTCATGTTCTGAGAAAGGTCTACCTTCTTAGTGAACAATGAGATGAGCAATGCACCCCTGCCCACAGATGAGAAAATGACAGTACCAAACTCATATTCGATCACAGACTGCTGCAAACCCATTGAAAGCTGCTGGCTAATATGCAATAAGTTGCTGGTAATAAGATTTGTCAGTTCGAATATCTTAGGACCAATACTTTCCGGAATGTATGAGGCATATATCTTCCCATCGACTCCTGCAAACAGCAATATATCCACATCACTTGTTTCATAAGTCCTCTTCAACTGGGCTACCAGTGCGAACTTTAGCAGAGATACGTCCTCAAGATCCTCTTTTGTTTTTTTCACTGCCATCTGGACCACATCAAGTATGCTTATTTCACAAGCTCTTCGAGTTCTTTAAGCTCCTCGATATCAATAAGACCTTCAGACTGCGGTTTTACAACATTTGCCATCTGTTGAGAGCCCACCAGAGTCTTTTCAACATCAGCAAGGAAAGCAGACTGCTCACCCGCATGCTCGGCTATATGCTGAGCCTCTTGCTTACGTCTTTCAACATCCTCTTTTCGAATGGAACCAGTAAGCCCCTGGGATTCAAAGAATATCTGAAGAGTTTCCTTGGGCGAGAAGGAATAAGCCCAGTTATTCTTCACATATGCTATACGCTCCAGCAAGGTTTCAGAAGCACCGAGGTCGGCTGCAGTCCTGATGGCCTTGTCGAACATATCATCATATTTATTTGCATCCTCGGCTGAAATAAGGGGGGTGGTCCTGACAACAACACCTATGCCACGGACAAATATATAGGGATAGACCTCTTCACCATGCCTTGTGGCACGCATCTTTATGATCTCAAGAGCCCGGTTAAAAGCGCCCCCTATAGGCCTGTAGGAAAGGTGAACAGCACCATCCGACATATAGATAGGAATAAGCACATCCTCACCTACTGTTTCTCCTGGAGCTGCATGTTCTTCTGTCGTGATCAGCACAGGGCCAAGCTGCTTCAAAGTATAGAATAATTTGGTGATCACATCCCTTTGTTCCTGCTTATCCTGAATGGCCCAGATAAGCGGAGTCAGGGGATCAATTACCACCCGCGTCTTTACAGCATAATCCTTATTTGCTTCTACAAGTGCTGGTAACTGTTCTTCTACCAGTTTGACAAAATCCTTCCCTTTGGAGTGGAAGAAGAAAAGTTCTTTGTTGTAGTACTTGTCTAAATTGAAACCCAGCATGCGGGCTTCCCTGAGAATCTGCTCAGGTGGTTCTTCCATGCTCACATAAAGTGCATTTTCACCATGCTCAAGTCCATAAGCAAGATATTGCATGGCAAAAGTGGATTTTCCGGTACCACTTGAACCCACGACGAGCAATGTGGTCTTATCACGCACACCACCTTCGATGACCCTGTCTAATCCTGATATACCTGTGGGGATCCTCATCTCGTCGCTCATAACAACCCCTCCAGCTCATGATCATTTTCCATATCAGAACTGTGATTGATCTGACCGTTCTCCACAGAGAGGATAAGCGATTCGTTTACCTCGAAAGGGTAACCTAGTTCAATATAAATAACTTCAACCGAAGGTCCGCATATCAGCATGAGATCTGTTACTTTGACCCAACCGGAATCTACCTTGCGCACAACATCTTTGAGAACAACATCATTTGAGTTTAGATCTACCATCAGGCATTCTCCTCTGTAATGAGAACTGCCGGTAATGACACGTACCATCTCTCCGGAAAATCTGGAGATAAGATCACATTTAGCATTTTGGGACTCGCAAACCATGTTAAAGCCTCAGTTTTGTTTTTTCATCTTCGCTATGAGCTCAGCAAAGCTTCCTGCATTCTTTGCTTCATCTTTGATCTTCGATGCCTGTTCCTGAACCGATGGTGCAGGAGGAACAGATGATGACGGAGAGACTGACGGCGTAGAAGGGGCCGAAGGCACCTGGGGAGCAGGGACCTGCACGGACTGCACTTTTGCAGCCATTTCACCAAAAGCAGAGCCAAAGGTACCATGTTTGGAAACAATTGATCTGAGTTCCTCGGCTGTTTTCCATGGAGGATCAAATATTTTTTCTTTTACCGCCATACTGCCTGCAAATTGCATGTAAGCTTGACCGATGTCAGAAAGTTTACCTTGATCAAGAAGTTTATAGATCGTAAGTGCCTCCACCCTGCTAACGAGTTCAGGCTGCTCCATAACCGGAGGTCTTTTTCCAGAGAGGATCAATTTGTCATTGTCATCAAGGAGTACCTGATAAGCAGAGATCGGCTGTAACGATACTTTGAACTTACAAACTGCTCCGCTGTCCTTTACACATTCTGTTTCCTCGACCATGCATTCCAGCTCTAGTTCCTCTTTGAAGAATCTATGCAAGGCATCTGTAGTAGCTACGCATACCTTCTGGTTATGAAGAGCAGGATAGATATTACAAACAGGACATCCTGGGACTGCGAACACATAATGCATGGGTGCGTATCCTACAAGTTGCATGTCTCCCAAACCTACATCCTTGAATAGGCGCATCATAAAACCATACAAAGGGGTGGACCTGATAGACTCAATGGTATGTGCACGCAGAAAAATACGAGTATCTTTCCAAGGTACTTTTGAATTTGGGAATCTGGTGCTGATCGTTTCCTGTATCTTTAACATGGTACCAAATGCACCCAGCGACTGGGCAAAACTGCCGCCTGAAGCCATGGGCGGAGGACCACCGGCCTGTGAGGTCATAAAAGGAGGCAAACCTGGGGGCATATCACTCATATTAGAACCCTCCTGGCAAAGAATAAGATATGACACATGAGCATTACATCATCTCCTTTATCTTCGCCATACCCTCTTGTGTCAGTTTTCCCATTGTATCACAAAGTCCCTGATCTCTGAGATTCTTGAAACTGCCAGCAAGAGTTTCAGCGTCCGTCCCTATCAGGAAGGAAAGTTTCAGCATATCATTGATCCCTGTGTATAGCATGTAAAGCAGTTTCTTGTCAATGTCAGAAAGGGACTGAGACCTCGGAGGAGTACCACACATTGGCTGCAGATAAGCTTTCAAAGTGTTAACTACCGCTTCATTACCTCCCAACAATGCCACTGAAGACGCATATGAATCAGTGCTTACACTGGAAGCCTGCATATAGTCGATGATCAACACATAAGTTGTGCCTATGGCACGCTGTGCTTTCATACGTATGGTATTCGGAACCTCCCTACCCACCATAGTTATGTTCTTGAGTGGAATAGTGAACCATCCGGTACCTTCCGAGAACCAGAGATTAAGGTTAGTGAGATAAAGTACCCCTTTTTCCCAGTTATCAGAGTAGAGGGAAGTTCCCATAATAACAGCTTTGAAGATGTAATTAAGATCTACTTTTGCAATACCTTGCTCCTGCGCCATGATTTCCCTACATTTATTTAACTTTAAATTATAATTAAGTAATATATAGTATTGCACCAATAAAATGGTTTCTATTAGTTTGACGGAAAAATGCAGCTAAGAAAAAGCGTGAAGGGACTAATGTAAAAACAGAGGTGAAAAGATCATGAGTTTTTAAGGAAATATCTTTCTTTTCCACATGCAGTACATACAAAAAGAAAACCAGGAGAATTGCCTGACACTGCATACTTATGAGTCAGGTATTCACCACAACTGCATGGGCTCATCATTTTATGTTCCTTCAAAAATTCCCTACTTTTAAAAGCAGTTGTATCTGAGCCACCCTGAACCGGGATAGAAGCTGGACTGGGAGATTGTACATAATGACCCTCTACTTCTGTCTTAGGTTCAGCTTTTGATATGCTATCCTGGATAGCATCCCTGATAAGCGTAGTTTCCTTTGCAGACACGACTCCAGCATCCTGAATAGAAACTGAACTAAATGCCGGGCGGAACATGTCCTTAATAGAAATGTCTTTCTGGCATTCTAAAATCCCTCCTTTGCTCATTTTGAGTTCATTGGGAACATTATGGAATTCATAACCTTCAGAAAGGAAAAGATAACCAGGATAGCTACTCAGATCGACCGGACAATTTTTACCAGGCTCCTGGAAACCCAAAGACAGGAAAAAAGCCTTTGCTATAGAGTTGACCGGCTTGGTCAGCATGTGACCAGGACAGGCCTTGAAGCTTAGCAGGAATAATGCTTTGCCAATACCTTTGCGTGCAATGAAAGGAGATACTTCTATGGCCCGCAGCACATAGACAGAACGTCCATCCTTAGCATTCTGCTTCCATCTTTCTGTCATTACCCAACCATTGATAGTGACATCATCAATGCCAACTATAAGGGTTACAGATTGTCTTTTGAGCCAGCTGCGAAAGTTTCCTGCGTAGTCGCTCATACCCAGATGTTTATTGAAATATTCAAATCTGCCTATCTTCAGCTTATCCAGCTCATATGGGTATTCCAGTTTAGAGATCCTCAGTCCACCATCATAGCACGCAAGTTCTATCATATAAGCCCCAAATTGAATCTGTTAAATTATCCAGTAGGATGACATCAAATTTTTAAGTTCATTTAGTTTGTTCTCAAATATGCGTCTACAGGAACTCTGGCGGGAAGCAAGTAAGTTAATCTGATCAACCTCATCTTTAGTATACCTGTTACCTGCCAAAGCCTGTAATACTACGTCTGCCAGCAGGCCAAGATCATCATGATAACCTCCCTCAAGCAATGCAATGGTATGCCATCTGTTACAGATGCGCGAAACTATGTCATAGTAGCCATCAACTGTGAGGTTTAGTTTAGCAAGCTTTTCTTTGTAGTAAGAATCAAAACCACACTCCATGATCACTATATCCGGACCGAATTGCTCCAGCACTTTAAGGCCGACTTCCTCAAAGAAGATAGAGTACTCGGGATTTCCGGCTTCTTGTGGCATTTCCATGTTCAATGTATACCCCACAGCTGGCATAAAGCCCATTTCCCGGATAAAACCCTTGAATGGATAAAAATCCGATGGGTCCTGGTGCACTGAAATACATAGGACGGATGCATCTGCATTAAATATATCCTGAGTACCATCCGAAGCGTGAGCGTCTATATTGACAATAGCAATCTTTGAACAGGAATATATCTGCTGCAGGTACCTTGCAAGGATAGCAGCATTATTGAACACACAGAAACCACTGTGCCTATCGGCATGAGCATGATGTCCCGGCGGTCTTATCAAAGCAAAAGCATTGTCACATTGTCCTGTTGCAACAGCTTTACCGGCTTCCAGTACAGATCCCACCGCCTGCAACAATACCTCGAACGATCCCTCACACAGGTATGTATCATTACCAAGCCATCCACCACCGCTTAAGGAACGGGATCGTACAAATGAAAAATAATCTTCCGTATGCACACGCAGGATGTCCAGAGCAGAAGCACTGGCAGGGCTTAGAACTTTGCAGTTATTATTTTCAAGTACCTGGTTGTCCCTGAAATGCTGCATAATCCTCTGTAACCTTGCAGGGCTTTCCGGACTTGGAAAACCCTTCAGCATGTAATCATGAAGCTCGTGATTAGAATTGTATACTACACCTGTGCTGCTCATTCTACCTCTTTACCGGCCCTGGATCCCCAACATTTCCTTAATATACCCGATCTTTTTTTCTGTCTCTTTCATGACAGATCTCTGCTGATTTCGTTCATATTCCGTAGTTTTGACCGTATCAGCCACTGGATCAGGTAAACCGAGCAGCGAATTGATGACCACATGTGCAAGATGCCCATTGAACTTGTGATAGCCGCCTTCCATTACCAGCACGAAGTTCCCATTCATTACAGACATGATCTTCTTTGCCATCAGATGATAACCAGCAGAAGTAAGGTTCAGCTTCATGTGCTGTTCCTTGTAATAAGCATCAAATCCACAGCTGCATATTACAAAATCCGGCGAGAAACTGTGCAAAATAGGAATCACAAATTCATCAAAAGCAAAGGCATATTCTTCATCTCCTGCCCCTACAGGCATTTCCACATTGGCAGTGTAACCTTTACCTGGTCCTTCTCCTATCTGGGAACTGAAACCTCTGCGAGGATAGAAATCATGCGGGTCACGATGCAAGGATACAACCATAACGGTTGGGTCATTGTAGAATATCTCCATAGTACCATCCCCGGCATGTGCATCCCAGTCAATGATCATTACTTTTGAAATACCTTTTTTCTTCTGCAGATAACGTGCGAGGACTGCCACGTTATTAAAAATACAAAATCCTCTGTACTTATCCACACCTGCATGGTGACCCGGGGGCCTTACAATGGCCATTGCTGCGGAGTATTTGCCTGACACTACAAGTTCTCCGGCCTGTATGGCCGAGCCCGCAGCAAGTCCTGCGACTTCGAATGTACTGGATGTCATGTAAGTACTGTCGCCCAGGAAACCTCCACCTGAGGCAGAATATGATCTGACGAACTTGACATACTCTTGAGAATGGACTTGCAGCAGGTCTTTCTCAGAAGCAAAATATTTGTCTTTGATAAGATCGCACCTTTCACCAAAAACACCGCAGCGTTCCAGATATACCATAGCCCTTGTCAGACGTTCGGGACGTTCCAGTATCTCAATATTCGTATTTTTAGGCGAGTGTGCATTATGAGCCTCAGAGTAGAGTACGGCCACTTTTACGGGCATACCTGTATCGCCCTTTGGAGTCTTGTGTACGTGTACATCAAAGGAAGATGGTTGTGTATTTGTACCCGGCTGGTGCTGAGACAGATCTTTTTTAACCCCTGCGAGATGTGAATGCTCACTCTTATGAGCCTCCTTCTTCTTCATTTCGGATTCAATGGAATCAAGCACATCAATAATGCTAACAGTGTCCTCAGTTTTCACAGGCTTTTTACCCATATTCCTGATACTTTCCTTTACATCCTTATCTAAGATCTGCGTTTGTTTCCCCGGATCCGGAACTGACGCTTCTTTTTGTTTTCTATTAGGGATAAGAGCAGCAAGTTCTTTTTTCTCAGGCAGAGTAGATGCAGTTATAGCATCTTTCTTTTCCAATACTGTATTTAGTTTTTGAGTAATTACTGATTGCACAACTGGTGCATGGACAATTGAATTTGTAATTGTATCTGCATGAGGCAAAGGACGTGAAGCTGTTGGCAAAACATCCGGCTCCTTCGGAGGCTTAGGTTCTTCGAGCTTTAATTCATAGGACTCGTACGATACTTCCGCAAAACTAGTGGAAGCCAATTCGTTCAGTTTATGTTGCCATTCCTGCCCCGGATCTTGTTGTTCAGATACAACCGGTGATCGTTGCTCCTGCCTAATGGTCGTGACAACATTTATCTCAGATGACCTGATAGCTTTATTGATATCAACAGCAGATACGGAGTTTTCAGTTATCTCTTTCCCGGGAGAAGCAATTGCTTCTTCCACAACAGATCTCAAAGAGATAGCATCTGTATCATTGCCTGCTATATTCTCATCAAAACGCAGGGAAATCAGCTTGTTAAGTTTTGACATGGCATCCTTAGAATCTGGCTTTTTTTCCAGACCGTGCATTCCATCTTCCTGACTCATGATGCCTCCATGTAGCAACATTTATTGAACTGGAACCCACACTGTGTCCAAGGTTCCGGCATATTTGGCTCCCAGATACTCAAATACAATAGTAGGTTCTTCCACCCCAAGCCATCCCTGCGCCTTGGCCACAAAGGTCCAGCTTTGTTTTGCTGCCTGGCCCGCAGGTATCGTGCCAAAGAAAAGAGAGATGTCTTTGATATCCACAGTATTTGGAAACTTGGCTTTAACAGCAAAGTTCTCGTAGGGCTGCTGAGAGAAATTCTTCACCCATACATCAATAATCCCCTTCCCACCTACCGCAACTTGTTGCGAGGGAACCATCCTTATGAACTGGGCAAGGGATTCCTTAGCCATTGGAGTAGCATTGCTTATATCTACTGTCTTGCCATTTTTCTTGCGTTTTTGCTTTTCCTTACGATCGAGATATATACCAGATCCGAAGAGCATTACAGAAAATATAGTTAGAGGCACAGAGTTCTCTGTGATAGAATCTACAGGTGTCTCCTGAACCTCTATAGTAACCAGATCATCTTCGGAGAGTTCAAGGGGAGCAGTGAAAGTAACCCGAGTTATGATCCAGCCGAGTTCACTGTTTTGTAACTTGAAGTAAATGGGGAGAAGTTTTCTTTCAATTTCATTATCATCGTCATCGAGCTTTGCCACAGTGCATTGTGCCGTAACAACAGCAACCACATCCGTATGCTCTTCTGATGAGATCACCACATTTTTAAGACTGCCTGCTGAAAAATCCTTATTTTTGAAAGATAACTCTATGCTGGCAGGGGCAAGGAAATCCTTACCTTCATACATATTGTATGCCACATTACAATTATCAGTATTTACTGCCTCCAAGAATTGCTTTACAGTTTCATTTACGGCCTCTGAAGGCTCCTGGCTTGAACAGCCGCTTACGTATGTGGAAAGAAACAAAATGAACAATACGAGGAATAAGTTAAGGTGTCTCATTGAACTCTTATTATAATAAGAGTTGTATAATATTTAACGCTTTCTTCGTATATAGAGTGCAAACAAGATCAACAGTAACTCTACTCCTATGAGAAAGGGCAGAATGTAATTATGTTCATATATTTTCCGTTCCCGGAACTCTAAATTCGCAGCATACTCAAATGTGGACTTGTTACCTGCCATGAAGCTGCGTATACCACTCTTACCTTCCAGTATAACGGGGTCTGTTTTCAATGTGGTGACATTGTCCAGACCGGCATTTGAGATTAGAACAGTACCTGTGGGAAGTTGTATGCGCATCCTCTCGATAAGAGGGTGGCCCATGACCCATAAAGAATGATTACCATTTTCTCCCAGTTCAGGAGTAAGACCGTAATTGATAGTAGTATTTACATAAAGAGGTGCTTGTGTGATATTGCCTGTAGCGTTATAAAGGTCCAGAGAAATAGAATCAAGGTACAAAGTAACATTCCCTTCATCCACTTTAACATATTCCATGAACTGAGGAGTTCTTGATGCGAGATAGGACTCTTTAAAAGATGAAATCTCAAGTTCCGTTACCCTGGAATCGTTATCAGCATCTAAAGATGCTCTAAATTCACTGGCGTCAGTTAAATTGTAGGTCTCAAATATAGTTAATCTGAGACTGTCCTTTTCCAGTTGTACATCATTCTCATAGACGGCTTCTGCCATTGCCTGAGAAACTAAAAGAAACAATACCATAAAGAGAATAGATCCTTTTAGGATATGAACACCTCCTGATAAAAAAAGGTGATATCACTTTATTACCTATTTAGTATACTGCGATACCACCTTTTTGATTAGATTCAATGAGAGTATATTTTTATAGACACGTATAGATATTAATACTTTACCATTAAATGCGCTTTTGAGAGGAAGATTATTGAAATTTACACGTAATATGAATGCTGCCTATCCAGACAGTACATATTTAGCACGATCTTCAGCTGCTGCACGATATCACAGCAGTGTCTGGCCAGTATTCCGAATTTTTCCTTGAGGATCCTGCAAAGTTCACTCGTGAATATACCATCGTAGATGTGATTGCTCAATACCTTGAAGGCATCACAGCAAGATCCTCAGCTGTACAGTTGTCTAATGTCCCGATATCCGTAATCTCTATGAAAGAATTACTCGCCCTGATGGTTTCACGCTCGTGGATCCGTAGATTGTGGTATACTACTTCCCCGCAGGTAAGGCAAACTGTTCGAATATACATCCTATCACTGATTAAAACATTTTACATGTTTACATGATATGAACAGACTTAGAATTTTTTATATTCAAGGCTCTGCATAATAACCTAGCATTATTAACTTCAGCAGGCATTCCCACCCTGCCTCAGTCCAAAGAAACCTTTTGGGGACAATGTCCAATATTCAGTCAACATCAGTGCAAAAGAACATTTGGATGGCAGAAAATGATAGGGGGAAGAATGGCAGGATTAACAAACCTGCCATTGGAAGGTACCTGATTGTGGTTAGGAGAATATAGAATATCTCCCAATCTGCAACCATAAATAGTTCGTAAGTATAAGAACATTTTGCTGCTAATGCAGTCGTGTATGATGCCACTCAGACCCAGGTCACTTTCACCCGCTTGGCTCAGGTAGTATTGCCTGTCCTGTATGACAATTAATCGGTAAGAAATGAGTCATGTTAAGTAACCCCACTCAGCACCAGCCCACTCCTATGAAATATCCAGCACCTACAACACTTACACATGACTCATCAAACCCATTTTCTTTAGGGTTTAAATCCTTTCCTTCCACAGAGGAGAGAGGAAAACAGTCTTACAAGCTTACAGCATTCAGAAGTGTAGCACTAAAATACCATATAAAGCCTGTGTCATTTCCTCCCCACACAATATGTAAATGTCTTGCAGGTTTATAACCTAAATCGAGTGTAATTTACTGCCGAATCAAAAATTCTAACGCTATTGGAATTTCAAAAGGAATTGTCC
>NZ_JBFYLB010000032.1:0-3630 GCF_041305605.1 Methanomethylovorans sp.
TTCCAGCAGACATACTCGTGGTTGGATGCAGCAACTAGTGTTTGCCGTTGTTCCCTGAATTATAGAAAGTAAATTGGAGGAAAGGACATGAAGGTTTTAGCAATCAACTCAAGTCCCAGAATGGATAAGGGCAATACGGCTCGAATACTGAATCCATTTCTCGAAGGGATGAAAGAAGCAGGAGCAGAAGTAGACTTATTCTACACAAGGAAACTCAATATCAAGCCATGCACTGGTGAGTTCAATTGTTGGTTTAAGACACCTGGAGAATGCTATATAGATGATGATATGAAACTGCTCTATCCAAAGATAGAGGAAGCAGATGTACTTGTGTTTGCTTCGCCACTCTATGTAGATGGAGTTAATGGTCCCATGAAGAATCTTTTTGATAGGATGCTTCCAGGGATTCAGCCATTCGTAGAATTGCGTGATGGTCGCTCTCGTCATCCAGTACGTGGAACTCCCAAGAATCAGAAGATGGTACTGGTCTCTAACTGCGGGTTCTGGGAAATGGAGAATTTTGACCCTCTAATTGTTCACATGGAAGCTTTCTGCAAGAATGGGTCATTTGAGTTCGCAGGAGCATTACTGCGACCACATGGCGAAGCTATGCAGAGCATGCTGGAAATGGGAGCTCCAATAGGTGATATCTTTAAGGCTGCAAAAGATGCAGGTCGTCAGCTTGTGAAAGAAGGACTTATGTCAAAGGAGACTCTTGATATAATCAGCAGGGAACTTCTGCCACACGATATGTATATTCAATATGGGAATCAGTATTATCAGCAACTACTTGATTCACTGAAGAAATAGGTAATTGAGCTGATGCCCTCAGGGTACTTACAGTATTCTGAGGACACAACATCTTCAATGAGGATGGTTTATTCCTCGTATGTAAGGTATGCAATTAGTACTTTGAGGACGTTGTTGCTATTGAGTACATAGTACTCTGCATGGCCTACCTTGCTTGATTTCCCCAAAAACTAAACGAACACACGACAATCGCTCGATAGGATTTTTGGTAGCAAGGTATCCATTTGATAGAAGTTTACATACTGGGTTGGGCTTCGCTAGAGGCCCGCCAATGAGAGTTAAGGGGTTGTATAAGGGGTTTTTGTATGGGTGGGCTGGAAATCGCATCCTATAGATTATATGAAGGAATTATGAATAGTTGATGATGTCAAAGGGATGCGAAAAATATTCAACAACTAGATTCTAAATCAACTGGTTTCAGGTACATTTTATGTGACCGACTATAGTCATTAAGAACACTACGAATATCTCATCATTATGAGTATATTCATACATACTAGTATACAAATATTAATATATATGAATTTGAGATGTATGTACTATATCAATAGCAAGGTGATGAATTCAATAATTGAAAGTGAATTTGCCACTTGAAAACGAAAGAGGAGAAAGACTATTATGGAGTTTGTAACTGTAACCTGTAACCAATGTGGTCGTAAGATGTATGTCCAGAGCAAGTTAGCTCGCAAGGAAATGTACTGTACTATTCAATGCCTTGAGGCAGCCACCTCATTAAAGAATAACAAAGAGATGTACTGCACCATCAACTGCCTTGAGACAGCTATCCCATCAAAAATCTGAGCGTTCCAACCTGGACACTCACACCTCATCTTTATTTATAATTTTACTTTAGATGAACTATTGAAGAAATTACTCTTTTTAATCCACATTCGATGTAAAGAACTCCAAATAGTGCTTCTACCATTGTTCCTTTTGCATGTTCTATTTTTTCTTCATTACCATTATTCGGGTCTCTTGTAGAACCAAGTCTAAAATCAAACAAACCCCATTTATCACAGAGTTTTGGGCTCAGTAGAAATGCTCATTTGGGTTCTGTAGAAAACCTCTCAAATCAACATTATCTGATTGATCTTGGCAAAATCAATTAATGTTGAATACTACGTTTTAAAAATCAGAGACTGTTATTCATCCCCGGATATTGAAGATTTCTACAAGGGCCAAAGATCCCAGATAGAATGGATGTTAGTCTTTCCCATCCAATTCATCATTTTGTTTCATTTTTAACGCCAGCCGTTGTAGATAAAAGGCCACTGGAAATCCTAGGATACTGGGTATCCAGAAAGATACAATGCGGTAGATCAATATCACCACTACAGTGATAGGAATTGGCACACCCATGACGTTATAAAGTGCAGCCATCGACCCTTCTACTATCCCTACTCCACCTGGGATTAAAAAAGCCATCTTTCCAAAAAGAATGGGCAGACCATAACCAGCAAGTAATATGCCAATGCTCACATTGTACCCGGCTGCCAGGAATATCAGGTATAGTGTCATTATGTCAAATCCTATGCTTAGAGCCGAACCAAGAACTGGTCGTTTCCAGCCATCCTCTTTTAACCTGTCCAACGAATCAAACAGGCGCCGGAGTGTCTCGGATGAAGTGGAAGTATGTGGTTTTCTTTTCAAATTTTCCCATGAGATGGAAACTTTGCCCACTACTGAGATGAGCTGCACACGGTGGGCATTTCCCCAGAGAACGATGATAATTAAAGCTCCAATAAATATCAGTATCAGGATGAAAGCAATTATTTGTGCTTTTGAGAGTTCATGCATGATCAACAGATATGCGACTCCAAGAAAAGCTACAAACAAAAGTATTGCATTGTTAAATGCTGTTGGCAAGGTTCCTGCCTGAACTGCCCCCTGCCGATTCACACCCAGAGCACGAGTCCAGTGATATGTGGCTGCTGAGTTTCCCAGTGTGCCTCCGGCTATCAATCCGATACTGGAAGCGGCTAGTGCGATCAACGTTCCCCATAATATGGAAAGTTCCTGTCGTGCAATCGCTACACATGCCCTTAGAAGATAACCGTATTCTAGATAGCTGGCTATCTGGGCCACAACGGCCAGCATAAAGATCCATCTATTCATTGAACTGATTACTTTGAGAGAGTTTTCTAAAGCTGTAAGTTGTGGTAAGATTAGATGCACTGCAAGGCCTAATATCAGCAGTTCCAAAAGGTAGTGGCCAACTCGTAAAGTCAGAGGGGGAAATAAATCTTGCATAGGGCTGTCGTTTTTTTCTTTGGAGGCCATCTTGATTACCTTGACTCTGCTTATTCAGGAAATAAATCAAATTTTAATCTTTTTTTACTTAAATTTTCGTTTTAGGCAATTAACCTCATCTGCGTGAACATCTTTGCCACTTTGTTGGAGAGGAGTTTCAGGTTTAATTTTCTGCTATTCTCGAGTCTGATGATTTCAAATCAATTTCTGCCTTCTTGGGCCCTCCTATGCTAACACATCACATGGGGAAAATCTCTCCGATAATGACGATAGAAGATGCTTACCAACTGCCATTTATTGACAAATGAATTTAGTGGTGACATTAGTTTTGTATGAGTTTATGTTGACTCATCAGTACTTTTTTTCGGCTTCTTGTGACTCTACCATAACCGTCATTATAATAGAGGACATTTTAAAATCTCTTGAGTTGAAATCTTTGGACAATTTCCCATGCAACAATAATTTACTTTGTTTGGATGGTTGCAAGCATCCTGAGATGGTGAATTGTACTGACGAAGAGAACAATCGTGCCATACTTCTTCTTTCCATTTTAAGAAATCCGCTTATATC
>NZ_JBFYLB010000033.1:0-11997 GCF_041305605.1 Methanomethylovorans sp.
ATCGCGCCGCCAGGGTTTGCAGCGAGAGGTACCTTTTCCCGAAAGGTTATATCGTAGAACGTCTCACCTATGGCAAATACCTTTGTCACTTTGTTGCCTGCCGGATATTCTGAACAATTCATACATTGCATTTTGCATCTGTTTCAAATATGATGCTTTGCAGGTACATGGGGTTTCCCTGAGGGTCGCGCTGTATGAATATCTTTTCCTCAACAGGCCTTGCTTCTCCTTTCTTCGTCATGATCCTGTATTTTAGTGTGATATATTTGCTGCCTTCCCTACAGTTCTCTATTAGTTCCAGCTTCACATATTCACGCTCATCTGGCTGTATGATGTCCGGGTATGTCATCTTGCACATGAGGTCTTCTGCCTTGTAGCCGAACTGTGAGATATTTTCGGAAATGAACACAACGGAAAAATCCTTTGAAGCGTCCCGGGAAAGAGCAATGAATGGACTGCCATTGATGATAGATTCCAGAACTTTCAATTTTTCAAATGCATCTTTCTGCTTTTCCAGAGCATAGAGTAATTCTTCCTTGCTTAGTTCTTTCTCTATGGTACATGCATTCTTTTCAGTATTTGTTTCCACTTTCAGAATCCCCCGTCGATATTACAATAAAGGATTTAGCAACGTACTATTTAAGTATTTGCGGATATTTGTTGACCGTCAGTCACAAAGTTGGTTTATGTGAATAAAACATGAATCTCTCCGGTCAAAAAAGTATATATTTGAAAAAAAGATCGAGTATCCCTTTAACAGGGATCTCGTATGCTTATTTTATGTACAGGCCACATTTGCAGGAGCCGCGCATCTCTATGTCACGATGTCTGGCTGCACAGGGGCAGATGATCTTCTTGTCTGTTTCCTTGTCCCCGGTCCTCTTCTGACAGAAGCAATACCATTCCCCATACTGCTTCTTATTGTTGGATATACCCTTCACGGCTGTACTGATCACATCATAATCCGGGTTCAGTCTGTATCCTGTTTCCATGGCATTTTTCTTAGATTTGTTAAAGAATTCTTCTTCTAGCTCGTTGTTGAATTGCACGTTAACACTCCTTAGTTCCGATGACTCTTTTTCTGTTCTATGATTTATTCCTTTGCCAGGGAAGCAAGTCGGCTGCCAATCTCCCTGCATTTTGCACGGTCCTCTTCAAAAGGCTTGAAGTTAACCTGAAAACCAGGCTCCACTATCTCAAAACCCGATTCTGTGAGTTCTTTTTCGACTCCCTTCACCGCACCGCCACCCCAGCCGTAAGAACCAAAAACGAAGAACTTCTTGCCTTTTGGCCGGAGTCCTTTCATGTAGCTAAGGAATCCTGCGATGGTGAAGAACATACCATTGTTCAGTGTTGGAGAACCTATGGCAACTACTGATGCATCCATCAGTTCCTTCACTATTTTACTCCAGTCGTTCTTACGCAGGTTCCTGAGTTTCACATCCACTCCTGCGGATTGCACCCCTTCAAGGATCTCCTTCGCCATTATCTCGGTACTGTTCCACATGGTGTCGTACACTATTAGCACCTGTGGTTTTGCTTCAGCATTAGCCCATTTGATGTAAGCTTCGATTATTCTTTCGGGTTCCTTCCTCCATATCACGCCGTGTGCGGGGGCTATCATGTCGAACTTAAGTCCCATTTGCTTAACCTTCTCAGCATAGTTCAGTACCTGCTTACCAAAAGGCATGAGGATGTTGGCATAATATATTTCTGCGTCTTCCATCACGCCTTCTACCTGGTCTTCGAACCTTTCTGAGGTAGCTATATGTTGGCCGAACGCATCGTTGGAGAAGAGTATCCTGTCTTCTTTAAGATACGTATGCATGCTGTCAGGCCAGTGCAACATCACAACTTCTATGAACTGCAGAGTCTTTTTACCTATGCTGATCTCGTCCCCGGTCTGTACTACCTGGATATTCCAGTTGTCAAATCCCATTTCGTGATAATGTTCGAACAGACCCTTTTTGCCTTTAGCCGAACAAAATACCTTGGCCTTGGGGGCGACTTCCATCATAGCTGGCATAGAGCTGGAATGGTCCATCTCTACATGATTCGATACAATGTAGTCAATTTTTGCAGGGTCTATTATCTGAGAGATCCTACCCAGCATCTCTTCAAAGAAAGGTGCTTTCACAGTGTCGATAAGCGTGATCTTTTCATCAATTATCAGGTATGAGTTGTAGGTTCCACCCTTCGGTGTCTCATATCCATGGAAATCCCGCAGGTTCCAGTCCACAACACCTACCCAGTAAATACCTTCGGATATCTTTACAGGTTGTATCTCGTTTCCCACTTGTATCTCTCCTTTATGTCTGCATCCTAAACTCTGTTGCAGCCTGCAGCATTTCATCTATGAGCCTGTAATGCCCTCTTTCCGCTGCAGCTATCCTGTCAAAGAACTCTTTTTGTTCAGGCTCTGCTGCCCTTCTTCCAAGTTCCGTATAGAAATACTCGCTCTTGTACTCAAAGCGCAGGGCAGCAAGCAGGATGCCTACCTCTTCGAGCTTCTTATTGGAGAATTCCTGAGTTAAAGAAGGAGTAAAATCAGGGAAATGGTGTTCCACATGTGCAGCGGTCTTGTCTCCGTTTTTGAATTTCCTAAGCATCTCAGCATGCTTTTTCTCTTCTCCGGCAAGGAATGTATACAGCTCGCGAGCAGCCGGGTTCTGCATTGATTCTGATTTTTTCAGGTAATATGCCCTCCCATCCTCTTCAAGCCTGATGGCAACATCAATGGCCTCTTCCAATGTATCCAATTGGTCGAGTTCCTCAGAGATCTCCTGTAATACATCTTTCATTGTAAGTCATCTCCATCTGCTATTATCCCATATGTATGCATGGCCAAAGACCAATTTGCAAATTCTCCCACTTTGAAAGTAGAATCTATAAAATTATATAACTTTCGAATATATGTACAACATTAAAGATAAGCCTGTTCTATATCAATAAACATGCAAAGCAGTGAATATTTGTATTTAGAAAACTTTTTATTGACCTGTCTCCATTATGAAGTTTAAATTATCATGCGACTTCATTATTCTTCAGTTATTTTGATCATGAGGTAATCTAATGGGCAAAATAAAGATAGCTATTGCCGGGATTGGTAACTGTGCCAGTTCGCTCATTCAAGGTATTGAGTATTATAAAGATAAATCTACAAAGGATGCCATAGGGCTGATGCACTGGGATCTGGGTGGTTACAGGCCCTTTGACATCGAAGTGGCAGCTGCCTTTGACATAGATGTCAGAAAAGTTGGAAAAGACGTATCAGAAGCGATCTTTGCCCTTCCTAACTGCACTGCTGTGTTCTGTGGTAGTGTTCCCAAAACCGGTGTCATCGTGAAGATGGGAAAGGTGCTGGACGGTGTTTCAGAACACATGGCATCTTATGCTGACTCTCGCAAGTTCATAGTCTCAAAGGCACCTGAATCTAATAAAGAACAGGTGATAAAGGAACTGAAAGAGTCCGGAGCCGAGATCTTTTTGAATTACATGCCAGTGGGATCCGAACTGGCCACACAGTTCTATGCCGAATGTGCCCTGGAAGCAGGTGTGGCTTTTATCAACAACATGCCTGTCTTCATTGCGAGCAGGCCGGAGTGGGCAGCGAGGTTCGCTGAGAGAGGCATTCCTATCATTGGGGATGATATAAAAGCCCAGCTTGGTGCCACGATCACACATCGCACTCTTGTTGATCTTTTCCGCAAAAGAGGTGTCAAGCTTGAGCGAACATACCAGTTGAACACTGGCGGCAACACTGACTTCCTTAACATGCTTAACCGCAGCAGGCTTGCTTCCAAGAAAGAATCCAAGACCGAAGCCGTGCAGTCTGTGGTAGGAGAGCGCCTTGACGATGATAACATCCATGTGGGTCCAAGTGATTACGTGCCCTGGCAGAACGACAATAAGGTCTGTTTCCTAAGGATGGAAGGCAAGCTTTTCGGTGATGTGCCTATGAACATTGAACTGCGCCTGTCGGTAGAGGACTCTCCAAATTCCGCTGGCGTTGTCATTGATGCCATAAGATGTTGCAGGCTTGCTCTTGACAGGGGTATTGGCGGTGTACTTTATTCACCATCTGCGTATTTCATGAAACATCCGCCCAAACAATTCACTGACGATGAAGCCTGCAACATGACCCTTGAATTCATTGCAGGTACAAGGGATAACTAAAAATATGTCCTCTGCTGCATCTGAGCAGCGCGATATCTTTGGTGTGGATTTCAGCGGTGCAAAGACTGCTTGTAATAAGATCTGGGTCAGTCGCGCAGAAGTGACTGGCACCAGGTTATCTATTCTGGAATGTTATTCTCTCAGCCAGGCCAATTCAGCTAATCTTGGAAGGGAGCATTGCCTTCGTCTTCTGCTTGGCCTTATACTGTCCAGTAAATATTCTATCTTTGGTATGGATTTTCCATTTGGGATACCAGTTCAGCTCATGCATGGTCTCTGCTGGGACGAGTTGATTCGGAATTTTCCGCAACTATATGCCAATGAAGATGAATTCCGGGATATCAACCGTAAACTTTCAGGGAATGTAGAACTCAAAAGATTAACAGATAAAGAAGTAAAAGCACCATTCTGTGTTTATAATCTTAGATTGTACAGGCAGACCTATTTTGGTATAAGGGACATCATACGACCTCTTGTGATCTCAGGTGCTGCCAGTATATTACCCATTCAACCCCCGAGGGCAGATGTTCCATGGCTTATAGAAATATGTCCTGCCTCTACTCTGAAAAAAGAAGGGTTGTATAGTCCTTATAAAGGAAACGGAGCAAAGGAAAAAGCCACCAGAGAGCATATTCTGGACCACCTTGAAAAAAAAGCATTGGACATGCCCAAAGATATACGGCACCAGGCTCTGGAGAACGCTGATGGTGATGCTCTGGATAGTATTATAGCAGCTTATTCCGTATTCCGTGTCCTGGACATGCTGGTCCCGAGAACTACAATAGGTGAACCATATCTAAAGGAAGGCTTCACTTTCATCTGATGTCTCATTCTTTGGAAATACCTATTATTCTGTACAGGTCATCAGGACTGTCAAGTATTGTAATGTTCTCCATAAGCGACAGCTTTTCAGTGTTCTCTATGTCTATATCTCTCATTTTGAGTTTCATTTCCTTACCTTTGGGTGAGTAAGTGGTCACAGTTCCTTTCTTTCTATCCACTGGCAGGATATAGATCGGTGTATCGCCCTTTGCAGTCTGAGCAACGGCGTTTGTAACCAGGGTATCTGAAATACCATGCACTATCTTTGCCACAGTGTTGGCAGTTGCAGGTGCTATTATCAGCATGTCATAATGTCCAAGTTGTAAGGGTCCTACAATGAAAGGTGAGTTCGGTCCTCCTTCCGTTTTCAGATCAGGATAATTCGTCTTAAAGTCATCCCACATCTTATACCATTTTAGGACAACCTCTCCTTCTTTGGATAGGAAAGTCATTAACTCTATGTCTGCTCTTTTTTTGATGTCCAGCATTATGTCGCATGTTTCTTTTATCAGGTCCCCTGAACCTGTTATTCCCCATGCTATTTTTTTCATACGATTCCTCCGTTCAATATCCTGACAATGCTTCTTTCTTGACCATGTCCTTTGGAATTTTCATTGCGGTCAGCATTTCTTCCATGGATTTGACCATATCAGGTGCACCACATATGTAAAAACGTCTTTCCATGTAATCCGGGATCTCACTGACGATCATATTCTCAGAGATGCGTTCCCGGCAACCTGTCCAGCTTTCTGATGCACGGGTCAAGGTGTACACTATTTTTAAATTGTTGCTGTTGTGCATCATCTCATCAAGTTCTTTCATGAAGGCAAGGTCGTTCTCGGTCTTGTTGCTGTATATGAGCACAATGTCAGCATCAAGGTGCAGATCAGTGCAATATTTGCATATACTTATCATTGGTGTGATACCTATACCACCGCTTAGCAACGCAATTTTTGCATACTCGCCTTCGAAGGTCATCTTTCCGAATGGCCCGCTAATGACAGCTCTATCCCCGATCTTCATATTATCAAGCGCATTTGAGAAAGGATGACCAGTGAGTTTTTTGGTGAATTCTATATGATCTTTTTCGGTGGGGCTGCTGGAAAGGCTAAATGCTTTTGTCATCACATTACCTTCCACTGTGAGGCTAACAAGTATGTATTGGCCGGGTTTATAATCAAAGCCTTCAGGCCGATGGAACCTGAAGCTTTTTACATCATATGTTCGTTTTATGATGTCGATCATTTTCTTTTCAAACTTCAAGTGCCACCCCTTCCTGCTGCGCTTTTCTTATCATTTTGGCTGTATCTATCAATTTATTTACTGTACGGTGGAGGCTTCTTATGCCCTCTGTATCCTCAGCTGCACCTTCTGCCCCTTTATCGTGGGACCAGAACGTTCCTCCGAGATTAGATCCAAAGGATCCTCCTGCAATGGGTAACATCTCGCTGATCACATAGAAGTTCAATATGCTCTGGATGGCAGGCTCTTGTCCTCCTATGCGATCTCCTCCCACAGCAGTGGCAGCACCCACTTTGTTTTTGAAGGCCTTTGGATCACGTGCCACTACTGCCCTGCATCTGTCCAGGATGGTCTTTGTCTGAGCACTCAGGGTTCCTTGGTATACAGGCGTGCCAATTATCCAGGCGTCAGCCCAGAGCATCTTGTCATAGAGCTCCACTATATCGTCCTTGTGGATGCACCCCTCTTTTTTGCGAACACAATAGTCACAGTGGATACAGAACTTAAGGTCCTTTCCGCTGGCAGAGAAATAATCAGTTTCCACACTATATTTTTCTTGGGCGTATCTTAATGCCTCGTTTACGATATAATCGGTGGCCTTTTTTCTGGGGCTTCCTGAGATGCCAAGCAATCTGATTGTCTTATCCTCTGTCATCAAGATACTCCATTGTATGTTTCGTTCATTCAATGTTCACTCGATGGTTATTGCTTCCATAGGACACGCATCTACACATAATCCACACTCAATGCAATCATCCGGACGAGTGGCCACAGATTTCATATTTCCTTTTCCATCATCTTTAAGGTCAAAGACCGCCGTAGGACACACTTCTTTGCATGCTCCTATCCCTTCACATTTGTTCGGGTCTACTTTTGCTGGCATTTTTCTGATCTCCTATTTATCTAATCTACTGTCTATATGGATCCCAGACTGGAGTATTCACAGCCTGTAATGAACTTATATCATATTTTTCTTCTGCTAATACAGTATGCTGCACATAGGAAGAGTGTTATCGATCCCAAAGCCGCTATTCCAGGGGTAGAGGGTGTTGCCATTGCCTCTCCCTCATTCTCATAGATACTTGAGGATGCTCTTGTCATGTTAATAACTGGCACTTCATACACATTGTCTCCGAAGAGATGGTCTATAGTATCCTGTGGTGCTGAACGATACTTAAGTGTTGCTTCTAATGCAAGGGGATATGCCACATCAGCAGGTATTTTGAAGGTGTGCTTTTCGGAAACTGTCCCTTTTGGGGGTATCCTGTTGTCCTCAAGTACTGATTCGGCAAGCCAGAAACTGAGTGTTGGCTGTTCCTGTGCATCGCCGAGAATTGTGTTGTATACTTTTCGGGCATTCACAATAGTTCCGCTATCATCAATTTGACCAGTATTATATACTTCCTTTCCATTGCGATCCTTCACGCTTACTGCCAACCACATTTGCCTTATCTCTGAAACTCCGGTGGGTATCTTGTGCCCGGCGCCTGAATTAGTAATGGAGATGTTCACACTGACGTTATCTCCTCTTTGAGCTATCTCAGGTGCATCAATATTGAGTGTTGCTGCTTTTTCAAGCCTCTCCACAGCCATCTTACTATATTTCTCTTCGCCGAGGATCTTTGTAACAAAAGCATTTCCACCTACTATATCATGAGTGGATATGTGCTCTCTTTTTTGTGCACTGGATCCCGCTCTTCCAGGATTTGCTTCGAACTTGGTTATTCCGGGGGTCATATGGCAGTCCTGGCACATCACACCTTCTTTCGCATAAGCTCCTTCTTTCCATACTGTGTACGTATCATCAATGACAAGGCCGTTAATTGGATGGATCACATCGTGGCACATGCCGCAGTACTCTGAATTAGTGTACAGTTCAAGATACTCGGATCCATGGTATGCGGATTTGGAATTGTCAAAGGGTCCCCACTTGGTATTTCCCGGGCTGACAACAAAAGGTGCATTGCCTGTACCGTTGCTGTCAGATATAACGTGGCAGAAGTCACATTGTACTCCCTGTCTAGCTATATCGCTGAGCTGGGAGCCATCTTTTGGTGGTATCTCGCCGGATACGACCCCTATGGGAGTATGGCACCTGGAACAGAATATATCCACTATGCCTGCAGTATCATTACTTGCTACCATGAACTCCTTCTGATAGAAAGGATCTTCATAAGCATTGTAATGCATGGTGCCTTCCCACTGATTATGGACAATGGCATGACACTGTGCACACTTTGTGCTATCGGTGAAAAGATCAGAGGAAAGTTGTCCATGTGCAGTGGGCGTGGACGCAAGAGCGGTCCCCGTTGCTGTGAACAGCACTAGAATGATTAATAACGTCTTATAAGACACCACGCCTCTCATAATTATACTCCCAGTTATAAACAAATCAAATAATTGATAGATCAAAGTATTCAGAAAGAAGGCCATCTATTTGATGACCTTCCAATGGATAAATCATTTCAGCAATTTCAATGCATCCCTGCATGCTGCAACTGCAGGTGCCCCGGAAGTGATGGAGATCACATCCATTGTTTCCATTATCTCTTCCTTCGTAGCGCCATTTTCCAGAGCGCTCATCATCTGGGAGACAACGCACCTCTCGCACTGCTTAGAGGCCACCACGGCAAGTGCCATGAGTATCTTTACCTTCGCAGGCAGTGCTCCATCCTGCAACAACCGGTGGTTACA
Source organism: Methanomethylovorans sp. (assembly GCF_041305605.1). Lineage (GTDB taxonomy): Archaea > Halobacteriota > Methanosarcinia > Methanosarcinales > Methanosarcinaceae > Methanomethylovorans. The sequence goes on from NZ_JBFYLB010000033.1 coordinate 8,935, forward strand.
CCTGTTGTATTTCATCAGGAACTCTGGTTCAAGTTCACCAAGAACTTCAAGTATCTGTGGTGTGAATCCCAGTTTCTCTGACATTGATCTGATAAGTTCTTTGTCTTCCAGCATCTCTTTATGTCTAGTCATATCCTATTCTCCTGCTATCAAGTGTTTAGTCAAATCCATCTTCTATGGTCTGGTTAAGACAATAGTTACATACAAGGTGTGGCAGGCTGTTTGGCAGCCTTTTCAGGTCAGGGGGTGTTCCCACGGTCACCGGGAGTTCCAGTTCCTTTGCATGGCCCATACACAGCCCCTTGCCGCAAGAGATGCAAACGCATACAGCGCCTGTATCTTTTCCTTCCTCCATGCAGTCATAACATTTCATCATCATATCACCTAATAATTCTCCTTGAGGGCTTTATGGCAGGGTACACAGATTACCTTCTTCCAGCGGTTAATGTCATCCAATTTGCATTCTACTCCCATGCCACACCTCAGCTTTATGCTGTACTCTCCTTCCCATACAGGGGTTTCTTCCCGAACAAGATGGTCCTTGCAAACCCCTCTTCCACATATTATGCAAACAGCGACAGTGTCTGTTTCTTTTCCAGTTTTATCACATTCGTAACATTTCATGAGTATCACTCTGTTCTTCTATTGGTGCACGATAAAAATATAACGATGCATCCTATTGTCTGGATATACCTATTGTTTCCCCAGAAAAGTGGCTAGCCCCATCTCACCTCCTGGTCACTTGAACAACATTCTTTATTTCAATTGATATATCTGTGTTGGTTAATCGTTATGGTGGCGTACATTAAAAGATTCTTACACGCTGATCACTTCAATTGGTCTTATAAATGAGGCAGTAAGGAGTGGAAAAACTGTAAATCGATGATGTCTGATGATATGCATCTTCAATGAATGTATTATCTGCAAGGACAAAACCAGTGACCAAACCAACAAACATATAAATATGTATAGTTACCTGATTAGCAACACTCTATCACAGGAGGATTCAAATGACATTCGGAATAGAATTCGTACCAAGCGACCCGGTCCTTAAGATCGCACACTATGCCAAGCTCGCTGAAGAGCAGGGATTCGACAATGTATGGATCACAGACCACTACAACAATCGTGATGTATACTCCACTCTTACAGTGCTGGCAATGAACACTAACAGCATAAAGCTCGGTACGGGTGTCACCAACCCCTACACAAGGAACATAGCAGTAACTGCATCAAGCATAGCCTCTATCAATGAGATCTCAGGCGGACGTGCTATCCTCGGCCTTGGCCCCGGAGACAAAGCAACATTCGACGCAATGGGTATCTCATGGGATAAACCTCTGACAACTACAAAAGAAAGCATTCAGGCACTGCGTTCTTTCTTCGAAGGTAAGAAAGTGAACATGAGTGGCGAGGCCGTTAAGTTCAGTGGTGCAAAGATGGCATTCAAGGCAGGTAATGTACCTATCTACATGGGTGCACAGGGCCCCAAGATGCTGGAACTTGCCGGAGAGGTAGCTGACGGAGTATTGATCAATGCTTCTCATCCCAAGGATTTCGAAGAGGCCGTTAAGCAGATTGCTTCCGGTGCAAAGAAGGCTGGCCGCAACTCCAAGGATGTGGATGTTGCAGCTTATGCATGTTTCTCTATTGATAAAGACGCAGCAAAAGCCGTGAACGCCGCAAAGGTCGTTGTTGCTTTCATTGTTGCTGGTTCCCCAGACATGGTTCTTCAGCGCCACGGCATTGATGTAGCTTCAAAGGCAGCTATCGGAGGAGCTATTGCAAAAGGCGACTTCGGTGCCCTGATGGGCGGTATGGTCACCAAAGAGATGACGGATGCATTCTCCATAAGCGGTACACCTGACGACTGCAAGGCAAGGATCAATGAACTCCTGGACATAGGCGTTACACAGATCGTTGCAGGCTCTCCGATAGGTCCGGACAAGGAGAAAGCAATAAAGCTCATTGGTAAGGAAATAATCGGATAATTGGGAGGATCTGGATGGTTCATCCAAAGATCTTAGAGGTCATTGAATATGACGTCTGCACCGCTTGTGGGGCATGCGCAGCAGCATGCCCTGCTGGTGCCATTGTTGTTAACAAAAGAGCAGAGGTGCGTGACCCTGACAACCTTGAGTTGTACGAGAAAGGCGCAGCGCCAAATGTATGTGAAGGCTGTTTCACCTGCGGAAGAGTATGTCCTGTAGTAGATGGATATTACAATGATGAGTTTGCCAACGTGATATCTTTCTTTGGTGCAAAAAGTTCTATTGCTGGTCAGGATGGAGGTGTGACATCTCATATACTTAAGGAACTGCTCAGAAAAGGCGAGATCGACTGCGTGGTAGGCATTTCCAGGAATGAGAAGTGGGAGACAGAACTCATTCTCATGACAAAACCTGAGGATGTGGACAAGACCACCGGTACCAAATATACCTATGATTCGGTGCTGCAGGCACTGAAGGAGCCTTTCGAGAAATATAACCGGATAGCCGTTGTAGGTGTTCCCTGCCAGGCTCACGGAGCTCGTCTTATCTCAGAGAACGTCAATGATAAGATCGTTCTTATAGTGGGTCTACTGTGCATGGAAAGCTTCTATCATGACACTATGGCCGAAAAGGTCATTCCTGAGGTAATGAAGCTGAACACCGAAGATGTTGTGAAAATGGATTTCGGTAAAGGCAAGTTCTGGAACTACACAAAGGACGGTAAAGAGCACAGTGTCAAGATCGCTGAAGTAGCGCATCTTGCAAGACATCCATGTCATAGCTGCTGTGACTATACTTCTGTGTTCGCAGACATATCAGTAGGTTCAGTAGGTACTCCGGACGGTTGGAACTGTGTGTTCATACGCACTGATGTAGGCCAAAAATACTTCGATATGGTGAAGGATACGCTGGAGATCATGGAGAACCCCGCTCCTCCAGGATTGGATCTTGTGAAGAAGCTTGCAAAAATGAAACATGATAACAACTCGGGCCATTATCTTGAAGTCTGTGAGAAGTTCTCATTCGACGAATGTGGCATACGTTAACGGTTGTCATTTATGCACATGAGAAG
>NZ_JBFYLB010000034.1:0-7055 GCF_041305605.1 Methanomethylovorans sp.
CCGCCTACCATCCGAATCATTTTGTCCATTTTGTCACCTTACTTCATTGATGCTAATTATGAAAAGTACCTGTAATTTGAACGTATTTAGTATTAATATTTTATGTAAAAATAACATATAATCTTTTTTAAAAAATAATAAATTAGATATAATCAAATTTTTGATTACATTTCGGCTCTATAGAAATGCTCATTTGAACAATATATCTAAATTTGATGGTAGTTCCAGATTCTCAATCTGGAACAAAATACGATCATCCCCTTTGTGTTTCTGTGGGAAGTAATACTCAGGGGATTTATCCTTTTTAAATTATTAGGTTAAAATAAAAGCAAAAGTAACATTTCTACAGAGTCGTTTGGTTTATAACTTCATTTAGATTATTTCAACCCTGGAGATTTCAGGGAAATTCGGAATTCCCAATTTAATTTATTTTTATTTACAGGTACGAAATCACATCTGACCATCGCTTCTTTAAACTGCTTGTTCGTGATAAAGAAACCATCAGGTGATTGTTCAAATAAATTTTTAAGCGCATAACTAGTGTAATTTTTATTTGATGTTTTTTGTGGGACTATATTTAACATTATCCAATTATCCAGGGCTTTCTTTTGAATGTCGGGTAATTCGTATTCACTCATTTTACTCACTCATGTCTTTCATAATTTGGCAATAAAGTAACATTGAGCTGTACCTTGGTTTCCTTTACTTGGCGGATCGGGTTATCGCTCATGAAACGGCTATGTTATGCAGTCAAATAGTATATTTTCGAGTTTTCTCTCAAATTCTGAACTCATTTTGTGTTGAGGTGTTTTAATTGGTTCATAGAATCTGCCAAATGTACTGTATTTTTTATCGAATTGAAGTGTATAAACGCCTATTTTGCTTATGAATTCAATATTTTCTTTGTGATAGAATCCAGTTTGTCTGTAAACTATCTTCTCGTCATGGTCTTTAATTGAAAAATTATCATAAAGTCCAGCATATATGTGGTTTTTGTCAAAATCTCCCATTCCTAAAGGACTATCATTTTTAAACAGTATTATTAATGGATATTTCAATGGAGTATTTCCAATTTCGACTTCTTTTCTAAAAGTATTTAATTGTCGTCCTAGTTTTCTGTCTAAAGCGTTATTTATTTTATATCCTTGTCCCCCCTTACCTCCTAAGAATCCTATATGCGCTTCTCCATCTGGATTAACATGGCTTTCATAATCATAAAACGATGTAGCTATTTCAATTAGGGCTTTTTCCCTAGTATTCTTATCTTCAATTAGCAAATCTAAATTTGATTTGGATTCAGATATTGGACACTCTTCCGGTGTTATTTTAAAATAAGGTGCTAGTTTAGCGGTTACTTCTATTTCAGTCAATGTAGAATCATCTTTATTTGGATTCAAAAGATCTTCTTTGAGCTTTCTAGTGGGATTGGGATATGTTATTTGGTAGTCATTTATAATTTTGAATAGGCTTTCTAGGTAACTTTGATATATATAATTCGTAGTACCAAATGTCCTTGCTATAATACCTAGATTTTCTTGGTTTAACTGAGCTTCCTTAATTATATTGTCATACCCAACAATATTGCATAAGCATGGGGCTCTTTCTAGGTTTGACTCTAAATTTCTAATACTAAATTTATTTTCAATATTTGACATTTTACATAATCTCCATCAAAGCTTCTTTTTTTCTGCATTTTCTTGAAGGAGTTTAATTTTTAACCCACTGTTCGCTTTTCTCAGGTTTGAATATGAACCGCTCGTTTATGCATGTTTTCATTAGACTTTCTATTAAACATCTGCTTTTAGTAAGATCATATACAATTTTATAGCCTTTTATCAGTCAATTCTGTATTGTCCATTGTTTTCTCTCCTATGGGTAATGGGACACTTCAATAATGTTGTTTATCGCAGAGTTCAGATGTTCATTTTTCCATAGCTACCATTATTAGACTACATTATCATGCTTCATCTTGTTCTTGTTTGAAATGATGGCGATCTTGCGGGAGATGACGAGTTCTTTTAGCTCTTAGGAGAGCCTGTTGGCTTCTCTGTATGTTTCGACTATGAGCGGTTTTTCAGTGGGGTATTCCATCAGCAATTCTGTTAAAACATCCTTATATCCTGGCCTATACCCTGTTCCAGAGCTTTCTGGTATATCAAATTGGCAGTGACTATATCCTGCACTGCAAGCCCTGTGGAGTCAAAGATCGTGATCTCATCGTCCGACTCTCTTCCGGGATGGATGCCAGCCACTATTTCTCCAAGCTCGCAGTAGATGTCCTTTTCGGTGATCAGGCCTTTTGACAGTGGTACATTCACCTCACCGGAATGAGAAGCCTGCACCATATCATCTACTATCACTTTGGAACGTAGCAATAGCTGTGGGTCCAGTTCTTCCTTGCCTTTTGCATCCGCTCCTATGGCATTGATATGCGTGCCTTCACGCACCCATTCAGACCTGACAACCGGCTCCCTTACAGGAGTAGTGGTTACCAGAATATCACAGTCACACACATCCTTTATATTGTTCTTCTTAAGGAAGTCACAACTAATCAAGTGGCTCATGTCTTTCTCAAAATGATCACAGTGGCTCATGTTCCTGCAAGCCAGCTTCACTTCCTGTATATCCATTACCCGGGATAGGGCAAGTAATTGGGTACGAGCCTGCTCTCCTACTCCTACCATGCCGATAACATGCGAATCCTTCCTGGCAAGATATTTTGCGGCTACGCCTCCGGCAGCACCTGTGCGCATATCCGTAACGAATGTCCCGTCCATGATAGCAAGAGGTGCACCGGTCTGTGTAGAATTTAGTACGATCACTGCCATGACAGTGGGCAGGCCCTTCTCATGGTTATCGGGATGCACGTTTACTATCTTCACACCGGCAATATCTTCCTCTTCCATATACACTGGCATGGTACGCAGATCCCCGTTATGCTTTTCAAAATAGAGATACGATTTAGCAGGCATCTGCACTTTTTTAAGCCCATGCTGTCTGAAACCTTTTTCCACTGCCTCTATTGCGGACTGCATGTCCAGCAAGCTCTGCACATCAGATTGATCAAGCCATAGCACATCCATAGAAACATCACTTACGCAAATTTCTTGCCATATTTCTGGTATGCATGAGTAAAAAGGTTTGGCATTCAACAGGACCGGGTCATTGCATCCTGTCAATCTCATCCCAAGCTCAACTTGTCAGCTTTCTCCTGGTAATTTCGAAATAGTTCCTGGCTCCACTGCAAAGCTCGCGGGTCGAAGCTCATAATAATACGGTGGTCGTAGTGGCTGCTCTTGTTGAAGAAACACAAAAATAAAAAACGATCAGTTGTCACGATAGTGGCTAACCCTGATATCTCATCCGTTACAAAGATCTCTGTGTTCTCGTAGACTGATATTTTTTCCATCTGTTCAGCGTAGTCCTTTTGAAGTCTTTCAAGAACAGAAGGCGTAAGTATAAGGGAAACATTAACTCCCTGTTCCGCAAGTTTTGAGTAGATGGCTGGATATTCCGGATGGAAGTATGCGGTAAAAGCCATAACGAAATCCGATTTGAATATATTTTCCCTGAACTCCCTGGGGAACTCAAAAAGATAATTGAGATCCGGCTCGATAAGAAGATAATTTCCAAGTTCTCCAAGTCTTTTCAAAAGAGGCCAGGGTATACCCTTAAGATTACGAGTTAACCAGTATTCTCCATTCTCCTCAAAAACCTCTACAATATTGAGGTAAGGAAGCATATTCTCAACCAGCACCTGACCCATATCGGAAAGACGATAATTGTCATCTTCCTGAATAACAAGACCTGCCTCTTTAAGTTTCTTGATCTGGGGAATAATAGCAGTAGAAGTGACATTAAGGGCTGTCTTGATCTGGTCACGGTCTTTCTCCCCTTCCATAAGCAGAAGCAGGAGATTCTTTCTCTTTTCAGAGTTCAGCATGGTGTCTATCAGGGAAGCCTGCATTTATCCCTCACTATAATATACTATTAATCTTATCCTGTTCTGATCATAAGGAGTGCATGGTACAAAAACCAAACATTGAATTATGTACTCCCCTAGCATGAAACTCTTTCCTTATCCGTACTTTTCTGTACACTATGCCTGTATAGTGCCATTTCGATATTGGAACGCAGATCTATAGCCTTGAAAGGCTTCACAATATATCCATAAGGTTCCGTTATCTTTGCCCTTTCCAGCACCTTGTCGTCAGAGTAAGCTGTAAGATAAATAACAGGAATATCAAATCGTTCTTTGATCTCTTCTGCAGCCTCCACCCCATCCATATCTCCTTTGAGCATGATATCCATAAGGATAAGGTCGGGTAAAATGATCTCAGTCATTTTAACAGCCTCCTCACCTGTAGAGACAATAGCAGGCACTGCATAACCAAAACTCTTCAATTTTTTCTTTATGTTCAAAGCGATTATATTCTCATCTTCTACTATCAAAATTTTTACTTCTTCCACAAATCTCACCTGCTCTCAATTTATTTAAAGGTTATTGTAAACCTCGTACCTTCAGTTCCCTTAAGTTCTATGGTCCCGTCTATCTGGTCAACCAACGTGGTCACCAGCTGCAACCCCAATGACTCCGTTTCCCTGAAATTCACTTCTTCAGGGAACCCTGCACCGTTATCGCATACCACCAGTGTGAACTTGTCACCATCAAAGCTCAGATCTATAAGAATATCCCCTTTATCTCCTGGACTAAAAGCGTGTTTGAATGAATTGGAAACCAGTTCATTGACTATCATACCAAGAGGTATGGCCACATCCATGTCCAGAAAAATAGCATCTATGTGTATCCGAATGTTGATGTCTCCTGTATCCATCATGTAGGAGTGGGACAGGTCATTGACAAGTTTAATGATATAATCCGAAAAATCAATGCTCTCCATGTCTTCGGATTTGTACAGTTCCTCATGCACCAAAGCCATGGATATTACCCGGCTCTGGCTGTTCCTGAAGGCTTCAATTACCTTTTGATCCTGGAACTTATCAGATTCCAGGTCAAGAAGACTTGAGATCACCTGCAGGTTGTTCTTTATGCGGTGATGGATCTCCTTTTTACGGATCTGCTCTATCTGCCTGCGTTCGGTCATCATCTCATCCAGTGTTTCACGCGTCCTGTCTATGCCCTCCGTGAGTATCCTGAAATCCCCTTCGCCATGCACTTGTATACTATGTGAATAATCATTGTTCTGCACAGCGGTCAGTACGGAATTGGAATCCTTGATCATGGTATCGAGGGATTCGGCAAAGTTATCCAGTGTGTCCGCAAGCTGCTTGAACTCTCCCTGCACATCCAGTTTGGACCGTGTGTCAAGTTGTCCTTTGGCAAGTGCATTTGTCACCCGGATGGTATCTCTGACAGGTGTGATGACAGCATCCATTATCTCATTCAAACCCTGTGGTATTTCTCTAAAATCAATATCAACATCGGTTTTTGCCCGGGTGTCAAGCTTGCCATTCACAGCATCATTAGAAATTCTTTTAAAGCCATCTACGATCTGGTTAATGGGCCTTGTAACTGAAAGAGCTGTAAAATAAGCAGCCAGGCCCATAAAAATTACAGCTGCCATCGAGATGAACAGTAATTTTGTCTGCAGAGCTGTGACTCCTGCGAGCATCTCATCTTTTGGGACTACAAGCACAAAAGAGAAATTGCCTGTACGTATGGGTTCATAGAACATGACAACTATTTTGCCGGTATTTGGATCTATGGTTTCCACATGCCCGCTTTTGCCTTGTTTTATTTCATCTGCGGCATTCGATATTTCAGGTATGCCAAAATCGTATAGTGTTCTGTTGCCTATCCATTGTTTGTTATAAGGATGAGAAACAAGAATACCAGTGTTACCTGTCATGAAAGCATAACCGCTGTCAAAAGCTTTCACATTGCTGAGGATGTCATCAAGGTAGTACAGTGAAACATCAACACCTCCTATACCTATGAACTTTCTATCCTTCATTATGGGAGACACATAACTTACCATGAAAACACCTTCATAGTAATAAGGCTCGGTTAACACATCGGTCTGCAGCTTTTTTGGCAATTGGTAATAATCGGACGTATCGTAATAAAGCAGCGGATGAAGCTCAATTGGTCCTTTCATTTTGTTCCAGTAAGGTATAAACCGGCCGGTTGCATCATGCCCTGAAGCGTTCACATAGAAGCTGTCCTGATCATCAAAAGCATCTGGCTCATATGCTACATATGTACCCAGCAATGTAGGATGGCTGACAAGTATTTCACGCAGCATATTGTTTACTTCAGCTCTGTCAGATGAATCATAATTGCTCATGGAGGTGGCTATTGTTTTTGCGATAGCCTGATTTACTTCCATATCACCGTTGAACTCATTGGCATAGCTTTTTGCCATCTGAATTGCCTGTTGATATGCAAGTGCTTCTTCCTGAGTGGTCACTGTGGAAATGATCATGGCAGTTGTGCTGGCAAGCACCAGTAGCACACCTGCAACTATATACAGAATTAATTTGACCTTAAGAGAAACATCTTTCCATTTCATGAGTGATCGTATCGATTTTAATTGCATCCGGAATATCAGACTATTACACAACTGCTCTTATAACATCCTATGACTAATTCTGTCTTATAATCCCCGGTAATCAAGATTACAATGCTATTGTAATATTACAACATCATTGTAATGCATGTACTTAAGAGCAATATTATGTACTGATTTTAAAATTACGCTGCAATAGACGCATTTCATTCGGATTATGATATATAGCGCCTCATCGAAGAGAATAATCTATGCTTATTGATCACCGTGAAACTCTCAATAAGTCAGACTGGGTTAACAAGGAGGCAAAATCATGAGCAAAGAAGAGATGTTCAAGGAACTCTCAGATGCGATCATTTCCTGTAAAAAGGATGTAGTGATCGCTGCTGTGAACAAGGCAAAAGGCCAGGGAATCGCACCTGCTGAGATCATTGAGAAAGGTCTTGCAGCAGGTATGAACGAAGTTGGAGTGATGTTCGAGAGAGGCAAGCTGTTCTTACCTCATGTTATGATGGCAGCAGGTGC
>NZ_JBFYLB010000035.1:0-22526 GCF_041305605.1 Methanomethylovorans sp.
ATTAAATATCATGAGCCACTCTTCTATTCCCAAATAAATTATTGAGATATATGATACCTGAAAAATCCTATGACATTATCGTAATTGGGGCTGGTCCTGCCGGTTCCACTGCCGCCACCTATGCTGCCCAGAGAGGCATGTCTGTCCTTTTGGTGGACAAGAAGAAAGACATTGGAGTACCTCTCCAATGTGGAGGCTTCCTGCCACATCGTGAGACACTGCAGGAACTTATACCCGGCGCAGAACTGCCTTTCACACTTGAAGGATACCCTTCCGGTTGCGTACATGCTACAACTTCTTTTCAACGGTTCATAGCTCCTAATGGCATATCCAAAGGTTTTGAAGTAAAGGGAGATGCACTTGACAGGCGAAGGTTCGATAAACATCTTGCCGCAGTAGCTGCAAAGGCCGGTGCACATCTATTAATTGCTACCAATGTACTGGAAGTTACCGGGACAAGAGTGACGATGGATGGTGCATTCGGACGATACGAAGTACAAGGAAAGGTGATCATTGGCGCCGACGGTCCCAATTCCATGGTCGCCACTTCAAAAGGTATGCTTAGAGAACCCGATCCCATGGGAATAAGCACAGCCTTTGAATATGAGCTATCGGGTGTTGATGTGGATAAGGAAGCCGTAGAAATGTATTTTGGGAAAGATTATGTTCCCGGCGGCTATGCCTGGATAATATCCCAGGGTGACGACAGGGCCAATATTGGAGTGGGTATCCGGGAAGCCCTTTTTGCAGAACACATGTGTGCAAGGGATTACCTGAACAAGTTCATGTACGAACATCCTATTGCCAGTGAAAAGTTAAAGGAAGGAACTATCGTGTCGGTCATCTCCGGGCTTGTGCCTGTCGGAGGTGCGCCCAGGATCACTGCCACAAAAGATACTCTTATTGCAGGAGATGCTGCGGGTCATCTCATTGCCACTAACGGAGGGGGTATATCCACAGCAATGGTCGGAGGTAAGCTTGCAGGCGAATCTGCCACTGATTTCCTTGAAGGGAAATGCAAGCTTGAAGAATATGATACCCGATGGAGAGCCCAGATGGGACTGGAGATCAGGACTGCGGTCCACATACGCAAGTTAATGGACAGGCTCATGCTTTCGGATGGCATGATGAACGCAGCCATCAAGACAATTTCACCCGCACAAATGAAAGCTATCCAATGCGGCCAGTTACCAGCTCCCGTGAAAAAGACCCTGCAGAAACTAAATATGGGCATGGGATGACATGCATCTTTTTGTCTATGGCACCTTAAAAAAAGACTGTGAGAGCCATCACCTCATGGCATCTGCAACGTTCGTATGTAAAGCATATACCTCGCTTAAATATGCCCTGATAGACCTTGGTCTTTTTCCGGGTGTAGTGCAGGATGCACAAATATCTTTAATTGCTGGTGAAATATATAATGTAGATGTTGAGTTGTTGTCCAAGCTTGATGACTATGAAGGTGAATGGTATTTCAGGTCAGAAGTGGAAATGGACAATGGGATGACTGCCCAGATGTATTTCTTAAAGAAAATACCATCCTCAATGAAAGACAAGAGCTCTGTGATCCCTTCGGGTAAATGGGAGGATAAAATGGGTGAAAATACAATAGAAGCTAAAGAGAACATTTTGCACGCTAAAAAGGAGCTCCTTCAGGAACATAAGGATACACTGGCCTATGAGGTGCATAATAACCTCTACCTGAACATTACTAACAGGTGCAGTGCCAGATGCACTTTTTGTATAAGAGATGTTGCAGACGGGGTTTTTGGCTATGACCTCTGGCTGTCCAGAGAACCCACACTGGAAGAGATGATAAGCCACCTTAGTGAGCTGGACCTTAAAAACTATAAGGAAATTGTCTTTACTGGATTTGGTGAACCTACCACAAGACTGTCAATTCTGCTCAAGATCACAGAATGGCTCCACGGGCAGGGGATAAAGGTAAGACTTGATACCAATGGCCATGCTACATTGATAAATCACGGTATCGACGTTGTGAAAGAACTTAAAAAGGCAGGTCTGGATGCTGTATCAATAAGCCTGAATGCGCAAAGCGAGGAACTCTATGACAAGCTTTGCAGACCTATATTCGCTGGATCGTATCAAGCCATGCTCACGTTTGCCCGCCAGTGTATTGCCGCAGGCATCAGTACCCGGCTTACAGTTGTAAAAGTACCCGAGGTTGACATTGAGGCGTGTGAGAAAATAGCAAAGGACATGGGAGCTAGCTTCTTTGCAAGATAAATTAAATGCATATAGACAATTTGAGAATATCAATGAATATACCTGAAAAGATCATCCCTTCTTGCAACATGCATGCGTTGCCGTATACATGAAGAAAGTTTTTTAAGATCGTTCTGTTTTGCACTTACAGGTACAACGACATCCTGCCACATATTCCAGGGTGAAGGCAGGCCAAGCTTCTCCACAATATCATCAAGCGCATGGTCGGCCATAGCTTCGTCTATCTTGTCCATCTTGTTAATAGCTAACAGAACCGATATCCCTACCTCGTTCAGGAACTTGAACAGCTCTATATCCACAGGGATTTCATTCCTTTCCTCCCATCTGGCCACTATATCCAGAAAAGAAGAACCATCAACAACCAAAACTGCAAGGTCTATCCTTTCAGCATTATCCTCTATATAGTGCACGATCTTATCCTTGACGATATCCTGTTTGCGTTCCTTGATACCACTCATGAAACCAAAGCCAGGCATATCCGTAACCAGCAGATCACCAAGTCTCACATGTGTAGGTTTCAGGGTGACACCAGGCCTTTTGCCCACTCTTACTTTGCTGCCTGTCAGTTTGCGGATGATAGAAGATTTACCCACATTGGACCTGCCCACAAAGACGATCTCAAATTCAGCACCATCAGCAAGGTCCGGTTTATTTTTCATATTATCTCCGGTTGCTTAATGGCATTTATCTATAATAGGTTCTTCTTTCAGCCTGTGCTCTTCTTCCCCTATCCTGGCATCAAGGTCATTCAGGAAGGCTTTAAAATTGGACACCGGTATCCTTGCACCGGCAGCTTCGGCAAGACCACCTCCGGTCCCCCCATATCTGGGAGCCACATCCCGCAAAATAAGATTGAGGTCAACAGGACTACGTGAGCGAAAGCTCACATCATATGCATGCTTGGTCTGGCGATATTCAGCAGAACCGCCCACTTTTCTCTGGCCGTAAGCGGCAGCGTATATGGCGGATTTGGACTTGTAGCCTTTGGGATCAATAACATAGGCTATATTCTGCAGGCTTTTTACCTGTTTCCTTACACGTAACCTCAGCTGTTCTTCAAGTTCGGAGCACTTTCCTGCAAACTCAAGTACCTCCGGAATAGCCGAAGGAAGCTGGTCCTTTGCAAGATGCTCCACCAGGACCCTCTTAAAGTCGAATTCACGGCCTGCATATATAACTGCCTGTATAAGTGCACCGGCTTCAAAAAAAAGGGTTCTTTTATCCCAGTCTTCACACCATTCCTTCACCGAATCGGTATCATCTGCATAATCACCTATCGCTCCATAGATAGCCACTCTGCGCACATCCCTGTTCAGGCGATGGGCAAGCACCTTATAAGTGAGCTCCGAAGAACAGGCACAAGGATCATTATGCAGCCAGGGTTCACCCCAGCCATTCTCAGGCACAGGATGATGGTCTATATAAATAAGATCGCTCTCATGAGACAATTCCTTAAGCCTCAGTAAAAGCGCTGTACTGGTGCGTTCATCAATGGCAATATCACAAATGATCACGCGCCTGTATCCTTTTGACAGCTCCAGTTTTTGTAACAGGCTTACAGGACTTGTGAAATATACCTGCGAGTCGGGATAGGCACTCTTTGCAATTGCGCCTGAACATATACCGTCCGAGTCTCCATGAGTGAAAATAATAGTTTCAGTGGCATGATCCTTTTCAAAAGCTCTCATATCAGGTCCAGATTAAATCTTTTAAGGAAAGTTGGCTTAACATGTATTTAAAATGTTTCCTTTCCGGCATTAGAGTCTCCAGCCTATTGCCCTTTCGATCAGGTTCATCAAACTTTGCTTAAGACTGTTGACAGAATCTATTTTTTCGGGGATTTTATTTTCCTCAGCTATCGCTTTCTCCTCAGTTTCCACAGGTACGTCCTCTGAAGGCATATTTTCTTCGGGTAAAGTCTCCTCTACTATATTTCCCTCAATTTTCAGTATATAGCTTGCAGATTCAAATGTGTCCCCATATTCCTTGGAGTCTACAAACCTCACTTTTGCACCCGGTATTACAACATCTTCCCTGGACTTGACAAGTACTGAATATTCAAGTGCCCACACATCAGATGGCTGCATCACCTGGCTCTTGCTCAGGTTACCGCTTATCAGCTGGCAGTTTTCAGGTGTCTGGTCGATGAGCTGCACATAAGCTGCCCTGTCTCCCGTGTTATTTACTCGAAGAGTGACGTTTAAAAGGCCTTCAGTTCCCATATCCTGGTAAATGAATGATTTGTTCACATCGATATACGGACCATGTATTACGATTTCACTTGCATTGGTCTGCATATTATGGGTCACTCCATTGTGCTCCATAGTTAGTTTCAGACCAGGTATCAGGAAAGTTCCCGGCTTCAGGGCACGTATGGAATAAGAGAGAGATCTTTTTTCCCTAGGTCGCAGGTTAATGGTCCAGTATGTATGCTCTATGTCCGGATCAGTTATGAATCCATCCGGCACCGTCTCATTAACATGGATATTCTCCAGTGGAATATCCTTAAGGTTAATCACCTCGATCAATAAGTAGACCCGTTCATCAATATACGCCTCATTAATGGGGAGTCTTTTTACTCTAACGACGCTGTTTATCCAGGGAATTGGCTTACTGACAGATGAACTGTTTGCAATAGTAACCTCTATAGTTGCATAAGGCGTAGGTATATCATTGCCTGTTACAATATCTTTAGCAGTTAATTTGACCAATCCGTCTAGTATCGTTTCATTAGGAATTATGGTATTATTAAGAGCAAGTATGGCACTCCATGAACGCGAAGTGTTACTTTTAACGTTAAGCATCACATAATCATCCGGCAGATCCACAGGTTTTGACGCTGAGAAATCTTGTGCTGTGATAGTGTATCCGTCTATTTGGGCCTGCTCACCCCAGTAAAGTGTGAATTCGGAAGGAGTGAGCCACTCAGTATCGTTCGCGTCCGTTGTAGATGCAGTTGCGGGATGCTGCAGCAGTACCAGATACATGACCAGTACCGAAGCAAGCACCATATATCTGTGATGCATATCAGTTCTGATCCTTTCTTGAAAACCTCATCACCGATATAAGGGCAAGTACCAGGACCCATGTTTCAAAACCAGGTTGCTGGCCAACTTCTTCACTCGTTCCGGAACTTGCCTGGGCCGTACCGGAGCTGGAAGAAGTGGAAGATCCATGATTACCGGATTGGCCCTGGGAAGTTGAATCCGGACTCTCTGCAACTTTTAATGCGATCTGTGGCATGTTCGAGACCTTTTCACCCTTATAGCCCTCCAGATCAGTAAATTTAGCCGATGTGGCTGGCAGTTTCATATCAGCTTCATTTTCAAGCTTAAGAATATATGAAAAACTTTGTGTGGACTTTTCATTCACCACATCATCGAAGGTCATGACCCCACTTACGAAACTGGTACCTGCCGGTACTGTCTCTTCTATTTTAACATTTGCGTCCCGGTCACCTTCATTTTTGACAGAGATGGTCACACGCACATTGTCACCGGGATTGAAAGAAGATACGTTTACCTTCTTCTCCAGAACTATATAGGGACCATTGATCTCAATGGTAGGCGCATCAGACTTGAATGTATACTCTTTGCCATCGACTGTGAAGGTGGCGGTCGCTTTTGGCAGCGTGAACTTACCTGGTTTTATTGGTTTGAGAGCATATTCCAGAACAGTAGTTGTTTCCTGCGCATTGAGAGATATGGTCTTTTCTGTCTGCACATTGTCCTTCAGTTCCAGATCATCTGTCTGCAGATCACTGAGAAGGACAGAAGTAAGAGCATATGGACCGGTATTTCTTATAATAAGAGAAACATAAGCCGTTTCATCCATATATATTTCTTCGGTACAACTTTTGGTAAGGACTAGCTCTGATTTAGGTTCAATGGTAATGGTCTTTGTACCATTGAACGTGTGTTTTTCATTATTTATATCATAAGCACTGGCTTGTGCAACTATTTTAAAGTCTTCTTCATCCCATAAAAGAGGGATTTCAAGCTTAAAAGTGAGTGGTTTGGTAGATTCTCCTTTCTCAAGAGAAGCAGTTGTCTGTGTAAGTTTTCCATCTGCAAGTGCAATGCCGGCAGTGTTCACATTAAGCACTACGTTGCTGGCTTTTGCATCACCCACATTCTCAATGGTCACGTTACCTTCTATGTAACGAGGAGTAGAAAGTCTGGTAGGATCATAAGTATCCTTTTCGATCTCCAGACCCACTTCAAGATCGGGCAATCCACGTCTGTATATCTGCACTTTGACGGTAGGATCTACAAGATTCCCTGTCCAGCTATCAACTTTTAAACTAAGAGCACTGGCATAGACTTTAATGTCATCGCCATCTACCGTATCCCTGTATATCACGTTATCTGAAAGTTTCAGGGCTCCTGCCGTCATATACTTATTATCTTTGTAGATCGTGATATATGCGTAACCATCCTTATTGAAGTCATCCGCTGTAATAACGTAGTCGTCGACAGTAACTGAATCTCCCCAGTGTAGAGTCACAGTTTTTACGGATTCCCATTCTATGTCATCTGAGCTGTAAGCCGATACATGGGGTACCAGGCAAAGTAAAACCAAGAATAAGAAGAATATTGACTTTATTGACATGCGAGTGCCTCTTTAGTGAATACTAGATCGTTAGAACATAAGTAAGTCCATAAAGTCCATATATTTATATTATTATATAATTATGTTGCTAGTGAGTAGTAACTAAATTATTATCACTATAGAATCAATGGTACATCGGATCAAAAAGAATAGGATTTCAAATATCCTCGGATTACAGAATGACTAAAGTTTCAATGAGACGGTGAAAGTAAAAGTAGTACCTTTTCCAGTTTCACTTTCCAGCCATATACTACCACCATGCAATTCCACAAACTGCCTGGCTATATAAAGCCCGATACCATTTCCTTTATATTTACGGGTCGAGGACGAGTCCAGTTGTATAAAAGGTTTGAATAACTTCTGCTGATCATCCGTACTGATGCCTATGCCATTATCAATGACCCCGATATGCAGCATATCATGCATTTGTTTGACCCTTATCTTGACAAAGCCTTCTTCTTTCCCGAATTTGATAGCATTGCTCACCAGATTGATAAGTATTTGTTGTAATTTATTTCTGTCAGCTCTTATTAACCCGACCTGCGGATCAAGTTCCATTTGCAGTTCAATATTCTTTTTAGAAGCAAAGGAAGACATTTCAGTAATAACGTCCTGTATGAGACCTGCCACATAAATGTCCCCAAGTTCAAGATTTGTTTTCCCGGCTTCTATATTTGATACATCAAGAATGTTGTTGATAACATCGAGCAGGTCTTTGCTCCCTGCTATTATATTATTGAGGTATTTTCGCTGGTTCTCGTTCAGTTTTTCCTCAATACTCTCCTGCAAAAGGTCCGAAAATCCCATGATTGCGTTTAGAGGTGTTCTGAGTTCATGTGTGACATTGGAAAGGAACTCACTCTTCGTTCTGCTGGCCTCTTCAGCTACGTTCTTAGCGTGGATCAGTGCTTCCCTTGCCTTTTTACTTTCAGTTATATCCTCTACTATACAAATGCCACCAGCAACCGCTTTATTTTCAGTGATCACCGGAACAAAGCTTGCCCTTATGGGAGTATCTCTGACACCCATGAATGAAAAAGAAGTGCCTGAGAAATTATCAGATTTGCCTGAAAGCACTAATGTAACACATTTCCTGATCTCTTCACTTGCATCAGACCTAAGAAGATCGAAACCAATGATATTGCCAATTACACTTGCTTCTTCCACACCTACTATATCCACAAAGCTCTTGTTACACTGTGTGATCACTCCAAAACTATCAAAGTGGATGATACCCAGAGGTGATTTTTCGAATATCATTCGATATTTATCCTTAGCTTCCCGCATTTCCTTCTCATTAAGAACGCGCTGCGTAATATCCCTGATATTCACACTAAAGAAAGAAGCTCCGTCTTTCTTCCATGAAGAATGCGAGATCTCTATTGGAAATTCTGTTCCATCCCTTTTCAGACCGTAAAGCTCAATGGTGTTTCCCATTACCCAGGAACGGCCTGTCGAGACAACTATATCCCATCCCTGATGTATGTGCCGATATCTTTGCGGCATGATCATGGAAATATGCTTTCCCAATGCTTCATCAACAGTATAGAAGAAGAGGTTCTCAGCACCCCTGTTCCAGAATATGATATTACCTTCATTATCGGAAAAGATGATCGCATCAGACGCTGAGCGCGCCTGAGAGATGAACATATCACTGGCCATCTCCAGGGTACTGAGATTAGCTTTTCTGTCGGCAATATCTCTGATCGTACCAGTTATCCCTTTAACCTGGTTATTGCTATCGAACAGCGTTTGTGCATACAATTCTACCCAACATATTTTCCCATTTGGGTCTTTAAGACGGCCCTGCACCCGGGTCTGCCCGGAGTTATTAAGGGTAATGGACAAAGAGCGAATTATCTTGCTCTGGTCCTCATAAAAGAATAGATCTGACAGTTCCTTGAGCATAAGTTCCTCAGGAATGAAGCCGTATGTAGCAATAGAAGGACTTATGTACGTGATCACGCCCGCGGTATCCGTTGTCAGGATGACGTCCACCGAGTTCTCCACCAGCGAACGATACTTATCGTCAGCGGGACACATAGAATACTGTTTGGGTATGGAATTGTCTATTTCTATTTGTACTATTACCCTGGAAATATTTCCGTTCCTATCATGAAGGCATCCGGTTCTAAGGATCGCAGGATGCGTCTGTCCATGCTTATCCAGTATAGGTAGTTCAATATAAGGATTATCTTTGACATCTTCAGCCTGCTTGGCATATATTTCTCTGACTTCATATCTTCTGTCAGAGACTACCAATCTATCATACCATATACGACCGACGAGGTCTTTTTTTGTGTACCCCAGGCTCCTACAAAGATGTTCATTTGCAAAAGAGATCACCTGGTTACTATCAAGAACAAGTAACATGGAAGGAACAGCATCCATGTATGCATGCAAGATCTCAAGACCGGAATCATGAAAGTTCATGGAAAGGGGAACAAAAGAGATATCTATCTCACTCTCTGAAGAGGTACTGTGAACTGCATCAGAACCTGTTTTCTTGAAGATCATGGATATATTCCTGTTCATTTGGTCGAAGAGGTCGTATAGGTCATTGTGCTTTCAGTATCTCATACAAGAGATTAGATTGAATTGTTTTTATATGTATGGTTGCTATTTTTTAAACAGATCGTTTACTTTTATACTATTAGTATAACATATACACATAAAGGGAAGTACATCCCTATGGCTTCATTCCTTTGGAACGAGCAGCCTGAAACCATTGATCATTTGCGGTCTTTCCACTGCCCTGGACATTGCTGTAAGGGAAGGCAGTTCAGTTATGCTGGGATGCTGGAGCATACTGAAGAGGTGCTCATTGTTGTCCTGAAAAGATGTAAAGCCTGATCTTAAATGAATACGGTCTTTTTCCTCGGAGGAAATACCATACAGAGCTTCAGAAACATTTCTTCCCTTATCCTTTTCTTTCTTGCTGAGGCCAAGTTTCATGTCCCTTTCCCTGTTCTTGGCTCCGGTTTCCTTTCCTCTTCTATAGTTATCACTTACCAGTTCCAGAAGACCTGCTTCCTTTGCCACCGATTCCAGAGCTGCATAGCGTTCACTTACCCATCCGAGTTCCGAGTGCTTATGGTAACCTACTTCAAAGCCAAGGTCATAAGCTCTCTTCTCAAGTTCAGCTTTTTCCGAATCGCTGAGATTTCGTTTTGTTTCCACCTTCTTAAAAAGCCGCACCCTGACATCACTTCCTTATTGTAGCAAACCTTCCACTTGCAAGCCGCGTTCCGTGAATTGGACCTTATGCATATTGCAGTCATGTTTTGTGCCACGCATCTTGATGATCTGAATAGCACGTGTCATCTGCTTTTCATAAAGGAAGTTGTGCAGGAAAATTACTCCATGGGATGCGAACTGTTCGGTAGTATATGCACTTGGATCGGTGAGCTCCCCTATGATAATAGTGGTACAACCCAGCTTTTTGAGATTCCTGATGAAACGAGTCATCTCTTTTTCCTGGAGTGCCGGATCTTGTGTTGCAAAACGTATGGCTGTCATGGAATCAATGACAAGTCTTTTGACATTATATTCCGCAATGTAAGCTGCCAATTCCTTAAAGACCATAGCAGGTGATGGAGCTTCATGCTCATTGGAAAAACCTGCAGTCTCTTCATGGGGGTGGATTATGTCTTTCAGTTCATCCATATATCCATATTCCATGCGCGGTCCCAGATCTGCAAACAATAGTTTCTTCACTTTTATAAGTGGTATGACATTAAGAGAATAGTTGGACATGTCGCTTATGATGTTCTGCGGACACTCAAGTAGCGTGACATACAATCCGACATCACCCTGCAGAGCACCTTTTACGAGGAATTGTACTCCAAAGGTGGTTTTGCCACCTCCGGGTGGCCCACTTAACAGATAAACACGTTCCGGGAGTAGGCCTCCCTGTATGATCTCGTCCAAACCTTCTATCCCACTTTCGATTCTCATGAGTAAACCTCGATTTAATAATATATTTAATTATATTTTAATCCTTCGATAGAAATAAGATGGGATATCTTGAAGCTGCGATGGATTATATCTTTTTGATTGCGACAGATTCTTATGAATTGAAGACAAAGGCTTTTTATGCATCTATCTAAGATAATCCCAGTTCTGGAAAAGATAGCGCCCCCAGAGCTTGCCGCAGATTTTGATATCGGCAAAATTGGTCTTAACCTGGACCTTGACAATGATGTTAAAAAAATAGCAGTTGCTTTAGACCCTACGGACTATGTACTTAACAGAGCATCTGAGATCAATGCAGATCTGTTAATAACACATCACACTCTCATTTTTAATCCGGTAAATTCCATTTCCAGAAGTCTTGCCACCAGTCTGCAAATAGCCCTGGACAACAGGATCTCCCTATATTCCATGCATACGAACTTTGACAGATCTAAAGGCGGGATAAACGATGTGCTTGCAAAGAGGCTGGGACTTAGCAATGTACAGGAACTGGAAATTGGGAGAATAGGTGAAGTACCAATATGTTCTACGGAAACCCTCGCAAACCATGTGGCAAAAAGTCTGAACACTCACGTGCAATATGTGGGAGAAAGGGATGATATAAAACATGTGATGGTTTTCGGGGGTAGTGGTTTTCGGAGTGAGTATCTGGAAGTGGCAAGACAGCATGGTGTCGAAGCTTTCGTGTCTTCGGAACTGAAACATGATGTGATACGCTCCAGGGGAGAACTTGCACTTATCGATGCCACACATTATGCTACAGAGAACCCCGGTATGGAGGAGCTTTGCCCGCGCCTGGCCGACTTGTTGGGTTTGGACGTGGAGTTTATACATCACAACCCATTCATCAGGGTGATATGAGGGATAATTTGACATCAGACCAAACAAAGGGGGAAGATGTGGAAGAGCTGCTGGAGCAGCAATTAAAGATGAAGGCCAGGGCTAAACACAGAGGATATGGAGATTACGAAAAAAGAGTGTACAGAGGACCTTCTGTAAAAAGAGAATATGAGTAGACTTCTGTCTACCCTATTTTTTACCCTTCAGTAAACGGGCATAGACCTTCAATGTAGAATCAGCTATCTCATTCCAGTTATATACGTCTTCGATGAGCCTGCGTCCTTCCTCACCAAAACCCGCTTTACTCAGGCCATCCAGCGCATAGTTTATTCCCCATGCTATAGAATCCGGATTTTGATACACTGTAACTCCATTTTTGAAGTTATCTATCAGCTTTACAGCATCGGTAGCCACCACAGTATTGCCAGCATCCCATGCTTCAAGCACGACAATGCCAAAGGGCTCGTTACGGCTTGGCACACATACAATGTCTGCAGCATTGTACCAGTCCCTGGAAACCTCATCTGATGCATAGCCAAGGAAATGGGATACATGTTTGACACCCATTGAATTTGCAAGGTATTCACAGTGAGCCCGCATCTCTCCCTCTCCGATAAGCACAAACTGCGTATCCCAGCGGTGAGACAGTACCTTTCCTATAGCCCTTACGAGCATGTCAGGTCCTTTCTGGTAGCTCATGCGCCCAATGAACAGAACTACCGGTGCCAGCGGATGGATACCGTATCGCTTCTTTACTTCGCCCGGATCTACGTCATTGCGTATCTTATCCAGGAAAATACCGTTGGGTACCAGGGAGATCTTGTAATCCGGGATACGGTACAGAGATTGTACCTCTTGCTTCAGTACCTCCGAAGTAATGATCACAGCTGCAGACTCATAGCCGCCCAGCCATTCCCTGTGCGTTACCGTTTGCGCCTCCCACCAATTCCCATGCGTGTTACCGTTTCGGCCCCATTCGGTACTATGGTACGTGAGGAGGAAAGGAAATCCTTTTTCAGCCTTTAGCTTGCACAACACGTTAACAGGATGCCAGTCATGCCCATGAAGAATATCGAACTGACCAAAGCGATCTACCATCTCCAGGAACATCCAGTACATGGAATCACACATCCTGTCCATCTGATTTACCACGCCTCCTGATTGGTCGTGGCTTACACGATGATAATGGACACCATTTATGAGTGCATGCGGTTCAAGCCCGCGGTTGCGGGTGAATATATGCACCTCATGACCCTGGGAAGCAAGTACTTCGGATAGTTCGGAAACATGGGGGGCTATGCCGCCCACCTTTACCGAATGCAAACTCTCCCACGAAAACATACCAATTCTTAATTTTTTCATTTTATCCCACACTTCTTGATGTTCAATGTACTTCCTGCCCGGAAATACCATTGTTCAAATACTCTGCAGCCTTTTCCGGAGGCATGGTATTTATGAAGATATCAGTGTTCTTCTCAAACCCTGCCATTTTGCTTGTCACAGGTTGCAGCCTGAGATTCAAATGATATGAATCATCGTTCATGAGCTGGAAGAACATGTAATTGTAAGCAGGAGATGCAAGCACCTTATCCATTCCGAAAAGCACATAACGAATAGCATTACCCAACGAATGCAATATTTCCTCTGACATTACCCCAAGATGACTGACATGTGTTTTAGGAAGGAACCATATCTCGAATGGAACCTTTGAGCAATAAGGAGCAAAGGCGATGAAATGTTCATTCTCATAAATGGAACGTTCATTTGAAGATTCCATGCGTACTATCTCACAGTAAGGACATTTGCCTTTTTCATGGATAGCATCCGATTCCCTCTTAATAGAAGGAGGTACCAAAGGTAATGCAATAAGCTGGGAATGAGTGTGTTCCAGGGATGCACCTGCCTGCTTCCCCCAATTCTTGAAAAGAGATACGAACCGTATATCTGGCTGTTTCCAATAATGCATGACACGATCCCTGTAAGCTGTCATGAGAAGGTCCATCTCTTTATCTGTAAAATCGGTCAACTTTCTCTCATGTTGAGGTATTTCAATTATCACTTCGTGAAAACCATATCCTGACAGATAGGGAGTACCAGCACCTTCCGGACTAAGGGCAGGGTATAAATTAGGTATACAACGTATCTGCCAGTCTTTAATAAGCTCATCTTTACTGTCCCGCAGGATCTTTCCACCCTTATATACGGCCAGAGCAGGCGGAGTCTTGTCCTCTTTGCCAGCACAGAACACACAGGTTGTAGCGTTCTGAACTTCCGGGGAAGACGAAAAATCAGAAGGTCTTTTGCCTCTTCCGGCAGCCACTATGCAATACTCTTCAAGGAAATAGTGTTTGCGTATCTCAGACACTGGTACTTCTCCTGTTTAATGGAACATATCTTCCTACACTAGTTTTCCTCTTCTTCCTGGACTATGCATACGCCAGTCAGCAGTTCGTAGTATTCTTTTGTAGGGGCCAGCCAGTTCATCTCTTTTGCAAGCAGGTTAGCCTCCTGACAAAGTAGACTGTACTTTACCTTGTCCTCAATATAAGTATCCAGGAAATAATCCATGGCAAGAGCGTAATCAGCTATGGTCTCATTGTATGGAAGATCTATGTTGTCAACAACTATTACTCCGCCCATGCCCATCACAAGGCGCTTGATACTGGCAAGAGCATCACTGAAACCGCATACTTTGCTAACTATACTTGGGGTGGCCTCTTTTCCTGCCTCAAGCCCTGTCAGCAGGAAAGGTTCATATCTTGACGGAAAAATACCTGCAATACAACCCGCCATTAGTTCATCAGAGTTCATATTAAGGCCACCATCGTGGCTCGATATCCACTGAGGGTACAGTACAGCTACCACATGCCTTCTTCCTGTGAACAGCTGTGCAGGCTCAAGTTCCCTTTCCTTGATCATTCTCTTAAGCCTTATTTCCTCACCCAGCAAAATCTCATCAGGAAGCCTAAGAGGGAAACCTTCAGGCACATTTGACTTCGGACCGTGTGCTGCGATAATGAAGCACACCACACGTGTATCCTCATCCTGCTGACCTGCGACTATTTGCAGCTTTACCATTCTATCCAGTAACATAAGGGAATCCAGCAGGTCAGGATAGCCTTTGTTCTCGATCTCGATACGGGATATAGAGAAAAGGGGCAATATCCTCTTTGGAGGAATAGGCACACCTCCATACACCTTATGAATATTATCTGAAAGGAAAGTCTGTATCTTTTCACGACATTTTTTCTTCTTCTCCATTGAAATGCCCATTGCATTATCATCGATACCATTGCGCACAACTATAGAATCTATCCCATAGAACAATTTGACTTCTTTACGTGTGGAATCACCCACTGCAGTTACCACATCAGCATGCGCTGAAAGGGCTTCAAGCCTCGCCATGTTCTCCGGAACTCTTGGATCCCAGCTGCCATCGTTATCTCGTATCTTCTGTAATGACCGGTGGCCCGAGGATCTCCCAGGCAAGGTTGCATGATAAGTGGCCACAGAATTTACAGATATGCCTAATTTCTTAAGACGTGCTAAGGTGTAGAACACACCAAATTCGTGGCAATGCAGGTATACATGCATGCTGGGCATAAGGGAAGCGGCAAACTCGGATATTGCCTTGTCAATGAAATCCTTTGCACGTTTTGTTTTTATGGTTACAATTTCCCTTATAAACTCAGAAATAGCATAGGAGAGATTGAGATAATGCGTATACTCCTGTCCATTGCCCATATTCTCATACTTTAGCGAATCAAGTCCTATAAGGGAAAAGGCTTCAGCTTTCACCTTATCGGAGAGGCACATGCCACTACCCATATATTCGGACATTATTCTGCAGAAATCATTTGTCTTGAACATCAGGTAGATAATAGGTATGCCTTTGTAGTGGCGTACACCACTGATAACCTCGATGCCTCTTTGTTTCATGGCGGACAGGGCTTCTATGATCTCATCAGCCCCATCATAAGGTTCAAAACCAGTCATGTCGGTGATACGATTGAGGCTTTTGTGCCAATCAGCCCCTGAATGTCCATAATAGGGACCTGCAACTATAATACCGGGCAATGCCTCATCCTTGATAGCTCCCGAACTCATAAGAGTTGCAAGAGTAGTAGCTTCGGCATCGATCACATTCCAGATACCACCCATTTTATTTGACTTCGGACCAGCCTCTTCTCCTGCTATCACTAACCATTTTCGTTCAAACATAATTGTTTCCCACTGATAATTGTACAAAAGTTTAATTGATCTCTAGCAATAAAACAATATCGTTAATATTTGTCCAATTACAATATAAACTGTTGTTTTAAAATGCAATAGACTAAAATAATGAGAGAGGATATATTTAATCATGAAATCGGTTTGTGTGTGTGTGGACTTGCATCTACCTTATCATTTGAAATGGTACTGGTCTGCTGAAGGTTATCGCAGGCCTGAGATAACTACTTATTTTGACCAGGAACGGGTCTTCACTGATTTTCAGAGTATGGCAGCCAACATTGACAGAACTAACAGGGTACTGGAAAGATCTATTGATAATGGAGCAGCCTACACCCTGAACCTTTCAGGGACCTTTTTGGACCAGTGTTCCTGGGACCCGGGAGTCTTGGATTCGTTCAGGTATCTGGCCGATACTGGAAATGTGGAATTTGCAGCATCCACCTATTATCATTCACTGAGTGCTCTTTATCCTGACCTCACAGATTTTAAGGAGCAGGTATGGATGCATATGGAAAAGATATCGGAGCTGTTTGGCCTCGTGCCCTCAACTTTTGTGAACCCGGAATTGCTTATATCGGGAAACATTGGAGGAGTGCTCAAAAAGCTGGGTTTGAAATGCATGATTGCAGAGGGAGCCAAAAATCTGCTAAGTGCAGATGTGCCTACTAACGTATATTCTGATGACATTCCCACACTGCTCAGGCATATTGACCTTAGCGAAGACGTTAGCAGGCGCTTCTCTGACAGGTCATGGGATGGAACTCCACTTATAGCTGATAAGTTCGCTTCATGGGTAGAGCACATTGAAGGTGATGTTGTTACCCTTTACCTGGACTATGGTAACATTCCCTGGAATGAAAGCAAAGCAGGAGGAATGTTCCAATTCCTGACAGATCTGCCGCTAAGCCTGGAAGAAAAAGGTATCAGTATGATCAAACCCGAAGATGCCGTAAAAAGGTTTGACAAAGTAAAGCTGAACACACTGAAAACCGAGTCTGCAGCTCGTTACGGGGTGGATAGCCTGCTTGGGAATCATGCACAACATTTCTACCTGAAGGAACTTGAGATCATAGCGCAAGAAATAAAAGAACATGCAAAAGCTTTCGATAATGCACATTTGAAACGTATTTTCGGATACCTGCAGCAAAGTGATATTTTCCTGGATATGAACACCGTCCGCATCACAGGGTACGAGAGAGCTGTGAATAACTTATCCATATTATCTGATTTCAGAAGGGCTATATGGGAGGGAAGTGCATGAAATCGATCTGCTTTTATTTTGAAGTCCATCAACCATATAGGTTAAAATGGTTCTGGCCAGATGAACACACGGGTTTTGAGAGATATTTCGATAACAAGACTAACAGGGAGATATTTGAGAAGATCTCACGCAAATGCTACCTTCCAGCCAACAGGACCATGCTTGAGCTTGTAGATGAATACGATGGAAAGTTCAAGATAAGTTTCTCGGTCACGGGTACATTGCTCAGCCAGTGTGAGAAATGGGACAAGGATGTACTGGAAACCTTCAGACAGATGGCAGAGACAGGATGTGTGGAGTTCCTGGAAGAAACTAACTATCACTCTCTGGCGGGTTTGTTCGATGATAGGGAAGAGTTCAGGGAACAGATACGTGAGCACCGGGAAAATATGAAGGCTCTCATAGGAGTGGAACCTCAGGTATTCCGTAATACGGAGCTGATTTACAATAATAGCCTTGCATCCACTGTCAAAGATATGGGATATAAGGCAATACTTACCGAAGGCACTGAACATCTGCTGGGCAACAGGTCACCTAATTATGTATACAGGGCAAAGGACTCGAACATCAAGGTACTGCTGCGTAATTATAAACTGAGCGATGACATAGGCTACAGGTTCACCGCGAGATGGTGGCCGGAATATCCGCTTACGGCAGACAAATGGGCCAATTGGGCTTCCCTTACACCGGGAGATACTTTAAATATTTTCATGGATTATGAAACTTTTGGAGAGCATCAATGGGAAGAAACGGGCATTTTCAAATTCCTGAAAGCATTGCCAGGAGAGGTCTTAGACAGGAAGTTGGCTTTCCATACTCCATCTGAAGTGATCAGCAGGTACGATCCTGTGGAAGAGATAGACGTTGGGGATTTTTCCACAATTTCCTGGGCTGACACTGAACGCGATACCAGCGCATGGTTGGGTAACGATATGCAAAGAAGATGTTTTGAAGATGTCAAGATGCTTGGTCCGTATGTACGTAGAACGAACGACATAGAACTTATCAGGACCTGGAAACATCTGCTCACTTCAGACCATTTCTACTACATGTGTACCAAAAATCTTGGTGACGGTGATGTGCATTCATATTTTAGCATTCACTCATCACCATTCGATGCTGCTATCAATTACATGGCAATTCTCATGGACTTTAAATCCATGGTCTTCAGGAAATTAGACGCTATGGATGCTGAAGCCCATGAATAATGGGAGAAAAGGGGTTTACTATGGTACGGGATCTATACATGTTTTCCAGGGGCGACGAGAAGGCTCATGTGGTATGGTTCAGGATCACTTATCAAAGCAATATGGGGGCTGAAACAAATATTAATTCAGTGCTTACTGAAAGGGGAGTAAAGATCAGGTTTGCATACCTCGACAATACAGAACCGAACGGACAGGGAAAGTATGTGCTCTTCACCGAAGTTAAAGAGGAAACACAAATTGATACCATCAATAAAAGGCTCCGGGGCATTGAAGGAGTAATTGATGTTGAATCCGGCATATCTGGAAATCGTATGATACATACAGTGGATTTTCCCCTGAATTTCCTTGGGGAAAGAGCTGTGATCACAAGATCAAGGACTTTTCTGGATATACTAAGGATAATAAGAGAGAATGTGATCCAGCCTGACGGTTTGCTTCTGCTAAGCGGCCTTAAAGGAGGCAGATGTGCTGCAAAGTATGTAAAGGGTATAATGCCGGTAGACAGGAACAATTGTATGGCCATACTGAGAGAACTATTCCTTGCATCCGGCTGGGGGAAACTGGAAATGGATTTTGATAGAGATACCTGCAGCGGTACTGTCAGAGTAAGGGATTCGTTCATTGCAGATGCATATGGTCACAGTGACCTTCCAGTATGCGGGTACATGAGCGGGTTCATTGCGGGTTACATGACCGAAATGATGGGGTACAATTTCCAGGTGCGTGAAGTTAGCTGCAAGAGCATGGGACATGCAGTATGCGAACATCTGGTATCACCTGCACCTGAAGGAGTTAACTTGGAACACATTATGAAAGAGGAGATCCAGTGATCAGGCAACCTAATGTGATACTGGGTAATGACAAGGTGCTTGTTACCATGGGCAAGAAAGGCGAACTGTTGGGTTTTTTTTATCCCCGCAGGGACTATGCCCAACATGTAGAGGAATCGCTTGCCTGCCTGCAGATGGACAACAAGCTGATGTGGACCAATAATATTGAATGGTACTCCACACAACATTATCTTGAAGATACTAATATAGTCATTACTGAGCTTGTGCATGGAACTGGTATAAAGGTAAATATCCGGGATTTCACACATCAAA
Organism: Methanomethylovorans sp.; assembly: GCF_041305605.1. Taxonomy (GTDB): domain Archaea; phylum Halobacteriota; class Methanosarcinia; order Methanosarcinales; family Methanosarcinaceae; genus Methanomethylovorans. Next base: position 19,479 of record NZ_JBFYLB010000035.1, read on the forward strand.
AAGCATCTGTGATGGTGCGTAAGTATACCATCAGCACTGAACGGGACATCAATGGCACATTCTTCTATTATTCCAACCTCTGTGTAGGCGAGATGCACAAGAAGAACTCTGCTTTCTGCGATACTGATACACGGCTGCTTGTGCAGTACTGGCAGAATAACTATATCGGTATAATGGCATACCCGCCTTTCCAGGAATGGCAGGTTGGCAAGGCAATGGACACCATATGGTGGACCAATGCACGTTATGACATGGAAGACGGCAGACTGCAGAACAACAAGGAAGATATCGGTTATCTGAACACGGTCGTAGGATGGGACCTCAATCTTAAAGCTGGCCAATCTAAGGAGATAACCGTGTTCATAGGAGCTTCCCAGAAAAGAACAATGTTATACAAGATGATGTTGGAATTAATACAGGAGCCAGTGGATAATATGCTTGAGGATTCCAAGGAGGACCGGATACGCTGGCTTTCAAAAAAGAATATAGTAAAACTATCCGTGCTGGACGATATACCCGAAACAAAACAACAGATAAGGGAAGCTTTCAACCGCTCTCTGCTCACCCTTGACCTGCTCAATGATCCCATACACGGTTCTTTTGTGGCTGCACCTGAGTTCGACCATGATTTTGAGATGTGCGGAGGTTATGGTTACTGCTGGAACAGGGATGTTTCGGAAGTAGCAGTAGCCCTGCTCAATGCAGGGTATCCCGAATACTGTGACATGTTCTTCCGTTGGTGTAAACGTACACAGCTTTCCGATGGCTCCTGGTTCCAGAGATACTGGCTTGACGGTAACACGGCTCCGTCATGGGGAAACTTCGCCCATTCCACCCAGATAGATGAGACTGGAGCTACACTGCATGTCATGTACACATACTATCTTACCTTAAAGGGTCTTCAAAGAGCCGAGTTTCTGGAAAGCACCTGGATCACTGTCCTCACAGGTGCCGAGTACCTGATGAAGCGCACACTGGAAGGGCTGCATGAACCTTGCTTGGATATATGGGAAACATATGACGGAGTATTCGCTTATACATGCGCTGCTGCGTATGCTGGCCTAAAAGGCGCTGCTCACATCGCAAGGGCTTACAGTGAAATGGGGCTTTCATCCCGCTGGCTTGAAAGAGCTGAGCTCGTAAAGAGCAAGACCATAGAAAAAATGTGGCTTAAAGAAGGATATTTTGCTAAACGCATTGCTGATGGCAAGTTGGACCCTACGGTCGATGCAAGTATACTAGGTACTTTCACGCCATTTAATATGCTTTCGCCCAAAGATCTGCAGGAAAGGAAGATGATCTACTCGATGATGAACATCATAGAAAGCAGGCTTAGTGTGAATGTTAACGGACATCATGGCATAAAAAGGTATGAAAATGACAGATACATAGAAGGCAATCCCTGGATAGTAACTACTTTATGGTTGTCAAAGGCAATGCTAACCCTTGCAAACTCACTTCGCAGCGAACCTGGCACTGAGGCAGAGGTTTCAAAACTGGTACAGGGTTCTGTGAACTATATCAAATGGGCATTGAAGGGGACCACCAGCACTGGTATGCTTCCTGAACAGGTGGACAAGCAAAAAGGATATCCTGCCTGGGCCATACCCCTGGGCTGGAGTTGTGCTCTGATGATCGACAACATACTTCTTCTTGAAAAACTCTCGGAGAAAACATGAGCCAGGATAGATATGATAGCCACATATTCTCTGCCGGCAGGGACAATGCCGCTGACCTATGCCATAAGGAATGGCTGATAACTAACGGATTAGGTGGATATGCATCTTCTACTTTGTCTTTGATGAACACCAGAAAGTACCATGGCTTGCTGGTGGCATCTATGGAGCCACCTGTAGACAGAATGGTGCTCCTGTCTGCTCTGGACGAAGAGATACATATCAATAATGTTACTCACGAACTTGCCTGCCACAAATATCCGGGTGTTGTCCATCCTCAGGGTTTCCATTATATCAAGGAATTCGTGGAAGGCCCCATACCATCATGGAAATACGATGTCGATGGTATACAAATACTTAAGGCATTGTTCATGGAACATGGAAAAAATACTGTTTTTATAAAGTATACTATTAATGTGCCTCCAGATAAAGGAATTTGCAGAATGCGTATACACCCTCTTGTAAGCATGCGGGATTTCCATGAATTGACACAACAGCATGATGGAATATTGCAGGAATCGTCCAGTTACAGTACTATGATGCATATCGATTCCGAAGAGGGCGGCAAGACTAAACTGTATCTGACCTCAAATGCCGCTTACGTTCCCGCAAACGACTGGTACTATAGTTTTGAATATCCTCTTGAAATGGAAAGAGGTTATGATTTCCATGAAGACTGTTTCCATTCCGGCTACTTTGAAGTGGAACTGGTGCAGGGGAGCAATGAGATCTTTATAGTTGCTTCTACCGAAAAGAGAACTAATATCTCTTTAACTTCAGTACGCAAGGCGTATGAAGATGAAAAGAAACGTATTTCCATGATCTGCCAGAGATCGGGCTTTACGGAAGTGCTTCCTTCCAGGCTTGCCATGACCGCAGATACTTTTGTTGTCATTCGCCATTCAACAGGAAAGCATTCTATTATCGCAGGTTATCCATGGTTCGCCGACTGGGGAAGAGATACTATGATCTCATTGCCCGGCCTTACACTTATAACTGGCAGATATGATTTAGCTGCAAGCATACTATCCACTTTTGCAGATAATTGCAGAGAAGGTCTTATACCCAACAGGTTCCCGGACCATAGCAGTGATAGCTATGCATATAATACTGTGGATGCCTCCTTGTGGTTCATCAATTCTTTATGGAAATATCTGGAATATACCGATGACCTGGAAACTGTTGAGAAAATGTGGTCTACAGTGAATGATATTATTCTCAGCTATTCCGGGGGAACAAAGTTTGGTATAAAAGTGGATACAGATCATCTGCTATGCCATGATGGACAGCTAACATGGATGGATGCCAAAGTGGGTAATGTTGAGATCACATCCCGCAAAGGCAAAGCATGTGAGATCAATGCATTGTGGTA
>NZ_JBFYLB010000036.1:0-3332 GCF_041305605.1 Methanomethylovorans sp.
CGCACAGCCTCAAAACCTACAACTGTGTGACCAGCCTCACCAAGCTTTGCCATGAGCTGGGCATCTTCATTGGCCTGCGGCCAGAATGCGCCACAAGCTTCCATCTGCTCTACCGTACCGGTCTGTGTGACAGAGATAGCTGCCATACGGTCCACGCTCTGCCCTGTTAAAATACGGGCAAGCCTTTCTTTGGGGGTATAATTTGACATCAGAAGTCTCCATAAAAATGTTTAATCTTTTTTTAAGTCTATTGACCTAAAATTTTAGACCTGACCATATAAACCCTCACAAACAGATGATTTTTTTCAGAAAAAAGAGGAGTGGCTTGGAAGTTTACTTTATTTGTGATGTTTCTGTGGCCAGGTTAATGGTTGGTTTATCACTTTGAACTTCACTTGTTCATCATTTCCATTTGCAGGGTTTGCCTTCACCCTGTATCTTTGACATAACCTCTATATGCTTAGAGCCTTCCCACAGTCCATGCACGTTGCAGCTTTCAACTGCAACCAGTTCTGTTAGCACTGATTTTGTACCACATTCACCACAGACATTGACCCCATGTATCCTGCACTCTTCTATCTCTTTCACGGCAATTACCTCTTCCGGAATAGTTACCGTGAACTCTGCAACGGGATTTGCATCAGATGATGAAAGTTTCACCTCGCCAAGTTTTCTTCCATTCATAGATAGTTTTATCCATTCGATATAATGAGCTTGCTCCATTACATGGGGAACTGTCACTTTCACAGTGAACGGCTGTCCAGTGAGAACAAGTTCCGGTGCCTCTATAACAGGAACATGAAGATGCTCAAGCTCTGTGAGATGAGCTGGATCTACAGCCTTGTTGATTTTTTTCTTATCAGCCATTTGATCACCATTTTCTTTTCCAATCATTCATAAAGTAAATAAAATGCCAGCAGAGCTGACATTAGAATTTATAGTGTTTCACAGAGTGGTATAGTATGACCACAAAGAACACTATTATTATTCCCAGGGACGTGAAATAGGGTACAGGGTCCCATGTAAATTGCATGGCTCCGCTTTCTCCCCAACCCACAAGCACAGTTCCCTGCAACACCACTGGAGTTACCACACAGGTAAAAGCAACTATGAAGATAAAGAGGATGTCAAATACCCTCATGAAAACTCCTGGTTCACTTTCTTTTTGAACTGCTCCTGCCATCTTATACCTCCTTAATCATAGTATTCAAATTCGAACATGTGCTTCCTGATGGAGTTATACACGCCCACACATCCCAACGTCTCAATGCCCAGCAACAAGATTATGAACAATACGTACAGCCCCATGAGGGTAAATGGTATTGGCACATTAGCCCCTATTGTTGCCAGTATATTGTAGATCATGTATATTTCAGAGAAGTACAGCAGTGCTAGCAGCAATAAAATGACACCAGCATCCTGCTTCAATTTGCTATGGTATCTGTTATTGTCAATATTTGCCAACTTCATCCCTCCTTATTTGCTCCTGTGTAGTACCGGCTGTGGCCATCCCATGTCACGTTCCCAGTCGTGTTCACTCTCCATGCTCTTGTACCTCCAGTTGAAGTAGAAGTACGCCACCGTGTAGAACACCAGCCCGAAGATGAGGTTGAAGTTATATCCCCAGTACAGTGTTGACAGGATGACAATTGCCAGGAATATGGTGAAGTAAGCTATCCATGGTTGCATGGGTCCTATGAAAGGACGTACCTTGCTTGAATGCTGTGGGAACATTTTCCTAAACCTTATCAGGGCGAATGGGATCAGCACATAGGCGACCATTCCTGATGTAATTGAGAAGGTAATGACCTGGTCAAGGAAACCGCTGAAAGCGAAAGCTATAGCGATCGGCATTGTAAATATCACAGCCCTGTAAGGCGTGTAATATCTCGGGTGTACAGCTGAGAACCAGGGTGTCAGGAAATGGTCCCTGGACAATGCAAACCACGACCTTGAAGAGTCACAAACACATCCGTTTGCGCTGGCAAGACAGGTGAACAGCGTACCTATAGCAAGGAACACTACCAGGAAATAAACACCACTTGACGTTGCCGCTTCATAAAGAGGATATACGGATACACCCAGATCTGCTGTAGGTATAAGACCTGCACATACATAGAGCGTCATGCCTGCTGCAATAAGCAAAGTGATCATACCAGCCTGTTGTCCCAGAGGGACTGCCCTTGAAGGATGCTTACATTCTTCTGCACACATTGCAGCGCCTTCTATTCCCAGATAGAACCAGGGACCGAACTGCAACGCAGCGAATATTCCCACAAACCCGTTGGGCATAGCTCCCTCTATAAGGTTTGCAGGGTTCCAGGGTATTCCTCCGATTCCCAGAAGGTTGGCGAAGAAGAACACGATTATAGCTATGAAAGCGGTCATGGTTAGCGCAAAGTTAAGTGTAAGTGCAGCCACAACTCCACGATAATTGATAAATGTAAGAATCCCTATTACAAGCAATGTCACCGGCAATACCTGGATTTCCGGGAAGATTGATTGGGCTATCCATGCTACTACGATTGAGTCTGCAGCTTCCAGAGCGATGTATTCCATGTATACTGCAAGACCGACTATTGCGGCAGCACCTGGTCCTATGAATAACCTTGCCCAATCATAGGGACCTCCTGCAAGTTTTGTAGCAGCTCCAAGCTCACTGGCACACAGTGCTACCATAACATACATTGTACCGGCGACAAGCAGTGCAAACAGGGAACCAAGTATACCTCCTTTTGCAACTGTGAAATTCCACCCCATGTATTCGCCGACAAGAACTATACCAACACCAAGGGCCCATACGTGATAAGGCCTCAATGTTTTTACAAGAGTGGGGGATTCTGAACTCGTTTCTTCAGACATTGAGTTTTCCTCCATCAATTATTTTCTTGACACTTTTACAGCATCCAGCAATACCCAACCTATCAGCGCGAAAGCGATGAGATAAATTGCGCCGTTGATCAAGATCCATGTGTCCATTTTAATATGCCTCCGCTGTTTTATATGATTGGTAATTATTTTTCGTTACATAGCCCCCGTATAAAAAAAGCCAGCGAATTTAATTCGCTGGCTTGGTTTTGGAGGTTTAGAACACCAGTCCCAGTCCTTCGAGCTTCTTTCTTGCTCCATCGTAGACTTTCAGGTACTCATCTGTGGGTTCAATGGTCTTGACGTTGTAGCATTCCTGGAATGTCTTTCCAGCAGGTGCCTTAGCGTAGTTCTTCTCGTACATCTTGACCAGGTTATCCAGGATGTTGTTGACCTCCGGAATTTCCACACCAGCAGTTGCTCTTGCGGCTTCTCCCATCATCCTGGCTTCCATACCGGTGGTC
>NZ_JBFYLB010000037.1:0-5551 GCF_041305605.1 Methanomethylovorans sp.
TGCCGTTAAATGTAACAACTGAGCCTGTCGTAACGACCTGGTCAGGACCAGCTTCGGCAACCGGTGGATTATCCACAGGAACCGAAGTTGTAGTTATGGTCAACTTCGGTCTCTGGTCAGCATTCGGCCAATCCGAACTGTAGAAGGCAATGTAATTATTGCCCTCTGTCTTTGCCTTGAGGAAGAAACCGGTGTTAGTAGTACCGGTTACATATTCCTGCACAAGCTGTGTAACATCGAATTCATAGTACTTGTTATCAGGCACAGTACCAGCCGGGAAGGTTACTGAAGCATACGGTGTACTACCCTGCTTAACACCGTTCTTATCGAACCAGTATCCGCCTGCAGTAGTCCATGGAGTTCCAGACTTACGATTATTCCAGGTAACATATTGTGGATCCCACTGCTCTGGTCTGTAAACTTCCACTACGGTATCAGAAGTACGTGGAGTTGTAGCATAATACCAATACAGTGAAAGGGTTGCTTTGGATATCGTATTTGTTGGGTTGTACCTGCTGAGGTCAAACCATATCACGTCTCTGTAACTACTTGTACTAAGCTTTCCAATGTCTACATAGTTGGTACTGGAAAGGACAGTGTTCGGTGAAGACTGACGCAGTCTGTTGTCATAATCCGGCGTATAAGAAATAGTGTTACCGGTCGCTGTTACCGTGATCCATATGGTTTCATCATCGGTCTGTCCATTAGCTGTAGCAATGAATTTTACACTGTATTTTCCTGGAACAACAGGAGTCCATGTGAACTTTCCCGTAGTTGCATTCAGTTTTGCTCCTGAGGGCAAACTGATGGCTGAGTATGTGACTTTATCCCCGTCGGGATCAGTTGCTGATATGGTAAAGTTGAGCAATGAATTCACATTCACTGTTTTATTCCCTATTGCAGCAAGTACGGGAGGTCTGTCCACATTCGTAAACGCCTTTATGCACAGGTTAGCATTTGGAAACGTCGATGTAATGTCTTCCCATTCCTGACCATTTATCGCAATGTAGCTCTCCCCGGCGTTTGAAGTTGCAGCACTGCTATAACCAGACAAGGGTGATTCCGTTGCCAGGATAAAAACATACTCTGGCGTAGTTAATTTGACCACCACTGAGAATTTCTGTCCTTTAGTAAGATCAACATCATTATTAAGAGCTACAGTGTGGTAGCCCGGATAGTTGAAGGAACCCGACACGGTGCTTTTCAGGTTCCCAATGGGACCGGAAACTGGCTCTGTGTAAATGAGAACTTCATAGCTGGTCTGTAAGTCAGTGGTATAGAATGATACGGCATTCAATATCTCGTTGGATTCCGCCGTGAAAACATTTGCTCCCCATGCTGTCGTACTATTACTGTAACCTACGGTCGTAGTTAAGCCAAGGGGGTCGTACTGATAAATATTTTCGTAATTATTTACCTGTTCAGCTGTGAAAACGGTATTAACATTCCTTTTTGCAAAGCTGGAATCATAATATGACACATAGAAATAACCATCTTCTCCCCATGATTCACCCCAGCTGTTCTTTACTATGAAGGCTCCATTGCCGGGGGCAGCGGGAGAGAATTTGTTGCGGTTAAAATTATCATCCCACCCAACCACAGTAACACCATGTCCGGTAGATGAAAAAACTGTAGAATAATAAGAATAATTATAAGAGTTATAGGAGGAGGCGGACCAGCCCATGGAAACGTAAACTGCACCATATTGCTGGAGAGCCCATTTGATCGCATCATTGTCAAGGGCAGATTTCCTAAGGGGAAGAAAAATGACCTCCTGTACATGTTTGACAGGAGCTAATGAAGGTGAAGAAGAGATTAATGGATCATAGAGGTCATTGGATTCTAAAACCGGACCGGCCCACCTGGCAAGATAGGCAGTTGCCATCTGCGCACTTCCGCCGGAACATGGACCAACATCGAAACCATGCAGATTTTTCATGTTCTGTTCCGAAAGGTCCAGGTTCTGACCAGGTAGAAGGATCGATTCAAGAGATCCATAAGATGCAAAAGCCCAGCATGAACCACAAGAACCCTGATCTTTTATGGAAGTGACCTTGCCTTGATCCCTTAGGTCGAAGTATGGAGCATAGGAATCAATCATCTCTTTTTTATTTAGGTTTCCCAGATACGAAAAGTCAATAGTGTCAGGGATTTGCCCTGTGTATTCTCCGTTGCCTACAGACATGTCTATGTCTTGATTTTTCTGGTATTCCAAAAAGGAAGGGTTTATGTTTTCCTGTTCCAGAGTTGCCGGGCCGGCAAAAACAATACCAATAGTTGAAACTACACAAATAAGAACCAACATTACAATAAATTTCACACCTACTCCCCCCGAATTTTCAGATAGCAAAACTATCCGTTATTGATAATATAACCCAGTATAATATGTATTTAATTGAAATCGAAAGTTAACCACAAGACTTCTAAAATTTTAGGAAGGATTGAAAAAGAATGACACCTTATACACTTATACTACTGTCTCTCATAGAAATCAATCGAAACATTTGATAGGCTCCTTAACTCAGAAAAAGAAAGAGATACCTATCAGAACGAAAAGAATGCCTGCAGCTGTGGAGATCGTATGTTTGTTTACCCTTTCCATGAGCTTTTTACCAACATAGATAGCCGTTGTGGAGAGTAACAGCAACGCAAGGATCACACCGATAAATACCATCACAGGATCATACTGGGTGGCAAACAGGGCTGCAGCTAACTGTGTTTTATCCCCCATCTCAGAGACAAGTATCAGAGAAAAACCCGATATAAAAGGACTTTTCAACTCAATGGACCCTTCATCTTCGTCCTTGTTCCTGTTATACAGCATCAAAACACCAAATATCACAAAAAGAATACCTGCAAATATTCTCACATACTCCAGGGGCACAGCGGAAGCGATAAAATCTCCAAGGATAATAGCTATCCCGTCGGTTAGCACAAAAGCAAGCATAACCCCTGCAAGCAGGGAACTGTATTGCTTTGTCTTTGTGGAAAGTACAAGGACAGCGAGCTGTGTTTTATCCCCGAGTTCCGCAAGGCCCACGAGCAGGAAAGGTATGAGAATATCCTGGATCATGCTTTCTTCTTGGAAAAAGGTGTATATAAATCAATTGTGTACCATAAGTGCAGCTGGATGGGACTCGATCTAATCGAATATGCTTTATACTGTAGGTAATAATTGCATCCCATATTACACTAAATACCAAACATACGGAAAGGTTGGCACATTGATCGAAATAGCTATTCCCAAAGGCAGTCTGGAAGAACAGACGCTTCTGCTCTTTAAGCAGGCGGACCTTGAAATAAAGAAGACCGACAGGCAATACAATCCTACTGTCAATGACCCCAGGATAAAAAAGATCAAGATCCTGCGCCCACAGGAGATCCCGCGCTATGTCCATGACGGATACTTTGACCTGGGCATCTCGGGGCTTGACTGGGTAACGGAATCGAATTCCGATGTAGTGGAGGTTGCAGACCTGCCCTACAGCAAACAGGGTTCAGGCAACGTAAAAATAGTCATAGCCGTGCTCCAGGAAAGTGATATCCATAGTGCAAAGGATATTAAACCGGGCAGCAGGGTATCTACCGAATATCCGAAAATGACAAAGAAATTCTTTGACGACCTTAACATTCCCGTGGAGATCCACTTTTCCTACGGTGCCACGGAAGCAAAGGTCCCTGACCTCATGGACGTAGTGGTCGACCTCACAGAAACAGGTTCCACACTACGCAGGAATGGGCTTAAGATCGTTGACCAGATAATGGAATCTTCCACAAAGCTCATAGCCAACAGGAAAAGCTGGCAAGACCCTCTGAAAAGACGGGAGATAGAGGAAATAAGGACATTGCTGCTCTCTGTTATCGAAGCACGGGGCAAGGTACTCCTTGATATGAACGTACCGGCTGATAAGCTGGATGCCATCATAGATTTTCTCCCTTCCATGAAGAGGCCTACCGTGTCACAGCTATACAAATCCGATTACTATGCAGTCGAAACCGTTGTCAGTAAGAATGAGGTAAACCTGCTCATTCCAAGGCTCAAGGCACTTGGTGCTGAAGATATCCTCGAGATGGATATTTCAAAGATAGTGCGTTAGAAGATCGAGTCTTTCTTTCGGCTTATAAAATTTCGGATATTGCAGGTATCTACCTGCACACCCTTCTTTTTTCTCCCGAAATTAGCGTATACCAAAAACATACATCTTTGACACATCCATAGGTTTTTGGTTTCATCACGATCACTAAGGCCATAGGACCTACTCTCTTAAAAAAACTCTACAACACAGCAAGCATACATCATCATTATGACAATAAGCATATTCAATTGTATAGAAATATTTATATATGCAGATTGAGAGGTATCTACTAGATCAATAGCAAGGTGGCGAACCCACTGTGGAATCACGGGGATCCTCAAAATCCCGATCATTGCTCTGCCAATGATCATAACGTGTGTTCACTGCCTAAAAATAAAGAAACAATAGGAGAAAAACGATTATGGAATTTGTAGCTGTAACCTGTCAGAAGTGTGGTCGTAAGATGTATGTCCTGCGCAAGTGCGTACGTGATTCGATGTATTGTACTATCCAGTGCCTGGAATCTGGCACCTCATCAAATATCTGAGTGTTCGTTCTGAACACTCACACCTCATCTTTCTAATGACTTCTTTTACTCGACAAGCTGGTAAGCAACTGTCCTTTTCTTATGTACCTTGACTTTACTTTAAGATCCAAAACCTCGAAGGTCCGGATCGAAAGATATCAATAGAAAAGGCGTCTCACATTGAGGCATCATTTTAATTAAAAGATAACAAGTCAACTGAATATGTTTTTCAGGTCAGCTGTACATAGTTTCACGTCAAATTCTTTCAAACGGAAGAACTTCTTTGCCCGCATGTCATTCTCTTCAAGTCGCAGGTCACTTTCCACAAAACCTGCTTTTTCAAGGCGTTTGAGATGAAGGTCTACCACCTGTCTTGAAAGGTTCAGATCTTTGGCAAGCTCATAGATGTATCTTTCCCTTTCAGAAAGCATGTACAATAATTGTATTCTCACCGGGTGGGCAAGAGCTTCACCGATTTGCACTATTTGTTCAAGTGATTGAGTCATCTGCGGACCATCTCTAAGCCAGCCTTCATTTCAGCAGTATATGCATATCGTTTAAATTAGATATCATTGAGCTTATTCCTTATCTCTTCCACTGCTTTCTTGATATCTTCAACATCCTTTTCCACTTTCACAAGCCTCTCATTGTTGCCTGAGCCTACAAAGTTAGACCTGTTAAGCAGCATGACCACAACTCCAACTATCAGAAGTATGATCAATAGTTCGACAAAGACACCAACCAGGCCGCCATACATAGTCCCATACATACCAGATCCCATCATGCCTACCACGATATTCACCTCACAAATGTATCTAACAAATGTATCTATAAACAAGTTACTTTTTTTAATAATTTAACAGATGGCTTTCTTCGGATTTAAAGAACAATTCATATTGCTCAAAAAATGAGGATGGGATTCAGTATCTCCCCATTCCTATCATGCCAT
>NZ_JBFYLB010000038.1:0-7818 GCF_041305605.1 Methanomethylovorans sp.
GTAGTATGTGACTCATTTCAGAAATTCAGTTTCCAGAAAACTAAGATGAGCTTTGGATTATTTAGTTACCTTGCGAAACCGAGTGGTTATTTCAAATATTTCAAAAACTCTTCCAGTGGGACATTGGCTTGCTTGAGAATACTATTCAGTGTGCCTTTTTTAAGTGGATTGTGCAAAGGTACTGTTACTGTATCATGTCCACGTTGCAAAAATACGTGACTGCCCTTTTGTCTCACTACTATAAAACCAAGTTTCACCAGAGCTTTGATAGCCTTCTGGCCGGAAATCGCTGGCAATTCAGGCACTTGCAACATCAACCTTTGCGATCTCGCCAAGCACTCTGGCCTGTTCCTCAGTAACTTCCAGCACCAGCTCGATTGCCTCTTTGATATTTTCCAGGGCTTCTTCTTTGGTATCCCCTTCACTTATCGCTGCCGGAAGTTCCAGACAACGCACAGTGTATCCACCCTCTTCTGCGACCTCAAGGACTATTGTATACTGCATAACTATTCATCGGTGGTCTTGGTATATTAAATTTGATTTATGAGAGGAAGGAAGATAAGCTGAGATAATTTTCAGAGGATTCAAGATTTGAGTTTGTTCTTCTATGATTCCTCTTTTTGTTTTTACAATCCTTGCAATACTTTTCAGATCATGAATCGGTTCCATTAATTTTTTTTCATTATGAATGAGTGGAGGGATGCATAATATACTGAGAACTCTGTGGTTTATATAAAATTCAGGTTCTTTAAGTCTCCAACATCCAAAACTATATCTTTACTCAGATCATCAAGTCTTAGCGGAGCCGTCAAGATGCGTATAGGGGTTTATATTTGTCATTGCGGGCTGAACATCGCACACGTGATCAATGTGCATAGCCTGCAGGAAAAGGTCAGCAAGCTAAAGGATGTGGTGCTTGTGAAAGACCTGCAGTTCATGTGCTCGGATTCGGGCCAGGATTCCATAGTCGAGGACATAAAGGCACATGATCTGAATCACATCCTGGTGGCAGCCTGCTCTCCTAAGTTGCATGAACCTACATTTAGAAGAGTGCTGCAGAAAGCCGGGCTCAACCAGTACATGCTGGAAATGGTAAATATTCGGGAACAATGCTCATGGGTGCACATGGAAGAGCCGCAGCTCGCCACCCAGAAAGCCTTCGACCTCATACGCATGGGTATCGCAAGGCTGAAGCTGCTGGATCCGCTGCAGATAAAGAAAGTTCCTGCCAATAAGGACGTGCTGATCATAGGCGGCGGGGTCACCGGCATCGAGGCTGCCCTTACTCTTGCGGACAGCGGATATCATGTGTACATGGTGGAAAAAGAGCCCACTATCGGCGGGAAAATGGCGCTGCTTAACGAGGTGTTCCCCACCAACGACTGCTCCATCTGCGTGCTTGCACCCAAGATGACCGATGTGCAGCAACATCCCTCCATAGATCTCATGACCATGGCAGAGGTCTCCGAGGTAAGGGGTTTTGCAGGTAATCTCCAGGTAACGGTTACAAAGAAACCCCGGTATGTTATCGAAGACCGGTGCAAGGGCTGTGTGGACGAATGTTCAAGGGTCTGTCCTGTGGAAATGGCCAACCGGTTTGACATGGGCATGGGCAAGACCAAGGCCATAAACATGCCAATTCCCCAGGCAGTACCCCAGATAGCTTACATTGATAGCGAGTACTGTGTGGGCTGTGGGCTGTGCCTGCAGGCCTGTCCTGCAGACGCCATTGATTACGGCATGAAAGAGGAAACAGTATCTTTTAAGGTGGGTGCCATCATCCTTGCCAGCGGCTACAAGCTCTTTGACGCGGCCCGCAAGGAAGAGTACGGATATGGCGTGTATCCGGATGTCATAACCAACATGGAGCTGGAACGCCTGCTCAATGCATCCGGCCCCACAAGAGGGAAAGTACTGGTTCCTTCCACGCGGGAAATACCTAAGAAAGTGGCTTTCATCCAGTGTGTGGGTTCAAGGGATGAAACCGTGGGTAATCCATACTGTTCACGGATATGTTGTATGTCTGCCATGAAGAACGCCCAGCTGCTCAAGGAACGTTATCATGACATTGAAATAGTTATCCACTACATCGATATACGGGCTGCAGGGGAGATGTATGAAGAGTATTACATCCGTTCCCAGTCCATGGGCATTGATTTCATACGGGGCAAAGTAGCTGAAGTCCAAAAAGATATAAAAGGCAAGTTGTTCCTGAGGTTCGAGGACACATTAAGTTCAGAGGTCCGGGAAGAGCAATACGACCTCGTGGTACTTTCCACAGGGCTGGAAGCTCCTGATGATGCGGATAAGACCGCCAGGGTCCTTAACCTATCCCGCCGTACGGACCGCTTCTTTGCTATTGCCCATCCCAAGATGAGACCTGTGGACTCCCATGTGAAAGGAATATATGTGGCAGGCTGTGCTTCGGGTCCAAAGGAGATACAGGCAGCCATTGCCCAGGGAATTGCAGCCTCAGGCAAGACCATGCAATTGCTATCCAGAGGCGAGCTGGAAACAGACCCGCAGAGTGCTCATGTGGACGAGGAAAAATGCATAGGGTGCCGGATATGCGAGGACGTGTGCCAGTTCGGGAAGATCAAGGTCACCAATGGCAAGGCAATGGTGGACGAAGTTTCATGTTACGGATGTGGTGCATGCAGTGCATCCTGTCCCACTGATGCCATCTGGATGCGCAACAGCACCGATGAGCAGATCCTGGCCCAGGTACGGGCGGCCACGGAAGTGAAATCGGAATTCCCCCTTATTGTTGCATTCCTCTGCAACTGGTGCAGTTATACCTGTGCGGACCTTGCAGGTGTTTCCAGGATCCAGTATCCCACCAATATCAGAGTTATCAGGGTCATGTGTGCAGGCCGTGTGGACCCGGAGTTCGTGCTTGAAGCCTTTAAGGGTGGAGCTGACGGCGTCCTTGTTGCTGGATGCAGGCTCGGTGAATGTCATTACATTTTTGCCAATTACAGTGCCAAAAAGAGGATGGAAGTGCTGCAGGGAGTGCTTGAGGACATAGGTATCGATCCCCATCGCCTGAAAGTGGAATGGATCTCGGCAGCCGAAGGTGAAAGATTTGCCAGGTCCATAGAGGGGTTTGTGGATGAGCTCAAGGAGATAGGACCAATTGGTTCGGAACTGCTGGAGGGTCAGAATGACGGATGAAAGTGATGAAAAGTCCATGTCGGTAGAAAAGGAAATGGATATGGATGTTACTCACTTCATCTATCGTCAGATCAGTGACAGGTCCCGAAAAGTCCTAGATTACGATTACAAACGATGCATAGGCTGTGGTATTTGTACAGGCCTCTGTCCCACAAAGGCTCTGGAACTTGGACCTATGAAAGAGATTGCTATGGGGCTGGATGCTCCTCCGGTGATCATGGATCTGGATAAATGCACTTTCTGTTCCATGTGTGTGCAGTTCTGCCCCATGCATGCTTACACAATGACAGAGGAAGGGAATTTCCCTTCCCATGATACTTTCCCGCAGTACGATGACTTCGTACGGACCAATGAAAAATGTCTGCCCTGTGCTTTGTGTGAAGCGGCATGTCCTGAAGATGCCATCCGGCTTGAACTTGACATGCCTACCAAAGCGGAAGTGTCGCCTTTTAAAGAAGGTATGGAAGGACAGATAGAGATCGACACAGAAAAATGTAACCTATGTGGCCTGTGTGCACGGTTCTGTGATGCATTCCTGCTCATTGAAAGAGAAAAGACTCCCACGGATGTAAGACCTTTTGAGCAGTTGCTGGTGGATGAGGATAAATGCGATTATTGTACCTTGTGTCAGGATATTTGTCCTGAGGATGCCATTCGTGTGATGGGCGAGAAAAGGGGAGAAGCTCCTCCTGTGACTGGCAGGGTGTTGATCGACGATAAGAAATGTACGCGATGTACTTGGTGTAAGATAGTATGTCCCTATGATGCAATGGATATCAAGAAATCCTTTGAAGGCAATATCACTCTTATAGCCCCCAACGTGAGCAAATGCGATCCCCAAGGCTGTCATGGGTGTTTTAATGTCTGTCCTTCTCATCTGTGGTACGTGTCCAAAGATGGCAAAATAGCCATTGAAGAAGATATGTGTACGTATTGTGGTGCCTGTGTGAATGCCTGCCCTAAAGATGTAATGCATGTGGACAGGCACGCAGTACATCATACGGATATATCTGACAGTCCCTGGGCGAACCAGTGGAAAGATGCCATTGATTCCATGGTAACAGGAAAACGTCATCTTCCGGATGTATCCCGTACTCTGGAAGTAGAGCCGGAACCTCCAAGGGAACATGTGGAGGTAGAACCGCCCAGGATCGATGGCAACCTGCTGGCACTTGCAAGAGCAAGGCTTGAGAAGGTCACACCGGCATTCAGCAGCACTTCCATTCGCAGGATGCTGGAGAAGTCTGAAGAGACTGAGCCTGTAAGGGTTCGCATAAGGGAACAGATACTTAAGAAGGAACAATAAGGAACAATAATTAATACTTGCCTTACTATACGGTCAGAAAGTTGTAGACAAGATCACATTCCTGAAGGGGATCAATTCTCATGGCTGATAACATAGCTGAAAAATTAGATTACAGAGCTCTTGGTTTGAAATGCGGGCTTGAGATCCACCAGCAGCTGGACTCAAAGCAGAAACTGTTCTGCAGGTGCCCCACGATCATAAGGGATATAAAGGAATCAACTTCGGAGTTCTTCAGGTTCCTGCGTCCCACAGCCAGTGAGATGGGTGAGACCGACAGGGCGGCTCTGGAACAGTCCAAGCTTAACCGTAAATACTGCTACAAAGCCTACGATTCCACGTGCCTTGTGGAAAATGATGATGAACCCCCCACCGAGGTCAACCAGGAAGCCCTGGACATCGCTCTCATGATCACGAAATTGCTGCATATGCGGCCCGTTGACCAGATGCACGTAATGCGAAAGATAGTGGTAGACGGCTCCAACACTACAGGTTTCCAGCGTACTGCTTTCCTTGCAAAGGGTGGTTACCTGGAGACTTCCCAGGGTCATGTGGGTGTGGATGTGCTATGTCTGGAAGAAGAAGCATGCCAGAAGATAGAGGATAAGGGAGATGTGGTGATATATTCTCTGGACAGGCTGGGCATACCTCTTGTGGAGATAGGTACTGCACCGGATATCATATCACCTGCACATGCAAAAGAGACAGCACAGCTGATAGGTATGCTGCTGCGTTCCACAGGCAAGGTGAAACGGGGCTTAGGCACTATCCGCCAGGATGTGAACATTTCCATAGCAAAAGGTGCAAGGGTGGAACTTAAGGGGGTACAGGCCCTGGATATCCTTGAGATGCTTGTGGAAAGGGAAGTGGAACGTCAGGCAAACCTGCTGGACATCAGGGATGAACTGCTGGCAAAAGGTGCATCTGTGTATGATGAGATATTCGATGTTACTGGTGTCTTTGAAAAGACCACATCCAAGGTCATACAGAAATCCCTGAAAAAAGGCAAGGTGCTGGCCGTACTGTTTCCGGGATTTGCAGGGTTCGTGGGCAGGGAAGTGCAGCCTGGCAGAAGGCTTGGCACAGAGTTCTCTGACCGTGCCAAGACATCAGGAGTGGGTGGGATATTCCATACTGATGAACTTCCGAACTATGGCATTACCCAGGAAGAGGTTCTTGCACTGCGCCAGGCTGTGGGTGCAAAGGAAGGAGATGCGGTCATAATGGTGGCGGATATTGAGAAGCGCGCCAGGGGTGCTATGGAAAGTGTCATAAAAAGGGCAAAGGAAGCTCTTACGGGCGTTCCGGAAGAGACCCGCAAGGCACTTCCCGATGGTAATAGCTCTTACCTGCGGCCACTGCCGGGAGCTGCAAGGATGTACCCGGAGACCGATGTACCTCAGGCAGATATTTCAAAGGAGTATTTTGAGAGCATCCAGGTGCCTGAATTGCTTACGGAAAAGTCAAAAAGGTTCACTGCTGAGCTGGGATTAAGCAGTGAACTTGCTGATATGATCGTATACTCACAATATCTTCCTTTATTCGAGGAACTGGTCGTATGCTTCCAAGGTGGGAAACTTATAACGCCTACTCTAGTGTCCCGTACTCTTACAGGAATGCTGCCGGAGCTCAAACGTGATGGAGTGGACATTGACAAACTCTGTGATGAACATTTCAGGCAAGTGTTCTCTCTGGTGGAACAAGGTGCCTTCTCCAGAGAAGGCATTGACCCTGTGCTTAGGATACTGGCACAGAAGCCGCAAACGTCTGCAGAGGATGCTGTTGTCGAAGCAGGGCTCTGCAGCAGTGATAATGCCGAGATCGAGAAGTTCATTGATGATATGATCCATGAAAGGCAGGAATATATAAAGGAAAAAGGTCCTGCTGCCGTAGGTCCGCTTATGGGAGTAGTGATGGTTGAGTTCAGGGGCAAAGTGGATGGGAAGATATTGAGTGAACTGCTCAAACAAAAGATTAATCAATTCTTAAGTATATAATTCAATTAATGTTAAATATTAAACATATTAATCAAGTTAATCAAATTTCATTATTACTTTTTCTTTTTTTCTTAGTTAGCATATTTGTATGTAGTACTGTTGCAGGCTCACCGGTTGTGGAAGATATACAGGTCACAAGTGGTGTGAACGAGAACAGCCCTGCATGGAGCCCGGATGGAAAAAGGCTGGTCTATGCCTCGGATCAGGATATATGGATAGCAAATGCTGATGGAACAGGAGCCAGGAAATTGTACAGTAGTATGTCATGGGATGGTGATCCTGTTTTTTTTGATAGCAATTCCATTTTATTTGCTTCCGAGCAGGTAGATGCTTTTTCTTCCAGATTTGTCAGCATCCACAGGATCAGTATTGATGGGACCGGACGTAAGCAGCTCACAACTAATGCCGATTCACGCGATCCTGTCCTGAGTCCCGAGGGGGATCTCATTGCGTATATTTCCAGGATCGGGAATGATTACGATATATGGATAATGGCCGCAGATGGTTCTTCAAAGGTCAGGCTTACAGATAGAAAAGGGGATGAAAGAGATCCTTCCTGGAGTCCGGACGGGAAATATATCTTATATTCGTATGGGGGAAACATCTTCAGAACGGACGCTTCGGGTGCTAGAACTGTTCAGCTTACGAATGACACTTTCCAGAACACTAACCCGGCAGTAAGTCCGGATGGAGCGTGGATCGTTTTTGTATCCAACCGGAGTGGGAACCAGGATATCTGGCTGATGAATGGGGATGGAAAGGGTACTTTACAGCTCACGTCAGATAAAGGTATACAGAAAGATCCCTTATGGAGCCCTGACGGGAACAGGATAGCTTATGTATCTGATGACACTGGTGAGTTCAACATCCGGGTGATGACACTGGACGGTAATCTATCTATATCTGAGCAAATAGAACAAACAGAGAAAGATATAGAGGAGGATAGTGGATCATCCGTACTGCAACAAGTATTGACAGGAAAGCCAGCGGTCATTATAGGCGCGGCCGGTCTGGTGGTATTTGTATTTGTGATCATATTACTACAAAAGATCCTGAAAAAGCTCGGTTTTGTTTGATCCTGTGACCATTCGGTGGCCCACAATAGAAATGTTTATATACAAGTATCTACCGGAGGTACCATTACCATCGCAATACTTATAGCCTATTCATTTCATGTATACCCAGGTTCTTACGATGAATGCAGTATTAGGATTAGAAGATGGAACAGTTATTAAAGGCACCGGGTTCGGTGCTGAAGGCATAGTTTCTGGAGAACTGGTTTTTACTACTCAATATACAGGTTATGAGGAGGCACTTTCTGACCCTTCGTATAAAGGGCAGATC
>NZ_JBFYLB010000039.1:0-14929 GCF_041305605.1 Methanomethylovorans sp.
GCAGCCGAACGGGTAATGCTGCGTGCGTTCAGTACAAGGATGACTGCACAGTTCAGGATCTTCGCTATCTGCGCAGTACTGCCGATATCACTTAAGCTCTCCAGGCCCTCATACAGCCCCCGCACACCCTCGATTATGGCAATATCAGCCTCTCCATCCACTTCACACCCGTGCAGGAACACATCGCGCACCCTCTCCTCGTCCATAAGATAGCCATCGATGTTCCGCGCTCTGCGCCCGGTGATCTCTGAATAGTAGCTCGGGTCGATGTAATCCAGCCCCACCTTAAATGGCTGCACCTTGTATCCGGCTTTTGACAGGGCAGCCAGAAGACCAATGGTAACAGTGGTCTTACCGGAAGACGAACTTCCGGCAGAGATAAGCACTCTGGGAATGTGTTTCTCCTGACCGGTCTCTAAGGGTCGCATGTTGGTGGAAGTGGTCATGTGGATCAGCGTGTAAGTTCCCTTAGCCTTTCATCATCCAGTGACGTTGGCAGCGCGGAATCAGAATTTGACATGATCGCCCGGGCAAGCTCACGGTACACCTGCGCAATATCCGAACCAGGAGCTTTTTCAAGCACCGAGAAACCATCCCTTTCACAATCCTGCACGATCTGCTCTTTGGGAATGAAAGCAACCAGCTTGCTGCCTATCTCCTCGGCGAACCTGCGCACGATCTCCTCTTCCCTTGTAACACTTCGCGAGTTGCAGATGATACCGCTCAGACGGGTATCGATCTTGCTAAGCCCCTTGCAGATATTATTTGCAGCGTACAGGGGCATGTATTCTCCCGATGTCAACACGTACGCATCGTTCACAAGCCCTTTCTTGATGGGAGCTACAAAGCCACCGCATACGATATCTCCGGGTACGTCATAGATGATAAGGTCCATATCATCCATTTCCTTGCACATATCCCGCAGAGTTTTGATGGCCACGATGATGCCGCGCCCGGCACATCCAATACCCGGTTCAGGACCACCCACTTCCACGCATCTGACATCCCTGTATCCGTGGAAAACAATGTCCTCTTCCTTTACTTTCACACCCTGCCTGAGCAGGTCCAGGATGGTGGGTATTCGTCTGCCGCCCAGAAGCGTAATGGATGAATCACTCTTGGGGTCGCATCCGATGATCATTACCTTATATCCTTCCTCGGCGCATGCGGCAGCAACATTGGATGCAGTGCTCGATTTGCCAATGCCGCCCTTTCCATAGATGGCTATACGTTTCTGTTTTTCCATTTACATCGCCTCATGCAGAACCATCGAGCATTTCTCTTGCCATCTCCCGCAAGGTAGCACCCAGTTCGGACTCCACGATGTGGTTCACTCCCAGCGTCTTTGGATGCAGGTCTATCTCCACCACTACGTGTTTGTGACCCATTTCCTTCAGGGGCAGCACCTGACGGGGGCCATTTGTAACTGAAATGAGTTCCATGTTGCTGATATGATCCATGGGTATTGCATGAGGAACGCCGGTGATCACAGCAAAATCATAATCCGCATATTTCTTAACTATCAGGTCGTCAACCACAGTGCCTGCAATGGGATATTCGTCCAGCCCTCCTGTGATCTCGTGTACCTGGACACCTTTTTCTTTCAGATCGTTCATAATATTGAGTGCATGGCCCCTTACCCGTGGCAAGCCCAGTAATTTATCCAGGTTTGCCATGTTAACTACATTTGCGGAAACTCCCAGCAGGGATGCAACTTCATGTATAGCCACTGTGATGTCAGCGAACATATAGCCCGTTTCCTTCTTGGCGTTCATTATCACAAGACCTTTCTTTCCTTCCCGCAGCAATTCGATGATGCGCTGCGCCACCTTGTACTTCAGGTCTCCTCTTGAAGGGGCCAGGTATTCCTTACTGGCGGCACCATGACGTTTTTCCACTTCCGTTGCCTCTTCCAGGAGCACTTTCTGGCGCTCGAACTCCTCTCTGTCTATAACGCCTACGTCCAGAGCGGATTCCAGTGTAAGCAGCACACCCTTGGTATTATTTGCATACCCCGCATGCACCTCAACCTCTATGACCGGCACATCAAGGTCGGCATCCATCACCGGCTCATGCAGTTCCTCGCCAATGATCATGCTGGCGCATGTCCCAACAACACCTATCAACTTCGGGTGAAACATCTCATTGACCTTTTCAAGCACAGAAGAAAGCTCCCTACGCCCCCCAAAAACGAAACCGTTCTCGTCTAGGGCTGTGGTAACTACATGTATCCCATCTTCCTCTAAGAGCCTTGCATGTTTAAAAGAACATCCCGGTGGTCCATGCAATATGGCAACATCCACATTCAGATCCCTAAGGGTGTACAATGCAGCAACTATCGAACTCGGTCTGGGGTGTATTATAGATATGTCCTTTGCAGCCATGCTATTCTCCATGGTGTCCTATGATCGTTATGATATTTACTTCAAGAAGTATGATTTTTTACACTTAGTCAAATGTCATTTTTGCATATACTACAGCCTTCTGATATAAAAGGGCTATTTTATGGAACAAGCTCCACATTTTCACCGGAAGCACTTCACACACAGAGCAATAATGATTTCAGAAGGACCCTTTTTTCTGGCAAGTTCCATTGCACATGTCTTTCCAATATCAAAGTTCTCTACGTACCGGATATTTCCAGTTGCCAGGGGCTTCATCCTCTCGCCCACAAGTATCAGCTCATCCATCTCCACCAGCCTGCGCCCGAGCAGATCGGCAACATCTTCCGGTGGCAGTCCCTCACATACCTGTGCAGCCTCTTCACCAAGCACCATGATCACCCTTGGCTTTCTTTTCAAGCACATGTCAAGTGCTTTTTCCACTGAAACGATGTCCATGCCTGAGTTAGAGTTATCCATAATCCTTATGTTCTCTGCCACCATCTCCTGCATCCTGCCCTGCAAACCTCTGAACTGCTGTATCACTTCTCGCACCGTTTCACATGGTACTCCCACTTCAAGGGCTGCCACACAGGATGCAGCAAAAGCTGTTATGTATGACCTTGCATCATATCCATCAGCGAGGTAAACTTCAATTTCTTCTTCCCTGCATGCAATGGAAAAATTATCATTCTGCATTCCCAGGCAATAGTCAATATCTGGAGTTGCACCTTCGCTCTCATCCCGGATGCCAAAGGTCCTGATGTGTTTTGATGCAAGTGGTCGGTTCAATTTCTCCAATGCTTTTCTGCAGTTACTATTGAGTACAATGAGCGCATCTTCGGGATAACTGAGCAGAGACTTTATCTTTGCTTCACTTGCGTTTGACGTTTTACCGGCTATCATGTAATCCATGTCCAGGGTTGTGATCACGCCTAAGTTTCCACATCCTGTAACTCCAAGGGATATCTCGAAGATGTATGCTTCTATCTTTTTGCCGAGCGACCCTGCAATATCCATCGCCTGCAGTATGCTCCCCGGAGCAATACTCAAGCCTTTATGGATCAGCTGGCACACACTGTCTTCCCATAGCTCCAGCCCTCTGGAAGTGTGCAGTACAACAGTAAGTTCCCTTGAGATCATATCCGCCAGCAGGGATGCGGTACTTGTCTTCGCTTTAGTACCTGTAACTTCGATGATAAGCGGATAGTCGCCAGTATCTGTAAATGACAATATCTCTCCTACAGCTCTGTGATGAGATATTAAAGGAATGTGCTTTTCCTTTACTTGCTGAAGCATGATATGGTACGGATATAGATGCACAGGGCTTACTATCAGATCAAAACCTTCAACGATGCAGTTCTTTTCCACCACCTGGATACCATTCGCTTCCAGAGCATTGCATTGATCAGAGGAGAGTGTTCCATAAACATCCACGCCTGTCACATTGAACTCAAGCTCTTTGAGCTTGCGGGCAATGATAGCACCACCATGTGTCATATCGAGGACAGCTACATTCTTTATGGCAGGGTCGGCAAGGTAACAGTGCATACCCGGAAAAAGTACTTAACAATAGATAAGTGCAACGATGACCCAAACACGAAAAGAAAAAGATTGGCCGGTCCGGGTCAAATTCACATTCTAAGGATAAGCGTAAGCTCAGCTTTCGTCATCAGCTTCATCGTTCTTGTAACTGTCACTTCCCACCATGGCAGCGGCAATGGAATCAATTCCATCCATCCACTCAGCTACAAATCCGTATGGGATGTCTTCCATTATATCATCCGGTAACTTACGTCCGTTGATGATCAATGCACCTATCTGTGCCACCTTATCCAGTGAGATCTCTATACTGTCTGATGCCTCTGCTTCAAGTGCCTGTTTCAGCAGAGTGGGTATTCTTGCCTTCTTATTATAGTCCTGCCCGATGTAGCATTCAAAGGCAGCAAAAGTTCCCATAAAAGAGGTCTGCATTGAAGCTATCATCATGTCAATATCATCGGATATATGATCAATTTCTGCAAGGGATATATCCTTTATCTGAGAGATCAAATGGAAAGCAGATTCTGCGGAGATGAGATTCTTTTCGAACTTAGCTACTACTTTCAGGCATGCAAGGATGATGTCATCTTCCATGTTGATGAAAACCGCACTGTCCTTATCCTGTGGTTCATCAGATTCCTTGAACTCAAAACCGCTTTCTTTGACCTGGTTTATCCAGTTGTTCCATCGTTCCCGGGTATAAAAATCATGGGAAAGGATCTCTGTTTCCGTATCAGACATCAAACACCTCTTTTTAGGTTACGCTATGTTCTTAGCATTCTGCTAGTAGTATAAAAGACATTCGCATTAATCTCAGTTAAAATCTTATAACTGTAACTCTACCTTCTTCAGGGGAGAGGCACAGATATTATCATCTTCAATGTTTTCCAGTATATTAGTTATAGTACACTTGTCTCCGGTACGCAGTCCTTCCGGGAAGAATAAGTCGTACATATCATCTGGAACGTCCCTGCATTTAGGGGGTTCGTAGCTGATCTTGGCACCTTTGATGGCTTTCCTGGAATCCAGAATTGCTACTACGGGAGATTTCACGACTTCTACTGCTATTACTCCGCCGTCATGAAGGAAACATTCATGTACCGAAGGGGTTTTTATCTTAACAACTTTATACCTGCGTCCCTTCTCAAGGTTTAAGCATGTGTTCTTGAGTTTACATTTATTGCACTCATTAGACTCACCCTCGAATATGAATTCCATGCCTTCTTTAGCGAGCCGTGATCCAATAAGAGTTATTGTAGTATCTACCTCGACCATATCATCACACACCTGAATCTGAATTATATAATTACTCTATTACTTTAGTAATCTTTGCCACTCTCTCGGCTGCTTCTGGGGTAAGGCCTGAACCGAGTATTGTATATCTTTCCGGACGAATTGTATGTGCTAGAAGCAGAGCCTCCAATATATATTTATCTTCAATGCACAGCTCTGCAGCAGTAGTGGGAGCATGCAGTTTTTTCAGTCCGTTCCTGATGCGTTCCCAGTCGCCTCCGTGCAGGTACATCATCATGATAGTTCCCACGCCACACTGTTCCCCATGCAGTGCAGGTTTCGGGGCTACCATATCCAGGGCATGGCTGAACATATGCTCGGATCCTGAAGCAGGTCTTGATGATCCTGCAATGCTCATGGCAACACCACTTGATACCAGTGCCTTGACCACTATCCTTACTGAACTTTCAAGCTCCGGTTTTATAGAATCAACGGAGTCGAGCACTATTTTTGCTGTCATCCGTGAAAGAGCGGCCGCATATTCACTGAATGGCTCGTTCCTCAGTCTGTAAGCCAGTTCCCAGTCGCTCACCGCAGTGTAATTTGAGATGATGTCTGCGCAGCCAGATGCAAGCAACCTGTATGGGGCATTTGCGATGATCTCTGTATCTGCAATGACTGCCATGGGAGCATTTGCTTCTACGGATGTGACCCTTTTTCCATCATGTATGGAAGCCCGGGAAGAGACTATACCGTCATGTGAAGCTGCTGTTGGGACACTAATAAATGGAAGGTTCAGTTCTGTGGCCGCCAGTTTAGCCACATCTATGGATTTGCCGCTGCCAACCCCCAATAGGTAATTGGAATTATTATATACGGCCATTTCCTTCACACGTTCAACTTCTTCTGTTGTAGCTGATTTAACAGTAGTTACACTTGGATCGACCCCTGCATCTGCAAGGATGTCATATACGATATCTCCGGCTATATCCCGGGTATGCTTTCCTGTCACTATAAGGGGATTGTTTCCTAACTTAAGGTCATCACAGACACTTTTTACATCTCTGATAACCCCGTGTCCTATTACTATATCTCTGGGTAATTGCATCCATTTGGTGTGCTCTTCTCTGGGTGGGATCACTTGAATACCTGCGAAAGTTTGTGATTAAATTAGATACTTGAATATAGTTGGAATGTTCCCGATGACAGAAGTTATTAAACATTAATTCTATTAAGGATATTCCTGTAGCATCGCATAAACATTTGAGGTTCAATGACTTCGTATATAGATAAGGTTTCAGGATTTATAAACACATATTATATAGACCCTATCCTGCATGATGAAGGTTATAACATCGTTAACACCCTTACATGGGCCATAATACTTGGATTATGCATATTTGCAGTTGTCAAACTACTTAAAAAACTGGACATACAGGCAGATAACAGGTTTATAGCGGCAATAGTGCCCTTTGTGCTTGCCGGATCTTCCATGCGGGTCCTTGAAGACGCAGGAGCCATACAACAACCTTTCAGCTTGCTCCTAATAACTCCTATTATCTATTTTGTGGTATTCTTTATAACGCTGGGATGTCTCATCATAGCTAAATTGATCAGTAAAAAATGGACCGGAAAGAGCATGGAAACTATTTTCGCATCCATGGGCATTCTCTGGTTCGTTTTCAATATAGTGTTGCTCCTCAGCATTCAAACGGCAGTTCTTCCCATGATACTGATCTATATCCTTGGCCTGGGAACATTAGTCACGTTAGCTGTTTACTTTATAGCAAAGCAGGTAGGTTTTGGAATACTTACTGACAGGTTGAACATATCTATACTCGGAGCTCACATGCTGGATGCTTCCTCCACTTTCATAGGAGTCGATATGCTGGGATACTATGAAAAGCATGTACTGCCTTCTTATCTCATTGATCTTACGGGGACAGCATTTGTGATGTATCCGTTGAAACTGGCCATCTTTATTCCCGTGTTATACATAATAGATACTAATTTCAATGAAGATGCCGAGTCCCGCAACCTTCGGACCTTTGTGAAAATGGTGATCCTTGTACTCGGCCTTTCGCCTGCATGCAGGAACACTATACGTATGTTTTTTGGGATATGATTAAAATGCATAATGTCAGCAACAAAGAACAAGCTCTTCAATACATAAGGGATATTCGCAGAGAAATAGGATCCATGTTCCTATTGTTCGTAATATCGGCAGTTATTGGGTACATGGCTGCTATTATGTATCCGGACATAGTTATGAAATCCCTGGAGGAGCTTGAAGGACTGGTGGAATTATTAAAAAACCTTTCCTTGATACAGATAATGTTCCTGATTTTCCTGAATAATGCCCTTAAGAGCTTGTTCATATTGGTACTTGGTGTTGGCCTTGGTATAGTGCCATTCTTTTTCATTGCGTACAATGGATATTTCCTGGGCATTTTTAGTCATAAGATCTTGATGGAGCAAGGTTTTGTTTACTTGGTGGCCGGTCTCCTGCCCCATGGTATCATTGAGATACCCATGGTGGTGGTCTCCGCTGCCATAGGTATGAGGCTGGGACTTAAAGGACTTGCTTCTCTTAAGGGGGAATCAGTACACTTAAAAGAAGAAATGATCACAGGTATCAAGTTCTTCTTTTATTGGATCATGCCACTGCTTTTCATAGCAGCCGTCGTGGAAACTTTTATCACTTCAGCTATTATCGGCTTGTTGAGCTAACCATGAGGAACAAGTGAAAGGGAACGACACAAAGCCTATATAGTTCATTGATATGTGTGAAGACAAGAGAGGGTATAAGATGATAGACAGAAAAGAGATCATAGACATCGTTCAGGATTATAATCCCGATAAGATCAAGATCGGAGCAGTTGCTTCTCATTCTGCGCTGGACGTATTTGATGGTGCAGTGGAAGAAGATTTCCGGACGTTCGCTATATGCCAGCAGGGAAGAGAGAAAACTTATTCTCATTATTTTAAGGCTCAGAGAGACGCGTATGGAAAAGTAAGGCGTGGAATTGTGGATGAGATGGTGATGCTGAAAAAGTTCAATGAAGTACTTCTTCCTGAAAAGCAGCAGATGCTACGTGACAACAACATCCTTTTCATTCCTAACAGGTCCTTTACTTCATACTGCGGTATAGATGAGGTAGAGAACGACTTTGCTGTGCCCATCGTAGGCAGCAGGAATATGCTCAGAAGTGAGGAAAGGGGCATTGACCGTGACTATTATTGGCTCTTGGAGAAGGCAGGTCTTCCTTTCCCTGAAAGGATCAATGATCCTCAGGATATTGAAGAACTGTCAATAGTGAAACTCCCGCATGCTGTCAAGAAGCTGGAGAGAGGTTTCTTTACGGCTGCCACTTATGATGAGTACCTGAAGAAATCAGAAGCACTGCTTAAGCAAGGTGTGATCACGCGGGAAGCTTTGGACAATGCGAGGATCGAGAGATACATTATAGGTCCGGTGTTCAATTTCGATATGTTCTATTCCCCCATTGAGGAAGAAATGAGCAAACTGGAGATCCTTGGCATAGACTGGCGTTTTGAGACCAGTCTGGACGGTCATGTCCGTTTGCCTGCACCCCAGCAGATAACTCTTGCAGAACATCAGCTGACCCCTGAATATACTGTATGCGGACATAATTCTTCCACATTGCGCGAATCTCTGCTGGAGGATGTGTTCATGCTGGCAGAGAAGTATATTAAGGCTGCCAGTAAGCACTATGATCCGGGGGTAATAGGACCTTTCTGCCTGCAGACCTGTATTGATAAGGACCTTAACTTCTACATCTATGATGTTGCACCCAGAGTTGGTGGCGGGACCAATGTGCACATGTCAGTAGGTCATCCTTATGGTAACACCATATGGAGAAAGAACATGAGTACCGGAAGACGCATAGCTTTTGAAATAAGAAGAGCTATTGAGATGGGAGAGTTGGGTCGTATTGTGACCTAACTTTTTCATCAGTTATGTACTAAATATTTACAATATATTATACAATGCTTGATGTGGGTGTATTCTTGCTGCAGGGACGTTGGTTATGTCTTTGCGTACTTCAATATACGGTTCCACCCAGAATATATTTACATGATTTGTTGTATATCTGTATGAGTTTAGATTCTATCTACTATAGATAAGTAGGTTTAATACGTAGATATTACTAAAACGTTGAAATCATTTAAATACCAGAAACCAAATGATAACAACGGTCTGGAGCAAAATATCACCCGGTCATTAGACCGATTGCAAGCATTGCTACGTACTTTTATTATTATTTGCCCATCGGAGGGAAATCAGGAATTGAGTCAACCTTGTGTTAATATCGGCATGGTAGGTCATGTCGATCATGGAAAAACCACTTTAGTGAGCGCACTGTCAGGCGTGTGGACGGATACACACAGTGAAGAGATGAAGCGCGGAATATCTATCAGGTTAGGGTATGCCGATACTACTATCAGAAAATGCCCTAACTGCCCCGAGCCACAATGTTATACTGTACATGAAACCTGTCCGGGATGCGGCGAGCCTTCAGAAGAAGTGCGCACTATTTCTTTTGTTGATGCTCCCGGCCACGAGACCCTGATGGCTACAATGCTTTCCGGGGCGGCTATTATGGATGGTGCCATTCTCGTGATAGCTGCGAACGAGGAATGTCCTCAGCCACAGACCAAAGAACATCTGATGGCTTTGAACATTATAGGTATCAAGAATCTTCTAATTGTCCAGAACAAGATCGATCTGGTATCCAAAGAAGAGGTAATAGATCACTATAAACAGATCAAGAGGTTTGTGAAAGGTACTGTGGCAGAGAACGCCCCGATCATTCCAGTATCCGCTCAGCAGAACATAAATATCGATGCTCTGCTCCAGGCTATGGAAGAGAACATCCCAACCCCTGAATATAAGGTCGATAAACCGGCACAGATGCTTATTGCACGTTCCTTTGACATCAATAAGCCAGGCACGCCTATAGATAAGATACGGGGTGGTGTTATCGGTGGTACTCTTACAGAAGGCGTTTTGGCTACCGGTGAAGATCTTGAGATAAGGCCCGGCTATAAACTGGAAAGTGAAGGAACTACCAGGTGGGTTCCAATACTCACTAAAATATCCATGATCTTTGCAGGTAAGGAAGCTGTAGATAAAGCCACTCCCGGAGGACTGCTTGCTGTAGGTACTACACTTGACCCTGCCATCACTAAGAGCGATTCTCTTGTGGGACAGGTAGCCGGAAAACCCGGTACTTTACCACCTACTCGCGATATTTTCACTCTTGAGCTTAACCTGCTTGAACGAGTAGTAGGTGTGATCGATGAAGCAGAGATCGGTTCTATCAGGACCAGCGAGCCTCTTATGCTTAACGTCGGTACGGCCACTACCGTAGGTGTGGTAACCAGTGCAAGGAAGAACGTTGCCGAAGTGAAGCTCAAGAGACCGGTATGTGCAAGTGCCGGTTCAATGGTGGCGATCAGCAGAAGGATCGGTTCAAGATGGCGCCTGATAGGTGTGGGAGTCATAAAGTCTTGAAGGTGATAATTGACACGAATGCTCTGATGATACCTGTGCAATTCAATGTAGACATATTCGGTGAATTGCACAGGCTGGGTTTTGATCATTTCGTAGTTCCTCTGGCAGTGCTAAATGAGCTGGAGAGACTCGTTACAATAGCCAGGGGCCAGGACCGGACAGCTGCAAAAGTAGGAAAGGCTCTGGCACAGAGGTGTGAACTTGTTCCTCTGGAAGGACATGCTGATGATATCATCGTGTCCCTTGCACAGGATACAGGGGCCGCCGTTTTGACAAATGATATCGGACTGAAGAAACGGCTGTTGGAAATGGGCATCAGGGTAATATCTCTCAGGCAAAGGACTCGTCTGGAAATAATGTCATGAGCAATAGTAAAAATTATAACATATAAATAAGTTTATAGCAGGATAACTGGGCTTTTGGAGATTATCGCATGTACAAGAAAATGAAACTTTCTGATACCATCCGGGTAGCTCCTACTCTTTTGGGCGGGGATGTTCAGGTCAATGTGAAGAATGCACTGAGGGAGAAGCTTGAAGGCAGGCTTGATAAGCAAATAGGTGCGATCGTTGCGATCACTGAAATTGAAAAAGTAGGTGAGGGACACATCCTTGTGGGCGATGGTGCAGTTTATTATGATGTGGACTTTGATGCCATCGTGTTCTCACCCATGATACAGGAAGTAGTTGAAGGAGAAATTGTCGAGACCGTTGATTTCGGGGCTTTTGTCAGCATAGGTGCTATGGATGGTCTCTTACATGTTAGCCAGATCACAGATGATTTCATGTCATATGATGGGAAAAATGGCAGGCTCATGAGCAAAACCGGAACTCGTTCCCTTGGAGAGGGTGACAGGGTGAGAGCCAGGATAGTTGCGCTCAGCATCAATGAAAGGGAACCAAGGGAGAGTAAGATAGGTCTTACTATGAGGCAGAATGCCCTGGGTAAACTGGAGTGGCTTGAAGAGGACAGAATGGCTAAATCCAGTGCCCAGGAAGAGGTTTGATCATGGCAGAACAGGTTTGTAGGGAATGTCACAGGGTAGTGACAGGCCAGACGTGCCTTATATGCAGTTCCAGCAACCTTAGCAGTGATTGGAGTGGCATGGTAATCATTGTGGATCCTGAACTTTCCGAGATAGCCCAGAAAATGGAGATCAAAGTAGCTGACCGATATGCACTGAAGGTGCGGTAATTGGTGAAAACAATACGCCTGCCTTCAGAACTGCGTCCTTTGTTCAGGAAGACCTTTGGTGTCCTTTACACGGGTACCGGGGATGACACCATCCGCAAGCTTTCCAAAGACCTGGGGAGTCCCACAAAACTTATATCGGTGGGTGATGTTACTACATTCCACTTGCTCAATTCAAATATCATTCCGGACATCCTTATCGTTGATGACCGGACAAAACGCGGGCCGGCGTCAGCCTGCGTAGTGGTGGGCACAAAGCATACAGGGTTCAGTGAAATATTCGTGGATAATCCTCCCGGGGTCATAACCGAGGATCTGATAAATGTGGTCCATGACGCGATAAGATCGAAGGACCATGTACGAATATTCGTGCGCGGCGAAGAGGACCTTGCAGCATTGCCCGCAATACTGCTTGCACCCGAGGGTTCGGTTGTGCTGTACGGGCAGCCGGATGAAGGTGTGGTGCTTGTCAATATCACAAAATCCAAAAAGGAAGAGATCCTTGACCTGCTGGACAAGATGATACATGGGCAGGAAGACAGGAACAACTTGATAGATATTCGGAGGAAATTCAATGGATGTTAAAATCATTGAGGATAAAAAAAATGTACTTCTTAACAGGCGTGAGCTTAACTTCGAGGTAACTTTTGAAGGGCCCACTCCCGCAAGGATGGATGTAAAGAACAAGATGGCAGCATTACTGAACGTACCACTGGAACTTGTGGTGATCCAGAGGATGAAGAACGATTTCGGAAGGCAGAAGATCAACGGCTACGCAAAGATCTATGAAGATGCTGCCCGTATGAAAAAGATAGAAGAAGAACATATCCTCGTAAGGAACAAGCTGCCAGAGGCACAAGAGGAAAAAGCGGAAGAGTAAACAGGTGTAACAATGGCAGTAAAAGATTATTATAAGGTCAGCGGCGACAAGATAGAAAGGACACATCAGGCCTGTCCCAGATGCGGAGAAGGCGTATTCCTTGCTGAACATAAGGACAGGCGTTCCTGCGGCAAATGCGGTTACACCGAGTTCAAGAAATAAATTTTAACATCACCTTCTTTTTTCACTTTTTTAGTATCATCTGTTAATATATTCGACGCTTCATTGATTTTAAAATCTTTTTCAATCCAGGGCTTGCAATCTCTCGTATTTTGGTTAGAGTTTACAGTTCTATTTGCAAATCCTAGCCTTCTTACTGAACTGAGGGAAGCAGGTGCTTTGTTCATCAGATTCGGGAAGAAGAATAACAATCATTTTTAGTTATTTTTTTAGAACAGAGTATATTTATTTTGATTTTATTTTTATACAATCTGTTTTAGGGTTTTCAGATTTTTCTTTTATGCAATTAATATATTTTAAGTACAATTGCGGGATGCCGAAAAATATAAGAAGACTTAAGTAGTGCAAGTTATTATCTGAATAGAAAACGTATGTAATGACTAAATTGGTATATGAGGTATTATCAAGAATAAACATCAGTATTTAAATCTCATATGTCTGGGTATTCGCAATGGTAAGTTGCTTTAAACCGAATATAGGTAATTAAAGCACACAAATTATATCGCAAAAAAGGAAAAGGATAGGAGAAAAATGAATTCTGTTTATGCTATAGTCGTTGGCATCCTGTTGGGAATAATGATATTCGCCCTGAAAACGGGTGTAGGATGTGGTTTTTCTAACATCCGCAGAAGAGATGTGTTGATCATTGCTGCAAGTTACTTTGTCATTTCTGTAATACTTGGTGGCCTTATAGGATTGGTGGACCAGTCCAATCTTGATATGATTACCAGCATGGGTATGACTTTGCATGTGGTTGTGGCCTTGCTCCTTATAGGTGCAGGGATATACACCCAGAAAAAGTGGTCATGCGGACATGACGTTTCAAGGCACACTTTCCTTTTCATCTCAGTGCCCTGCCCTGTATGCCTCACCGCGCTGTTTGTGTCTTGTATGATACTTGCATCCACTCTTGGGTGGAGCGGGTTTAGGATAGGAGTTTTGGTCGGATCTGTTTTCTTCATCACAGTCGTATCTTCAAGCTGGTTATTCAGAAAAATGCACCGCACACCGGAGGATCTTGGAGCAGTAATGATGTTCCTGGGCATATTCTATCTGCTTGGTTCCATGCTCGTACCGGCCTACATAAAATCCAGACAACTCCAGATCCCTGAAACAGGAGGGGAATTTGATATACTGCCATTGCTTGTAATGACTGGTATCATAGCTTGCGGATATGCGATCAATAGTTTTAAAGGTGAATAAAAATGAGCCTGTTTGCTGTAATCAATAACATAATGAATACATTTTCTTCTTCATTGCTCTACCCTGTGATCATCCTGTTAGTGGCGCTATCATTGTTGTCTCTTATACTGATAGGTGAGTTCCTTTCGGAATATGCGAAAAGGAGCAGAGATATTGAGAATCTGGAAAGTACCTGCTTTACTGTACAAAGCCATGTAAAAGAATCCAATTTTAAAGCCGCAGCTGATGCTCTTAGAAATATAAAGCAGAACTATATAGTCACTGCTTTCTCCAATGCAGCAGCAGTTCATCTGGAAAAGAACAGGATCCCTGCCATAGAATGGGTCTCTCAGGAATATGAGATCAAAATGGCCAAAAGACTTGAGCAGACCCGTATCATCACAAACATCGCCCCGATGCTGGGACTAATGGGTACTCTCATACCCTTGGGACCGGCACTTGTTGCTTTGTCCCAGGGAGACGTTGCACAGCTTGCACACAATCTGATGATAGCCTTTGCTACCACCGTCGTAGGTCTTTTTGCCAGTGCTGTGGCCTACATCCTTACTCAGGTCAGGAAAAGATGGTATTGGCAGGATATGGCAGATATAGATTATATACTTGACACCATCGAGGCTAAAGTATGAGGCAAAGACGTTACCGCAGAACCGGCCTGTTGCACGATGAAGAGGAAAGGAATCCTCTTGAGGGGGTTGCTAACCTTTTCGATACTGCCATGGTTTTTGCCGTGGCTCTGATGCTTGCACTGGTAATGTCATATCAGATGCCTGAACTGCTAAG
>NZ_JBFYLB010000040.1:0-18244 GCF_041305605.1 Methanomethylovorans sp.
TCCGCGTCAAAACACAGGCCATCAAGTCCGCATCAGAAGTAGCTGCCATGATATTGCGCATTGATGATATGCTTAAGGCCCAGGAAAAGGATATGCAGGATGTGAATCCTGCGCACAACGTCCACAATTACAACATGGGCTGAACTGAATAGCTAAGATAACACTATAATGAAATGGTTTGTAAGCAGGACTTACAAACCATAAAAATTTCTATAATCCTCTATTACTTTAGTGGTCTGAGCAGGATACCTTGTTTTCAGTTGCTCAATAAAGTGATCTCTGGATAAGCATTCTTTCATTTTTCTTGCTATTTTGAATCCATACTCCTTCGATAGAGGGTTATCTTTCTGGATCTCAAAAGAAAGGCATAGTACTTCCACGGGAAAGTATTCTCTTCTGATCACCGGGGACACCGAACCCAGTAGTACATCATTATCAAGCTGACTATATGCAGGCACCCCTGCTGTGTGGATACGTTCCGTACCTGTCAGCAGCTTTTGGTTCTGCTTAGAATAGGAATGGAACTCGATGTATATACCGGGCCTTAGTTCTTCCACAGCCTTTAATATTGGTTTGCCGAGTGTCCTGTAGTAATGCCCTTGCAGAGTGGATACATATTTTTCTTTACACACAACAGGTATAATTGCCAGGGACCCCACCGCCGGTGGTTCCAGTTGCTCCAGTATATCGGATGTGTCCATCCATTCGTTCCCATGCAGACCACCCACAAAAAGTCTTATGGGATCACCCTCGCCCAGCAATCTATATGTCATCCGGACACCTCATCTCTCATTTCAGCAACCTTGCGGGCGATCACGTAGATCTCCTGCTTCTGCGGTTCTATCACCTGAATAACTTCGACCCCAAAACCCTCTATTGTTGATAGTATGGGTTCCCTGTTCTCACGTTTTTGCATCTTTATGACTTGCAGCAACTTTCCTCCTTCCTTGAGTAAGGGGAGTGCCCTTTTAAGTGCCAGAAGAGAATCATTTGGCTCCAAAGTCATGTCACTGAGTATAACATCCACTTGCTCAGATGACATTTCCCGCAGAGGAAGCGTAAAAACATCTCCGAACCTTACACTTACGTTCTTATGCTCATAAGTGATCCTGCCAAGCTCCTTATGAAAGTCTTTGCTAAATTCGATACCTCGTACTTTTCCTGCTATCTGTGAAGCATACAGTAGAAATCCTCCTGCACTTGAACCCAGATCAAGGATGCTATCACCTTCACAGATAATACCGGAAGTTTCCTGAATAAGTTTTAGCTTGAAATATCCTTTTGGCATATCAAGCCCTTCACCTACTTCGATAAGTAGATCGGTACTGACATCCTTGGCAGGCTTGGTTACAACATTTCCTCCGACTCTTACATTCCCGCGGATAATAGCATCCTTTGCACGTGCCCTGGAGCTGAAATAACCCATATCCACAAGATAGGTATCAAGTCTCATGGAACAAGTATTAACGGACCAAGGAATATAAAATCATGTGATACCAAAAATACAGGATATGTTTTTAACACCTGCATGCATTAATATATTCAAAGCTTAATGGAATAGTGGTATGCTGCAAAGGTTCACTTCTTTATTCCCCATCTGGGCCATCGTCCTCTCTGGTATTGCACTGTTGTACCCAGGGATCTTCCTGCCATACAAAGATGCTATTCCTTTCCTGCTGGGTCTTGTGATGTTCGGAATGGGTATGACACTTGCCCTTGAAGATTTCCTGCTTGTTTTCAAAAGACCTAAAGCAGTCGTTATTGGAACTGTGCTTCAGTATGCATTGATGCCACTGATAGGATTTGTCATTGCAAGAACCCTTTCTCTTTCCCCTGAGCTCACAGCAGGTGTGGTGCTGCTGGGTTGTTGTCCGGGAGGTACGGCTTCAAATGTGATATGTTATCTTGCAAAGGGCGATGTCGCACTTTCTATTGTCCTTACATCTGTTTCTACATTGATCTCCTTTATTATGACCCCCCTGCTCACATGGTTATATATAGGCCAGACGATCGATGTAGACATGCACGGCATGCTGGTCAGCATCCTGCAGATAGTTATAGTGCCTGTTGCTTTGGGGATCGGTATAAATACCGTTTTTGCTTCCCGTATAGATACTGTACGACATTCCTTCCCTGCAATTTCAGTGCTTACAATCGTATTCATAATAGCTATTATCATGGCCCTGAACAGGGAAACTGTTATTTCTGCAGGGATCTTGATAGTAGTTGCAGTCATACTTCACAACCTGCTTGGGCTTGCCAGCGGTTATGGTCTTTCCAGGCTTATGGGTCTCAATGAAATGGAGGCCAGGACCATTGGCATAGAAGTGGGGATGCAGAACTCTGGCCTGAGCGTTGCCCTTGCCATTAAGCATTTCACAGCGGTTGCTGCACTTCCGGGTGCTCTTTTCAGCATATGGCACAATATCTCCGGCTCTTTCGTAGCGTCCTATTGGGCAGAAAGAAACATATCTGAATGATGCCTTCATCTGTCCTGACATCATATTAGGGGAATGACATTGTTAAAAACATTGATATTTGATATGGACGGCGTACTTGTAGATTCCATGCCATACCACGTTCAAGCGATGCAACACATCTTTGACCGGATGGGCGTGCACATGGACCAACAGGTGATCTATGAAAGGGAAGGGGAAAAGACCATCGACATTGTGCGCCTGCTACTTGAAAAAGCAGGTATTAATGACGGCACGTTCGATCTTAGGAAAATAGTTGAGAAATATATTGAAGAATTCAATTTAATCGTTGAGTTACGTACCTTTGAAAGCATGCCCGAATGCCTGGAAGTTCTCAGGTACAGATATAAGCTTGCAGTGGTTTCCGGTGCTGACAGCCCAATTGTACATAGTGTTCTGAAAAACCTGTATCCGGGGATGTTCAGCGTGGTGGTCACTGGCGATGATATTGTTCATGGTAAGCCAGCTCCGGACCCTTATCTAAAGGCCGTGGAGATACTGGCCATACAAAAAGACGAATGCATCGTCATCGAAAATGCTCCTGTAGGCGTACAGGCTGCAAAGGCTGCAGGCCTGTGCTGCGTGGCAGTTCCCACATACCTGAACCCTGAAGAGCTTCATCAGGCAGATCTTGTTGTCATGGATCACGATCTTCTTATTGATTTTCTGCTCAACCTGCGGACGGGCACTCCGCAAGCCTGCATTAAAGAGGGAGCTCACTTAGTGAAATCGTAATTGCATTTGACTCCGTTTTCATCAGAACACAGGTTACAAGAGACACATTTCGCAGTTCCTGTCTCTCCTTTTCTCAGTCTGGACACCAGATCAGGTTCAGCTATCAATGGTCTGCACAAAGAGATCATATCAGCATAACCCTCTTTAAGCAGCATTTCCATTACTTGCTTCGATCTGATACCACCTACAAGGATCACAGGCACATCAATTCGTTCTTTAATCATTTTCGCATAGTCCCTGTAATAGGCTTCTTTTTCCGGTGAATCGATATTTGTTCTGAAAAGCTCGTCACCAGCTTCTGCAATGCCTCCGCTGACCTCTATGGCACATACACCATTGTCTGCAAGGATCTTTGCTATCTCTACGCTTTCCGGGGCATCAAGCGTATGCTTGTGTGACCCGGGTTTAAAACCATCGGTAACATTCAGCTTAACAAGGATCGGATAATCGTGGCCTATCAGCTCCCTGGTACGCAAGATAATGTCGAGGATCACCTGTGTCCTCTTTTCAGTGGAACCACCCCATCTGTCCTTACGCCTGTTGGTGTATGGAGATATGAAATTGCTGAGCAAAAAACCGTGTGCACAATGCAACTGGACACCATCGAATCCCGCCTCCTTTGCACGCCTGACAGCCTGCGCGAAATCCTCTATGGTTTCCAGTACTTCTTTTTCGGTCATCTCCTCAGGTGTCATACCTTTTGTAGTTTCAATTACCGCAGAAGGGGCCAGCATATATGGATTATCGGCAGTGATCATTGTCTGCCGTCCTCCATGCACTATTTGCAGGACTATCTTACTATCATGTTCATGCACCCTTGCAACGATCTCCTTATAGGGTCCAATGAGCCTGTCTTCATAGATACCCTGTTGCTGATGATCACTTTTACCCTTCGGGTTAACATAGGAATATCCGGTTATGATAAGTCCTACTTCGTTACGGGCAAGTTCCTCGTACAAATCTCCGATGCGTGCGGTAGGAGTGCCATCGGGTTGCGCCATCCATTCATGTGTCGCAGACCGGACAAAACGGTTACTAATTTTAATACCGGCTATATTTATGGGTTCGAATAACATGGACAATTGTTTCTTCCGGCAACTTATAACTCTTTCTTTTTTAAAGATATTTTTATTTATCCAAAAAAATAGAAACTTCAGCGACGTGATGCCCTTAGAACCCGGATCTCTTCTTTCAGTGTTTCCGTATTTGATTTGTAAATGAACAGTGTTATTAATAAAGCAATGAATGCCAGAAGATTAACCATCAGTGTAAGCTGCAGGGCAGATCCCTCCAGTCCTCCTCCTGTGCTGCCGTACATTGCCTCTCCGAACATCAAAGGGTGTACAGAACGCCACAAGCGAATAGAGAGAAAACTCAGGGGCACGGAGACAAAACCCACTATTCCAAATACTGCTGCCAGCCTCGCTTTAGATTCCGGCTCCTCTATGGCCTGACGCAGCAGCAGGTATGTCACATAAACAAGGAAGAGTGCAAGAGATGTGGTAAGCCGGGGTTCCCATACCCAGTACCATCCCCAGGTGGCCCTGGCCCATATGGAGCCGGTGATAAGTACCAAAAGAGCGAATATTACTCCGATCTCTGCTGCAGACCTGGCATAGATATCCCACTTCACATCATGGAACCTAAGCTGCATGATGCTGGCAGCAAAGACAATGAAGAAGGCAAGATACGCAGTAATAGCTAGGGGCATGTGGAAATAGAATATTTTGAAGCTACTATCGAGCAGACCTCCGGAACCGGACCTCATAGCAGGCAAATAGAAAAAGACCATATACATTGCCATCATCACGAATGCAGCAGTTACAAAGGCCAATATCTTTAATTTCCTATTTTCCATGATTTAGTCCCATGTTCAATGATTGTGTCTGCGCTGTATTTGTCAATATATTTTATCTAATTTCCCGTCATCTTCCCTTTTCACCCTTCCAGTGTATGATCAAACAACAGACGTGCCAGGGTGAAAAAAACAATATCATATACAGCCATCAGGCGAAGTTCGGTGATTATCTCAACTATTCCTTCTCCTGCCAGTATTTTGCCTGTGGCCAGCACAGCAGGGATGAGCACCGGCACCAGCAGAGGAAGCAAAAGCACAGGGAGAAGGATCTCTCTTGTA
The DNA here is from genome assembly GCF_041305605.1 of Methanomethylovorans sp. GTDB lineage: Archaea > Halobacteriota > Methanosarcinia > Methanosarcinales > Methanosarcinaceae > Methanomethylovorans. The sequence continues at coordinate 5,350 of NZ_JBFYLB010000040.1, forward strand.
CGGGTATTGACCGTAAGGGAAGAGAGCAAAGTGCCGACCGCCGAAAAACCCGCCGTACCCAGCAGTATCACTATCCCCATTGTTGGGATGTCCGGGATATTGTAGTTGAACAGCACCATGAAAACAGGTACTGTAGCTATTTCCACAATAAGCATCAGGCACATGCTTGATATGGCCTTGCCGGTGTATATGGCTGCACTGTCCACAGGACAGAGCCGTAGTCCCTCCAGGCAGCCGTTCTCAGTCTCCGAGGCAAATGTCCGGGTGATGCCCAGTGTTCCGGCGAAAATGAAGGCGATCCAAAGCAATCCGGGCGCCAGGCGGTCAATGGCCGAAGAATCGCTAAGCACATCACTTAAAGATAAACTGAAGATAACCATGACCACCAGGGAGAAGACAAGCATGGAATTAAGCACCTGTTTTGTGCGTAGTTCCGTACGCAGGTCCTTTGCTGCGATGTAAAGACTGCGTATCATGCTCCTCCATCAAATATCGTAGTATAGATGTTCTTGAGTTCTTCCACAGAACCTATGTCCTTTTTTCGGATATCCAACGAGATCTTACCATCGCAGAATATGATGATCCTTTCACATATAGAAAATGCCCGATCGATGTCATGTGTGACCATCAGCACAGTGGCTTTTCTGCTGTTCTCAAGAAGCAATTTCTCAAGATCATCGGCTGACCGTATGTCCAGTCCAGTGTATGGTTCGTCCATCAGGATAATTTCGGGATCGTGGATAAGAGAACGTGCAATGGACAGACGTTGTTTCAGACCTCTGGAAAGTGTACTTACCCGGTCCATATAACGGTGTTCAAGATGCATCTGTTTAAGAAGCAGTTGTATCCTTACAGTAATTTCATCATCCGGCAGTCCGTACATCTTTCCGAAAAAACGCAGGTTTTCTTCCACTGTCAGATCACTATATAGATAACTTTCATGTGAGATGGCACCGATCATCTTGCGTATCTGTACTGCTGACCTGCTGAGCTCCAGTCCACCTATCTTCACCAAGCCGGAAGATGGTCGGACAAGTGTTTCAAGTATCTTGAGAAATGTCGTTTTACCTGCCCCGTTGGGACCCAGAATGATCACGAACTCCCCTTTTTCTATATTCAGGTCAATACCATGCAGTGCAACATATCCTGCGAACCTTTTGGTAAGTCCCCTAACGGAGATGATGCTGCCCATGGGATAGTAAATGAGAGGAGCCTTAGATTAATATTTTGCCATGAAGTACATGACCTGTGACACAACCTGAAAAGAACATGTTCGCTCAAAATACTCCATATGCGCGTTCTCCTACCATGGCTATATTGCTGTAACCCCGGGATTCCCAGAATCCCTCATAAACCTGGTCTGTCACTTCGATATGTGTGATCCATTTTGCCCATTTGTACCCATACCTGTCTTCGGCAACCAACTGCAGAGGAAAACCTCTCTCAGGAGGTAAGGTTACATTATTAAGCCTGTATGCCAGCATTATGTCATTCCCTGTCAGATAATCGAGTTCCAGGGATGTGGAATAGCCGTCAGCACAATAGAATATAACATTTTTAGCTCCGGGCTGCAATCCTGAATCATTGAAAATGCTGTTCAGGGTAACACCTGTCCATCGTGCATCGAATCCCCAGCCCTCCACACAGTTCATGCGTACGAACCTGTCCGCAGCAGGGAAAGCGAGCAATTCCTCATAGCTGAGGTTCAAAGATCTGTTCACCATCCCGGTAACCTGAAGTGTATAAGTCTCCCTGTTGATGAATTGAGGTCCTTTTATCGCATTGTTACGTTGTTCTTCGATAGGGGTGAGTTCACTGCCTTCGAAAAAAGTATCCGCTTTTTCTGATACATTTATTGCCGGAGTTTGTTGCTGTTCAACACAGCCACAAACAAGCAGAATAGCAATTACTCCGGATAGAATGATCCTGCAGGTCAAACCCCCTCCCCCTTACAGAAATATTCACCTGTGCATTTCCAGTATTTCAAGACCTTTATCAGTAAGACGGTATTTCCCACTGTCTTCCTTTACAAGCTCCTGATGCAGGAGGTAGTCTATCTGGAACTTGAAAGCTGTCTCTTGCATGCCCAGATTTTTAAGAAGCTCTTCTTTTGAAGCACCGTATATCCCAATTTCCTTGATGATCTTACGGCGCACCGGATTAGAAGCAGCTCTGTTAAGCATGTCATGTTCCATCTTTTTTGCTTCACGAGGACCGGGCTTGGCCATTATCACATCGTCAAGATCGTCTTTTTCTACCAAGAAAAAACCTCCTTGAAACGTATTTGAAGCTATCTTATTAATATGCAACGCCTGGAGAGCCTGCATGAGAATTATGCAAATATCTTTTGTGGCATTTTTCTGGATGCAGCCATATAATAGTGATCCTCTTGCCCGTTCATTTGCATTTCTGCTTTTTTCTCAATTGACATACCGTTGTCAGGTGCGAGAAATAGAAGTTTTCCATTCTCATATCTCATAGGAGAACCTATAGCCTTAAAATAATCATTCTTAAGACACTGCATAGCTGCAACAACCGTTTCCTGATCATATTTGGAATTACCCAGTTTGGCAGAAGCAGTTCCAACGAGTATACCGTTTGCGTGTAAAGCAAGATGAAGGCTCCAGGTATCGTGATCTACGAACTCATGTATTGTAATGGGTATATAAGGCATCTCCTCATTCCCGGTATTTAGATCATTAATTTTCATGTAAACATCCCACATTATTTAATTAATGAACATGCATTTAAATAAGATGTTCACATAAATGAACCTTATATCTAAAATCACTATTGATAGGAATGTTTTACTTGCCCTTTATGAATCTATAAATCTATTCAAAGTCACAGAGTGCTTTGCTTTTCTCTGGTCTTTCATGAAAGCCACATACGTGGAATTCTCTTTCTCAAAGAAGAAAATATATTCTACCTTGAAGTATGCCCAGTACTTTACATAAACTGACCGGGCATCTGAAATAGTAACGATCACAGTGGTCGAATTCTCTGTGAGATCGTATACAGGATAATCTATCTCCTGTGGCAAACCGGAATTATACAATACAGCAGCTTTGGAGATGTATCTGGAATTCTCGGCAGTTATATTCCCATAAGATTTTTTTGGAATGAAATCCGACCTATAAACGCTATTCCAGTAACTTGCCTCAAATATCTGATAATGCGTTTCATTAAAATCGTATGCACCCAGGAACTTTCCAAATGATATCGGTGCCGCATTCTGATATGAAATATCATTATCTTCTGCAGCAGATGCGTGGTCCACCAGCATGAGTTTGGTAAACGGTGCCAGAGCACACCAGATAACAAAAACCCATGTTATAGAAACGATTATGGTCCTTCTATTCTGTTGCATATATTTGTGTATCCAAGCTATTTTTGTCCATTTTCCTTTATTTCTCTGGTACTCCAGCAACAGTATGAACAGAGGTATCAGAGAGATCACAGTTACAATGGGATCAAAGAAATCAAAGGCACCCAGAGTAGAGCTTTCTTTTATAAAAGGAAAAAACGGACGCATTTTCCAGCTTGTTGCATAATCAAGGTATACGTGACTAAAGATCGCCAAAGCACATGAAATCGTAAGAAGCAGATTCTTTTTGAGTATATGAAGGATCAGTAGAGCTATTGTAATGAACAGTACCGAATGCATGAATTCCCTATGTCCCATCAAATAGAACAAATTGTTTCGCATCTCATAGCTAAGGTTTTTTTCCAGCAGCATGAATATAGCATATGGTATAAAATCAAAGTCCGGAAGCACTGAGAACAAGACCACCAGTTTACTTTCTCTTCCGCGCAATCCTAATAATAGAACTATGAGCAAACCGATTCCTGCATGGGATAGAGAAATTACCATAATTCACCATTTTGTATTCAATGTCTAAGATATTGTACCATGATCATGTGATATAAAGTGTACTTCACCGTATTTGTTCCGGACAATAAGTTTACTCTGCTAAAGCATATATACAAATAATTTTATATATAAATATAATTGGCCTTGGATATTAAAATATTCATGGTTTCTGATCAATATGCCAGATAGCGCTATAAGTCCGGAATTTCATTGTATGCCTGAAGAAACAAACAATGAGAGTTTTATGCTCAACAGAAAAATAGAAGAGTTAGCCAGGGCTTTAGAAGATACAAAAAAGATACTGCAAAATACTGAGGACTTTTATACTGAAAAACTTGAAACACTAAATGATGTTGTGTTCTCGGTGGACCTGCAAGGCAGGTTCACATACATTAATTCTGCCATTGAACATATTACCGGTTACAAGGTACAAGAAGTTCTCAACACTCCTTTTATGCAATATGTGTATCCTGATGATCTGCCAGGACTGCTTACAGAAATAAAGCTGACCCTTGAAGGCGAACATAAACCACACATGTTCAGGATACTGAAAAAAAACTGCGAAATTGTTTATGTGCATACCACTTCACGTGCTATCGTAAGGGGCAATGAGGTAGTTGGTATCAACGGTATAATGGTGGACATATTCCAGTTGAAAAAGGTAGAAAAGGACCTTAAACAGGAGAGAGACAGGGCACAGAAATACCTGGATGTTGTAAGGGTCATAATTCTTGTTATAGACAGGGACCATAATGTAAGCCTGATCAATAAAAAGGGATGCGAAATAATAGGTTACACCGAAAGTGAGATCATTGGCTATAACTGGTTCGACACATGCTTGCCTGAGAGAGAAAAAAATGATGCTAAAGCAAACTATTCGGATATATTGGGTGGGAAGAGATCTGTACCCGAATACTTTGAAAGCAGCCTGATCAAGAAGAATGGTGAAGAGAGCATCTTTGCATGGAATAATATCCTTTTAAAGGACGATGTGGGAACAGTAGAAGGTATTCTTATGTCAGGTGAGGATATAACTCACCGTAAAAAACTGGAATGTGCACTCCTTGAAGCAAAAGCACTTGCTGAGAATGCAAATCGCACAAAGAGCGAGTTCCTTGCAAATATCACCCATGAATTTCGCACTCCTCTTAATTGCATTATAGGATATTCCGATGTAATGATAGATGAACTATCTGATTCTTTGAACCAGTACCATTCGAAATACCTGAGCAATATATCCATAAGTGCTAACAAATTACTTGAACTTGTGAACTCCGTGCTGGAGATGTCAAGGATAGAAGCAGGAACTGGTACAATTAAATGCAGTGAGTTCTACGTACCAACATCTGTGCGCTGCATATGCTCAAACTTAATGGCAGTTGCTACACGAAAGAACATCTCGTTGTCTATGGAATTCGGTATGAACGTGGATCACATTTGTGCCGATAAACCGAAGTTCGAACAGATATTGTACAATCTGCTGAACAATGCTATCAAATTTACTCCAGCCGGAGGCTCTGTGAAGATCAGTGCAAACGTTCTTCACGATAATGAACTGGGTGTAAGCGTGAAGGATACAGGTATCGGGATTGATAAAGCAGATCTGCAAAAGCTTTTCAAACCTTTCTGTCAGATAGATGCCTCGCTTGAAAGAAAGTTCGGCGGTACAGGTCTTGGTCTGTTCATTGTAATGAAGTTCGTGGAGATGCATAATGGAAAAATCTGGGTGGAAAGTGAAGAGGGAAAAGGCAGCATCTTCAGCTTTTCCATACCTTTGACGCAGCCGACCCAGCCAAAAAGATCAGTACTTTCCGAAAGAACGTGCAATTAACCTATGCATTCCATGAATGCTCAATCCGTTACCAAGGTACAGCATAGGACATCTGCCTATAAGGATATTATCTCCTGAACTTGAAGCCAGTTGACGTACTTTTTCAGTATCTGTCCTCCAGTGAACCCAGATATCTTTACAACCCCTGTCCATAAGATAGTGTATGATATCAGCAGGCTCCATAGCTGTGATCCCTATTACAACTTTTTCCACTGGCAAGGACAGCGCTTTAAGGCCAGCGTTGATCTTATCCGTACCTATCCCTTTGATGTCCATTACCTGCACGGACATACCCCTTTTTTTGAGCTCGTCGATGGTTAATTTAATAGCTGGCTTTGATCTATCGGTCACTATGAGATAATTTTTCCCTTCCCAAAAGCTCTCTGCATCAGAAGTCATGCTTACTCCCCTCTTCCTTTATACAATACTAGATTAGCTCAGCAAGTGATGTAACCTTTTCCCCTTTTGATCTTGATAGCACTATCTCGATCTTCTTAAAGGCTGGTACGCCTGTGCCTCCTGTATCAGCAGCCACCAATGCATTCGCCCAGGGACCATTGACCATAAATGCTGTTCCCGGATGAGGTTGTTCAAGAACCGAACTTTCAACTTTCAATACCACCCTTCCGGAAGTATTTTTTGCAACTACCAGATCCCCTGACCTTAATCCTATTTTATTCATGTCCTCTTTATCCAGCCTGATGACAGAGGATAACTCTGCATATTGATCACTGAACCTCGAATTTTCCTGGGCAGTGTTCTGGAATATATCTCTGTGGGTAACGATTATGAACTTGAACTCCGGTTCTGAGAGGAATTGCCCAAATCCCATTATATTGCCTCCGTGATACGTGCAATGATATGTTCATCTGAGAGCTTGCTGGTGTCAATGATCTGTTTAAGTGTTACCTCCACGCCGTCCATGCGTACCGCAGTGCCTCCGCACTCTACGCCACTAAGAGCAGAAGGAATGGTCACTTTGGATCTTTTGGAGGTTAGGTTCTCGCAGGGATCAATGGTAATTAACGGGATCTTACTGAGTTTTTTTGCAATTTGTCCCGGCAGGCTTGCCAGGGGATCTGAACCGATGATCAGGGCAGCATCCACAACGTTGTTACTGATAAGCTCCACGACAGATTGTTGTGGTCCTTGCTCAATGTTCTCTCCTCCAAAATACACCCGGTTGATAAAGCCGGTTTCCCGGAAAAGAGTATGATCGAAGCCACGCATGTTGTATTGCCCCACCATGGGTATCAGATGGAATTTCGAAGTTTCATTAAGCTTGCCCATCAACATGAACAAGGGTTCCAGCGAATCCAGTGAATAGGTCATGCCAAGGCCTGCAAACACCACGCCGAACTCTGCTTTTTTCAGAATATTAGCTAATTCCAATATCCTTTTTGGGTCCATGTTGAACGATGTCTTTGGCACTTTATTGGATAAAGCACTAACAAGGGCTTCCATGAACTCGGGATCAGCTCTAAGAGGTATCTCGTAGAACTTATCCCCACAGATCACAGCGGTATCAGATCTTCTGACATCGATAATTACAGCGGTCCGGTCTTCTTCCCAGCCTCTCTGGCGCTGTTTTCCTCTGGGAAAGTAAGAATACATTGACAGGTGCCTGGGGTGAGAATGTGAAGGATCAGCTCCCCAGAAAACGATCACATCAGCCTTGTGACGCACTTCGTCAAGAGTGCAGGTCGGGAGCTTTTCATTAAGAATAGCCTCAACCAGCGGTCCCTGACAGAAAGAAGATGTATCATCAATATGTGCACCGAGTTTTTTTGCAAGCTCTATGGCTTTTCTCTGTGCCTCCAGTGTTGAATTCCCGTGCCCGAAGATAAGAGGATGCTTTGCAGCCTTCAGTACCCTGGCAGCTTCCTTTATTGCAAAGTCGAGATCTACTGCTTTTCCGTCCACTGTGCATAGCATGGGTGAAGTGCAGCCTTTCATGCGCGAAACACCTTTTCGACACGCAGTGTCAATTCTTATCATCCTGCTATCCTGTAGCTCCACTGCAATATCATCACACAGTAAGGCACAACCTGTACAAACGAATGGTCCGGTATCCAATATCATCACTCCTGCAAAGGGATCATACAAATTCTATTGCTTTTGTCGGGCATGTGTCTATGCATGCATAGCACAATGTCTTGTTAGGACCAAAACGGCGGCATTCGTGGATGTTCACCGGCCGGACTATGCCGTCCTTTATAACCAGGATCACTTTGTCATTGGTCGGAGCCCTGCCACTACCTGTTCCTTCCGGATCCGCCACCACGTTTACCGGACACGCCACTACACAGTTGCCACAGCCAATGCATTTGTCCTCGTGCACAAGAAAACCTGTTTCAGTTACATTACCCACAGGAATTATCAGTTCGTTCAGTTTTGCGTAACCTGCCCGATATTTTTCTTCCTTGAGCGGCGGGCAATCCTCTATGCTCATTTTACGTGCCAGCAGGTCTACTGCAAAGGCCATGCAAGTAGTTTTACCGCATTTTTTGCAGTTTGTTTTTGGCAACAGCTGGTAGATCTCCATTACACTGGGCATGGTCCCTGTCCTCCTTCAGGATTGCTCATTGTCCATTACCGTTGTCCTTGAAGAATAGACCACAATGGCAACTTCCATTGGTCTTGATCTCTTCTTCATGATACACACATGGACAGATAATGTTCTTATCCTCTTCCTTGTCTCCGGTAACTATCCTGCAGGGACAGTACTGACGCCCGAGTTCATTTCTGTTCTTTGTAAGACCATCGATGACTATATGCAGCATTTCTTCATCAGGATTCAGAATATACCCTTTTTTATCAGCATACCTTAAGAGCCACCCCTTAGTCTTTTCAACGATGTGTTCGTGTTTGGTCATCCATATCACCAGAATTTATCTTTTGTTATATCTTTCCGGGCCCATTTCCCTTTCTTCAGACCGCAGGTCCATTGAAAATGTGATCATTGCGGAAATCCCGGATCTCCGGGAAAGTTTGGGAACGAAGGTATGATCCAAAGGGTCCAATGCAGGATATTATGTAGAAGATACATTAAATCTGTAACGCTTTGCCATGTCAACTGGTATATGTGGATCAATACTTTTATGGAGAAATACTTAAAGCAGATTCATTATAAGAAAAGTGATCATTGATGATACGTGTTCTACCATCATGACTGAAAGGAATATAATGCCATTTGGAGAGGCAAAAACAATGAACATAAAACTCCTTCCTCACTTATTAAAAAGGTGGAGATTAAAAAGCCATCATTGACATACAAATTGTAATAATGGTGGTTCATATAGCAATTTCATAGTCCTATTTAGGTTTTATCAATTATTTTCTTTCTTTTTCTGGATTCCTGGAGTATCTTTACAGGTATACCTGCACCAGGAACAATGAAACCTGCAACCTCTCCACCTATCTCGAATAAAGCATCTTCGGTAAAGATCTCTGTCATCTTTTGCTTAAGCACTTTACCTGAATAGAATTCACCGGTAATACCATCAAATTCCAGCACATTCTGTTTATTTTTTGGGATCCAGGTATATTCGAAAGCATAGATGGGCCTAAAATAAAGGTCCAAGGTATCGATCTTTACTGTCTCATCCAATATTTCATCAGCATCTATGGGTTTTATCATTTCGCTTAACAGTTTCCTCACAATGTAGGCAGCTTTAACTTTTACCGGAACTACTATATTGTCTCCCTCGTTCAGCTCTTCGGTCTGCCCCAACTCCCGGGCAGGCATGGTGATATATCGGGAAAAATCATCTTCATTTTCACTATATGCATCAATGAATATCTCTTTTGTAGTTGATTCCAGACAGTGTTCGATACGTGAAAGCTTAATATTTCTTTGTGGATCTATTGCCTTTTCTTCACCACATACTATTACTTTCTGTACTATCGGATCGCTGATCTTAACAGTGAATTCACATTTCCGCTTATATTCAAAGTGGGTAGAACACACAGCATGCCAGAAAGGTTTGTATTGTTTTTCTGAATGGGTTATGTTGATATCTTCAGGTTTCGGTCTTGACAGAAGGTTCTTAAGCCCTCCGAATGCTGCAGTCTTTTTGTTCCAGGCCAGTTCTTTCATTTCCTCAAATGTTTTTTCACCGGTCAATACCAACATTCTTGGTTCATGAGCCACCAGATTGAAACTATCCATATTATAAGTTAGCAATATACTGAGCAATAATATTTTTGCATGGACTAAGTACATTTCTGAGGAAATTAAAGATGTCCTATATAGTTTACTTTAGAAGGCAGTTGAAACAGTTCGCCGGAGAAAGAACCGATATCTTACAAGTAAATTCGTGCATCCGTTATTTTTCTAATTTTCACTTTATGTTCAACATTACCACTAATAAATAGATGTTAAGCTGGTATTTAAGTATAATTAAATTTATATATTATAAATGCAGATAATATCATAGATTGAGTAACTATCTAAAAGGATCGTTATGTCAATCGATGGTTTACCGTATATGATTGGCAAATCGGTATTTATCCGGACGGAGGTGAAATTGATGGAACAGAAAAAGGACGCACAGAAGAAGGGAGTAAAAACCCCGGCACCTGCTAAGGAACAGAAAAGGAAGTAATTACTGAAATTTACCGAATGCTATTGATCAATTAGTATTTTCTTGATGAGGTGAAAACAATGGAACAAAAGAAGGACGCACAGAAGAAGGGAGTAAAGTCCCCGGCACCTGCAAAAGAGCAGAAAAAGAAGTAATTATAAGAATACCTGTTTTCGGGGGTATAAACCCCCACATTTACTTTTGGCTTATTTAAAATGCTTCCTGTTTTATGTACGATCTAATGTTTTGCTTAGTTAGACTGCGTTTTATAGTATTGATCTTCAGTTTAAATGTATCAGCAAAATTAATATACTTTTAATTATATAATAAGTTTCACTGAGTAACTAAACAAAAACTATAGTTCTCTCAGTATCAGGCAATTTAGCGGCTTTATGCGATGATCACAGCCTGAGAACTAGACATCCATCAGTGCTTACTAAATATGCCGCTGTAACAGGAATGGACAGAAAATATCATTCACTATCGGAGGTGAGCTAAATGGTAGTAAAGGAACAGAAGAAAGCAGGATCCAAGAAGGCTGCGACGGAAGAGTATCACACATATCCATCCAGCGGATCCCAGAAAAGAAAGTAAAGTGCGATAAAAAATAGTATTATTCACATTTCTGGGAGGAAAACTCCTTTAATTTCTTTTTTGAGGTCATGCCGGAAAGATGTGATCAATAAGGCGATCATGCGTCCGGAGTTTTCTTTTCCAGACTGAGTACATAAACCTCGATACCAGCACCAATGCAGGCGTTCAATCGGCTCTCAGCTATCCGGGCACAGACTATCCCTAATCTAACCTTTTCCCGGGGGATTTTGTGTTTCGTTGAATATGTGACAAATCTCTGTACCTGCCCTATGGCATTGTCCCTGGCTTCTATTTCGATCTCTACCAGAAGATGCTCATCCGTCTTACTTTTGAATACGGCATCTATCCTTCCGCCTTCTATCTCCACTTCAGTGTCGATGAACTCCATTCCTTCTTCTATTAGTTCGGGAAAGGTAGAGATCATTCGGGATATATCCTGCTCTGAGATCGAACTATGATCAGTGATCTCATTCATACTGCTTGCTTTTAATGCCCTGTTCAAGTGAGAGATAATATCTATCCTTTTTTTGTTTACCTCATGCGGATAGACGTTCTTTATCTGTTCGTCTTCCAGTTTTAACAGCACATATATTTTTCCGAGCTTCTTCTTACGGGAAATGATAAGAGCACCACTGCCTTTGCTAACGACACCGATCCCTTTTTTCCTGCTTACGATCCTTATATCCTCAACAAGTTTTTCTTTATCGGCATCGTTCAAAGTACCAATATCCACGCTGTCATATCTGATCCCATGCTTTTCCCTGATAGCATCAAGTAAAGTATGATAGGATCCGGCATCTTTGTCTTCTGTCTCAGTAGTTGTATAAAGCCTATATGTGATCATTCTCTAACTTCCGGTTATCAGTATGCATTTGATACTAACTATATGAGGATACGGTGAGCTAAACCACCAACTATATCATCCTCAAAAAGCCTATTCTATTTATGAAATTGAATGAATTATATGCAGAAGGGGAGCTTATAAATGATGCCCTCAAAACCTATGCCGACCTGCATGAATATAAGAAGGGAACTCGCTCCAATTTCGCCATAGCAATGTGGAAATACTGCAATCTTACAGGTCTTACTCCGGAGCAGTTGTTGTCCGAGGCCTTTGAGGATGAAGATAACCGAGTGCGTATGCCACAGCGCAAAATATACACACATCTGTCCAAATTCAAGGAATCTCTCAAAGTCATAGCACCTACCACTGCACGAGTAACATTCAACATGGTGGTTCATTGGTATCGCCAGAACTCTGTACAGGTGCCTCCCATAAACATACCAAAGGTCAAACCTCGCAAGGAAAATAGGTTTATACCTACTGCCGATGACATTAGGGAAGCCCTCAACTATGTTACTTATCGAGATAAAGCTATAATCCTGCTCCAATGTTCCAGTGGGATGGGTACTGCAGAACTGCTCGGCATAAGTAGGCAGGACTTTTTAGATGGCGTAGATTACGATACCTACATCACCACTCTTCATCCAACAAGAGCCAAGACTAATACTCCATATACCACATTTTGTAGTCCAGAAGCCACAAAAGCAGTGTTATACTGGCTTGAGCAGTGGCAGGATGAATCTTTGTTCGGTCTCAAAAAATACGGCATACTGGCGATGTACAAACGCATCAATGTTGCTATCGGTAAGGATAAATATACATTTGGAAGAATTAGGAGTCACTCGATGAGGAAATTTTTCAACACCGAAATGCTTAACGCTGGTATGCCGAGAGATTTGGTGTGGTTCTTATCCGGCAGGACAGAGAACGAGACCCAGCGAGCCTATATCGACTATAAAACCGAAGTTCTGAAGAATGCGTATATGAAGCATGTAAAGGCTGTGTCCGTCACAGAGGTCGTCAGAGACATCTCCAGTGCCAAAATTAGTGCTATGGAAGATAAAATGGCATTGATGTTGGAAAGGATAGAAATGACTGAAGCATTGAATGTGTTTCATAGGGAAGGAGTCTATGATGATGTCGGTCTCGCAGTCGATGAAATAAAG
>NZ_JBFYLB010000041.1:0-10685 GCF_041305605.1 Methanomethylovorans sp.
CACATTTGTCGCGTTGAACCTGCTTTTCTGGATAGATCGCCTGCAGTTCATACAACTCAGCGTATCCGGAGTGATATTTATACTCTTTGTCCTTATGCTGATGACTGCAAAGGGGTTCCAGTGGTATTTCCTTTCAAAAGACGATGTGGACTAATAAAGCAGTAGAGGTGTTGCATGCAGACAAGGATCAAAGAGTTCAGAGCACGATACGATCTTACACAGGAGGATCTGGCAAAAAAAGTAGGTGTGCGCAGGGAGACAATAGGTTTTCTGGAAAAGGGAAAATATAACCCATCCCTGAAACTTGCCTACAAGGTAGCAAAATGCCTGAACTCTACGTTAGACGAGCTTTTTATATTCGATGACAGTGACCTCTAAAATGAGAGATATGGAAACAAGAGCAAAAGTCTGGATCACAGAAGACGGAAAACCCGTAATAGGAGAAGGTAAAGTTGCCCTTCTCAAGGCTATAGATGAAGAAGGGTCACTACGCAAAGCCTGCACCAAAGTAGGCGTTTCCTACAAGCATGCATGGCTGGTACTCAATAAAATGAGCGAACGTTTGGGTGAAGATGTGGTAGTGACAACAAGGGGAGGAAAACAACAGGGAACCTTTCTCACTGACGCTGGCCGCAAACTCATAAGGGAATACGATATGAACAAGCAACTGCTCAATGATACAATGCACGATGAGACATTCAGAGAGGACCTTGGATTACATCTTTCTGCACGCAACAGGATACCTGCAAAGGTGATTGAAGTAGAAAAGGGAGACCTAGCCTCAAGAGTAAAATTGTCCATAGAAGCTGCATTGCTCAGTTCACTTATTACCACCGAGGCAGTTGAAAAGCTGGATATAAAAGAAGGTGACGAGGTCTTTGCAGTGATCAAGTCTACTGAAGTGCTTATTGGTAAAAGGGCAGTGAAGAAGGATTAAGTCTTTTGTACCTTCTACCTGTCTTTTCTCTTAAAACATCGATCAATGACCTGTCAGTTACACTTTTTTCGGACCATGCCGTAGGCCATGAGAGGAAGCAGCATAAGTGCAAATACAAGCTGAATGTATGGTGGTACAATATCCCCACCACTTCCTACAATTGCAGCTGCCTGGATCCCAAGGCCAAGATATATAGAATCCAGCAGCAGGCCGAAGCCTATGGAACATACTGCTATCATGCCAACATAGATAATTGCAGTTCTTTTTCCGAGAAACTTCACTACCATAGTAATGGTTGCAGCGTTCGTCGCCGGTCCTGCAAGGAGGAACACAAAAGCTGTCCCTGGACTCATACCCTTAGCAACCAGTGCAGCAGCAAGGGGTGTAGAGGTGGTTGCACAGATGTAGAGAGGTATGCCTATGAGAAGCATTATCAGCATCGAATATATGCCACCTCCAAGATAGGAACCTATAATCTCTTCGGGTATTAAGTATGCAATAATACCTGCAAGTACGGTTCCTATTATCAGCCATTTTGAAATATCTCCAAGAAGGTCTACAAACGCATACTTTATACCAGCTGCTATTTTGGAAACTGTATTCATATTACCATCGGAAGAACATGCGCCGCCTGAGCAGGAACATCCACATCCCTGGGTGACAGGAGCCTGCATCATAACAAGGGGTTTGCTTAAAAGATTCTTCTTATCAGCTCCCGATGAAAAGTTTTCAACTATGCCTGCTGCAATAGCTGTGAACAACGTAGCTAAGGGCCTGAATACAGTCATGATCGGATCAAGCAAAGCATAGGTAATTGCAATGGAATCAACTCCTGTTTCAGGTGTAGAGATCATGAAAGATAGCGTAGCTCCTTTTGTTGCACCCCTTTTCTTGAGGGATAGAGCAGTAGGCACTACACCACAGGAACATAGGGGCAGTGGTAATCCCATGAGAGAAGCATTGATCACAGACCTTACTTTTCCTGCTGATTCTCCCAGATAGGAGAGCACTTTCTCGTCCGGCACCAGCACATGCAGTATACCTGCGATCAAAAATCCCAGGAAAAGATAAGGAGACATTTCCAGGAAAAGTGACCACGATTCAAATGAAATGCCATAGAGGATCTGTAGAACAGATGCTTCAGATATCAGGGTTCCATCTCCTTTGCATGTTGCTGGCACATATCGACCAACACACTAACGTGCTCATCGGCCAGATGATAGACCGTAAATCTTCCTTCTCTTTTTGTCCTCACGAGATCTAGCTGACGCAGGGTACGTAAACTATGAGAAATAGCCGATTGGGATTGTCCCAGTGCATTTTCAATATCAGTTACACACAGAGGACCCTGCTGCAAAAGTAAGAGAATTTGCAGACGTGTTGTGCATTGCAGTGCACCAAAAGTCTGGCATATGTGGTTCAGCACTTGTTCAGAGGGCAGCCCATGAATCATAGCTTTAATAGCTGCTTCATCCATGCATGAATGGGACATGTGCATGAACATATGAACAATGGTTCATATAATTAACCGTCAAATCTGAAGATAGAAGAACAAAGTCACAATAGATGCCACTATGAAAAGAGATAACCAATCCTCTTTGTGCATCTTCAGTTCGAACATGGATGTCCGATGTATGCCCTGATAACATCGGCTTTCCATAGCCATTGCCAGATCCTCCGTCATACGCAATGTATTGCGGATCATAGGTATCGCCATGGAGGGAATAGTCTTCAAAGGATTGTGGCGCAGGTCCATACCTCTGGAAACCTGTGCCTCTGCCGTTTGCTCCAGAGTCCCATGCAGCAAGGGCACAAAACGCATTGAAATCGACATCATGATAGCAATGTCATACGATGAAATACCCAGGAGAGAAAGAGGCAGTGGGCGCAGCATCCGTTCTATCCCCAAAGTAAGGAGAGAAGGAAGTGTGGTTGAAACAAGTAACGAAGCGAAGAGGACAAGAAGAATAAATCGCGAAGTAACAAGCCCTCCTTTCCAGAGTCCTTCAGAACTTATGCCTACTGGCCCCATGGAGAATATTCTCTCACCCTCTGAGAATATGGCCTGTACTGAGAAGATGAAAATGAAGAACAACAGCATGGGGCGAAGAGAGTTTAAATGATGACGTATTCCCAATTGTGCAAGCAGTGCAGATATAATAAAGATACTTGATAACAAAACCATATCCTGAAAACTGGATGCCCTCAGTACAATGATGCTAAAGAGCATTACTGAAACCAGTTTAGTTCGGGGATCCAGCCTATGAAGAAATGATGTTCCCGGAATGTAGGAAAAGAACAGTTCATTCATGTGCGTTACCCATCCTTTTGATACGCATTATTTCCTGAAAAGCCTCTTCAACATCGAATACGCCATCATCCACATCGACCCCACATCTGCGTAACTCTTTCATCAACAATGGAATATCGGGAAGTTGTGAAGGCGTTGATAAGAAATATTCTTTAAGAGTACCTTCGAAAGATATATTGCCCCTTTCCATAAAAACCATCCTCGTGGCCAAGGGTAACACATGATGCAGATTATGAGTTATCATTACTACAGTTATCCCGCCTGTAAGAACTTGTTCCAATGCCTTGAATAATTCGGTTCTTCCTTTGGGATCAAGTCCTGTAGAGGGTTCATCAAGAACGATGTATTTTGGGCTTGCAGCAATGATACCTGCAAGAGCTACCAATCTCATGTGTCCATTACTTAAACTAAAAGGGGACTTTGAAGCGATCTTCTCATCCAGCCCCACAAGTTTCAAGGATTCGCTTACTTTTGAACGCAGTTCTTGACCGGAGATTCCAAAGTTCGATGGTGCAAAAGCAACATCCTCAAACACGGTCCTTCCAAAAAGTTGCTGCTGAGGAAATTGAAAAAGCATGCCTACAAGTTTTCTGGCCTGGACAGAAGCAGCATTATGTCCATCCACAGTAACTTTTCCCGAAAAGGGCTTTAAAAGGCCGTTGAAATGTTTTATCAGAGTGGATTTTCCTGAACCTACTTCACCCATAATGACCAGAAATTCGCCTTCTTCTATATTCAGACTCACTCTGTCAAGCACCATTGACTCTAACTGGGTGTTCCTTGCATAGGAGAAGCTGACATTTTCTACAATAATCGGCATATTTCCTCCGCCAGAGCAAGTGGAGATAATACATGGCCATTCAGGCGAATAACACCTGTATCTTCAAGTCTCAGTGCAAGATTTAGTAAAGGAGTTAACTCGAAGAGATCATGGCCCTCACCGAGTTCCCTGATAACGGCAAGTGGTGCACCATCAGCTACGATCTTACCCTTATCCATTACCAGAATGCGATCTGCAACCAGCATTTCTTCCGGCCGATGAGTAATGTAAAGCAATCCTATTCCTTTGTTTTTGAGAGAAAGCATCATATTGAGCACTTCGGTACATGATCGCGAGTCCAGCATGGAAGTCACTTCGTCCAGTACAAGGAACCTGGAACCCATGGCTAATGCTCCTGCTATGGCTGCTTTTTGCTTCTGGCCACCGCTCAAGGAGCCTGGAGAAGCATATATATATTTTTCCATACCAGTTAGTTCTAATGCTTCCGAAACCAATCTTTTGATCTCCATAGATGGAAGAGCCAGGTTTTCCAATCCAAAGGCAATATCTTCTTCTAGTGTGCTGCCAATGAACTGCACGTTGGGGTCCTGAAAAACCATACCAACGGCCTGTCTTATTTTCCAGAGATTGGAAGAGTCTCGTGTATCCATACCCATTACTTCCACAGAACCCTCTGTGGGTCTTAAGAGGCCGTTCAAATGCCTGGACAGAGTAGACTTACCACATCCATTGGGACCCACTAAGGCTACAAATTCACCCATTTTCAGCTCAAGTTCAATGGAATCAAGTACATTTGTTCCATCCGGATAGCTGTATGAAAGAGTTCTAACGGAGATCACGTTCTTATACCTCGTATCGCGCAGCTATGAACGCAGCAAGTAACAATGTTACCAGGTCACCTACAATAAATGGGAGCACTCCTGCAACCATTGTTTGCCGGAATGATAGATTCGCTACAGACATCAACCAGAGGGCACCTAAAGCATAGATTATACATAATCCTGTGACCATGAATAAAGTATTTTTCAGTACAGAACTCCGGGAAAATGATTCTGAAAGCTTACCCGTAATAAATGCTGCAAATATGAACCCTATTAGATAGCCACCAGTCGGACCAAAAAGTACTCCAGGGCCAGAAGCACCTCCTGCAAATACAGGAAATCCTGCTATGCCCAGCAGAAGGTACACGATCATGCTGATTGTTCCCCATCGACTACCCAACATGGAGCCTGCAAGCAGTACGAAGAATACCTGCATAGTCACCGGAACAGGTGTAAGGGGCAGAGGGATCTTCATATATGCTCCAACTGCTATCAGAGATGCAAAAAGGGCAGCAAAAACCATCCTTTTTAGATCACGACTAGAGTTTTCAGTATCAATAGAGATATTGTAAACCATATTTGTGAAACTGGTTTACAATGGATTTAAAGATTATCATTCAAAAATGCATGAGAAATGAGAAAAAGAAGACCGAAAAAACATCGGCCATAGTAGATTGTTCTTGAAGAAAAGAAAAGGGCTTAATCGCCCATTTCTGCACCGGCGCCTGGCATTCCGGCTCCGGCTGCCTTGCTCTTCCCGGAAGATGCAACAACATCATCGATCCTGAGAATCATAACAGCAGCTTCAGTAGCTGAGTTTATGGCCTGGGTCTTAACCCTCAGTGGCTCAATGACGTTCTCTTCCCACATATCAACGATCTTGCCGGTATAGACATTCACACCTGCTCTCTTGTTACCCTTCTCATGCTGGGAACGCATCTCAACAAGTATGTCTATCGGATCAAGTCCGCCATTCTCTGCAAGAGTTTGCGGAATGACCTCCAATGCATCTGCAAATCCGTTTACTGCAAGCTGTTCCCTACCTTTGAGGGTTGAAGCGTACTGCCTGAGCTTCAGTGCAAGTTCTACTTCAGGTGCACCTCCGCCTGCCACTACCTTCCCATCTTCCAGGGAGACACCTACGACCCTCAATGCATCATTGAGTGCACGCTTGAGGCTATCTACTATGTGAGTGGTTCCCCCATGAAGAACAAGGGATGCAATCTTCGAATTCTTAAAGCCCATCACAAAGGTCATCTTGGTGCCTTTGATCTCTCGTTCTTCGACATAGTCTGCATAACCAAGGTCCTCGACAAGGATCTCTGTGTCGTCCTGGACGATAGTAGCACCTGTTGCCCTGGCGAGCTTTTCCATATCGCTCTTCTTGATCCTTCTGCATGCATAGATGCCTGCCTTCTCCAGATAATACTGGGCCAGGTCATCGATACCTTTCTGACAGAATACTACATTTGCACCGGTCTTGATGATGTTGTCGACCTTTGCCTTGACCATTCTCTCTTCCTGGTCCACGAACAACTGCATCTGTTCAGGAGATGTGATCTTTATCTCAGCATCCTTCTCGATCTTGTTGAATTCGATGGCAAAGCTTGTCAGCATGACCTTGGCATTGTCGATCCTTTGTGGCATGTTGGGTCTGACACGGTCCTTGTCTATTACAAGACCCTGGACCAGTTCCGTGTCCTTAATGCTCCCTCCTTCACGCTTCTCGATAGTGATATCTTCTATGTCGACCTTGTAGCCGGACTCTGTCTTCTCGGCCACTGAAAGCACTGCATCGACTGCTAACTCAGACAGGAAGTCCTTGTATTCTCCCGCACCCTTGCCTGTAAGGGCAGTAGAAGCGATCTTCTTCAGCGCCACCCTGTCCTCAGGTAAAACATCAATGGTGATAGTAGCCAGGATCTCTTCACATTTTGTAGCAGCATGACGGTATCCACTTGTGATAACCGTGGGGTGGACGCCCTTGTTGATCAATTCTTCTGCCTTTGTGAGCAATTCACCTGTGAGCACTGCTGCTGTGGTAGTTCCATCTCCCACTTCATCATCCTGGGTCTTGGACACTTCCACTACCATCTTGGCAGCTGGGTGCTCAATATCCATCTCTTTAAGAATGGTGGCTCCATCATTGGTGATAACGATATCACCCAGGGAGTCCACAAGCATCTTGTCCATGCCTTTGGGACCCAGTGTACTCCTCACTGCATTTGCCACAGCCTTTCCTGCAAGGATATTGATGCTCTGAGCATCTCTACCCCTGGTCCTCTGATTCCTGTTACCTGAATAGTATGCTGGTTGTCCAGCCATTCGTGCTGCCAAATCATTAACCTCCTCATATAGTGTTGGATAATTGAACGATCAATTTGAACATTGAAGTGCCTTTATCGAATATGTTCAACACTCGATAGTTGAATCTAGATGCAAGCAGTTCTATATAAAGATAACCAGCGCAATCTAAAAAGAGATATGGAGCTTACACAGAGTAAAAAAATTAAGACCCAAGCTCCATTTCGGATGGCGAAGATGCCTAAATAGATAATTTTTTTATATAATTAATGATAGCACAGTAAACGTGCTCCTTGTAGCAGGCAGGATCAGGGATACTAAATATAGCTAATCCTCCTGCATTCCACGCCACATTAGAGATGATGCTCTTCTGCTCCATGTCATCGACCATCTGCTTCACCTTGGAGAGATCTTCGGCAACCTCTCTCCAGTCCCCCGGATGAACTGTGGAGGGAGCCTGTTTAAGATTAAGTTCAAGCTGCTGCAGGGCAAACTGATATGTGTGCAACCATTGAATATCGTCTTTTTCTACCTTGGCCTTCCCAAGTCTTGCATCCTGAACAAGTTGCTTGATAAGTAATCCAATGTCTGAAGACTTGAAATTCCGGCTGTCCAACTTATCTATGAACACTTGCATTTCTTCCATTACAATCCACCTACTATAGAAAAGATGGTGGTAAAAGCACATAAGAGTTTCTCACATTCATGTTTTTTGTACAGTAGATGTCGATGGAAGGAAAATATAAATATGACTTTGGTCATTTATGACTCCGGTCATATTTTGTAGAATTTATCACTAATGAAAAAGGATAACATGTCCCTTCGTGAAAAAAAGAAGATCGAAACAAAGAACAGGATCTTTGAGGTATCCGGGAAGTTGTTCAAAACAAAAGGTTTCGAAAATACCACGATCGACGAGGTAACAAAAGAAGCCGGGATCGCTAAAGGTACTTTTTTTAATTATTTCCCAACTAAAGAAGCACTTATCTTTTACTTCGCAGAACAAAAAGCTGAATTTATCTATGACTTGACAGAAAATGAAGATATAAAGCATCTTCCTACCAAAGAAAGGATCAAGAAGTTCCTTGTAGCACTGGCTGAGAGCTACGAAAAGGACAAGGACCTCACAAAATTGCTGTTCATTGAATATAGAAGATATATAGAGAGGTCCAAACCTGTGCTTGATAAGGAAAGAAGTCCGCATTATCGACTCACCAAAGTGCTTCTGGACATTCTTCAGGAAGGAATAGAAAAGAGAGATGTCAAAGAGAGTATTGAAATAACAATGGCAGCTGAGACCCTGAACGCAGTGTATTTTCACACTTTAATGGTGTGGCTGAAATCTGAGAACGACATCTCTTTTTCAAGAGACATATCTGCAAAGATCGATCTGTTATTCGAGGGCATAGGAGATTGATTAGAATGGTAGCTATAGAGGTTGAACACCTAACTAAAGAGTTTAACGGCTTTGTTGCTGTTGATCACATTTCATTCAGTATAAAAAATGGAGAAGTATTTGGCTTGCTTGGACCTAACGGAGCAGGCAAAACAACAACCATGTCCATGCTTTCAACGATGCTGAAACCAACTTCCGGCAAAGCATTCGTCAATAGTTTTGATATATTGAAAAAAGAAGATGATGTAAGGAAATCCATTGGTATTGTTTTTCAGGACCAGAGCCTTGATGAAGAACTTACTGCCTATGAAAATATGGATTTTCATGGAAGACTTTACCGCATCCCAAAAAGTACAAGGGAAAAAAAGATCACGGAACTTTTGAAGCTTGTGGAACTTGAAGACAAAAAGGACAATCTCGTAAAAACGTATTCCGGAGGAATGAGGAGACGTCTGGAAATAGCAAGAGGACTGTTGCATGAACCCAAGATACTATTCCTGGATGAGCCAACCCTTGGCCTTGATCCCCAAACTAGAAACCATCTCTGGAACTATATTGACAAACTGAACAAAGAAAAAGGAATCACGATCATTCTCACTACCCACTATATGGAAGAGGCAGACAAGCTTTGTGACCGGATAGCAATAATTGATAAGGGAAAGATTATCGCATTGGATACGTCTGACAGACTCAAAGAAAGCATCGGAGGAGATGTGATCGAAATAAGATCATCTGAAAAGGAAAAGCTCCATACGATGATCAAAACTTTTTCCTGGGTAAAACATGTGGATGTACATAACGATTCTGTTACTATTAACCTTCAAAATGCAGAGAAACATGTTGCAGAGATAGTAAATATCGCATCAGAGAATGGAATTTATATAGAGTCCATCTCCATCCATAAGCCTACTCTTGAGGATGTCTTTTTACATTACACCGGCAGGACCATGAGAGAAGAGGAAGCCAGCAGTAAGGATCGTATGCGCATGATGCAAAGATCAATGAGGAGATAAGAATGGACATCGTATATACTATCTGGTTAAGAAATGTGAAGCGTTACCTTCGTTCCAAAAGCAGGATAGTAGGCAGTTTAGGCATGCCCGTCTTCTTTTTGCTTGTGCTCGGATTCGGCCTTAATTCCGTCGTCAGCCTTCCCGGCATGAGCCACGGATATATAGGATTTATCATTCCGGGCATTATTTCCATGAGCGTCCTGTTCACTTCAGTTTTCTCAGGCATACAAATAATATGGGACAAGCAATTCGGGTTCTTAAAGGAAACATTAGTTGCACCAGTGTCCAGAATGGAGATCATGCTAGGACAAACTGTAGGAGGAGCTACAACTTCTTTGACCCAGGGAATCATAATACTCGTCATTTCGCTGTTCCTGGGACTTAAGATTACCAACATCCCGGGATTTGCCATAGCAATTCTATTCATGGTATTGATAGGGCTTTCTTTTACTGCATTTGGCATTGCCATTGCTTCCAGAATGGAGGATATGCATGGATTCCAACTTATAATGAACTTTGTTGTATTCCCCATATTCGGACTTTCAGGAGCACTATTCCCCATAGACAGCCTGCCATCCTGGTTAAGAACCCTTACCATGCTGGACCCGCTGACATATGGAGTAGAAGGAATAAGATACGGCCTATTAGGAACTTCCCAGATTGACCCGACATTAAGCTTTGTGGTGCTTACAGGCTTCACAGCATTTATGATAATCTTTGGAGCCTACCTGTTCCGGAAGATCAGCATCTGAGGATCATTGAAGATGCTTAGATGAAGATGTGAGAATATCGTCACAATGGTTTTTCAGCAAGGCTGCTGCTAAAGAACATGCATAAATAAATACATAAATAAATTTCCAGCCATGTCCCTATCTGAATTTTATTCGTGGAACATGGCAGGTATATTTGTCTAATTAGATCTCTGCCGGGACAGGTTCTGATTCCGTAAATGATTCGTGTTTTACACCCAGTCTACTTTCATGCTGAGAATAGAACCACAGAGGTATGAAAAGACATAGGACGAAAAAGCCTATTCCTGTAGTGTTCCACCCAAGCTCTAGACTGTTGAGGTATATGATACCTATAAGGAAAAAGGGAATGTTCAGGATAGCTGTGGCAAGT
>NZ_JBFYLB010000042.1:0-6522 GCF_041305605.1 Methanomethylovorans sp.
GCATTTCTTTTCCATACATGCAGAACTGTGATCACCGCTATTGTAAAAAGCTCCGGAGTCCCATAGGGAGACTGGAACCAGTGCACATCCTTCAGACAATAGAAAACTAACAGCAAAAGGATCATTGGAGGAAGATTTTTTTCAATAGTGGATAATATGGCAGGGGGTTCCATTGAATTGAAAAAGACAAATGGTAATGCCCTTGTGAAGAATGTAGCAATTGCTACAACTGTTGTGACAGCAAGCAGATGTAACATATCATTGGTCATAGACGTTTCTCCGGGTCTGTATCAGCAGTTAACATAGCAGTGCTTTTAGCCTTGACTATTTTTTCATGTGCCGCCAGGATGAGCGTCCCGATGAGAATTGAAACAAGAAGCATATTTTTTGGGTTGAATAACACAATAGAGATCACACCTGCGCCAATAGCAGCTATAAAAGGAAAGCGAGGCCGTGAATTGTAGTACTGCTCAATGGTCAATACTACAAATAATGCAGTAAGTACAAAAGCCATGCCATCCAGATTCAGATCAAGTACCGAACCCAATAAAGCCCCTATGACTGATCCGGCAACCCAGTAACAGTGGTTCAGCACAGCTATATAAAAGTAGAACTTGTTTTTAGAAACCCTTTCGGGAACCTGTGTGGTCGTAAGGAGCGCATATGTTTCATCAGTGAGTGCAAATATGAGATAAGGTTTGACTTTCCCCACATCTGAGAACTTCTCAAGCATGGAAAGACCATAAAAAGAATGCCTGAGATTGATAAGAAGCGTTAGGGTCACAAACTCCATAAGTCCTGACCCCGCTGCCAGCAGTGCTACCGATATGAACTGCACTGATCCGGCATAAATAAAAATGCTCATCAAAAGAGCATAGACCCAGTGATATCCTGCTCCCATAAGCAAGAAACCAAAAGCAATTCCCAGTGGAATATAGCCCAGAAATACAGGAGATGTGATCCTCAGTGCAGTTAAGAAGAGATTTTTACTATCATGGTTCATGATACAAAGCAGTATTAGGGAATAATTTTCCTGGAGTAGACCTTGGTGAACTATATATGTCCACCAAAAGTGTATATGCTTTTTAATGCTCCATAGCATTACATAGCATCTTTCTGTGCCTTGGTGAAATGTTCAACAGCTTGTGCCAGTTCCTTGTGATCTCTGGCATATTCGGCAATGTCCATCTTTTTAAGGTAAGCATCACATGCCTGCACTAACGCCTGTGCTCCGGCTTTAGTACCTCCCGGATGAGCATGCACCCCTGAACCCATAGTTGTGATAAAATCCACGTTCTCCATCACATCTATAAAAGGTTTTAGCTTAACAGGATTAAGTCCACCTGAAACAATGGGACAGCATTTTTTCATACCTCTCCAGCTGTCATCTTCCAGAATGACATGATGAGCCGAATCTTCGGATACAAGATGGATGGCGTCCGTATCGTTCTCAGGTATCTTTGTCCAGGTCTGCTCAAAGAAATGGCCTTTGGACCTCATATACAGGATTCCGTGAGCAGCAACAACATCCTCTTCAGGAGTACCTTTCATTTTTCCAACACCTGCTGTGCCTGTGTGTATACCTGAAGCACCGGCAAGCCGTGCAAACTTGGACAGGACCAGTACAGAGAAACCGATTGGGTTTTCAGGTCTGGTAAAAGCCCCATGGGCTGCTCTGTGGAAATGAATGAATACTCCGGGATAGCGCCTTCTAAGAGTCTGCACAGCCATCCAGCCGGCAGTTATCCCGTCAATCAGGAATGCATAGCTACCCGGCTCGAAGCCTGCATTTACTATCATTTCACACCTTTCGATCATGGTATCGAAATCTGCAGCTGAAACATTGAAAGAATGGACCTTTTTTCTACCAGTCTCCTTAACAGCCTTATCCATAGCTTCCTTCACGTGTTTTACCATTTTGTCATAAGGACAGAAATCCTGGTTTGCCTGAGGTTCATCGTTCTTGACAAAATCCCCTCCACCTGCCCAGAAATCATAACACACTTCCGCATACTCTGCAGAAGTGAGTCCCATCTTTGGTTTTACAATAGTACCCAGGATCGGCCTGTCATATACACTCAGATATTTGCGCATGTCATCCAGCGTATAGCTCGGACCGTCATATTGTTCAAGCATCGAAGGAGGGAACCATACATCCAATAATTTCAAAGCTTTGATCTCTTTAATGCCCAGAATATTTCCGACTATGTATGTAAGAATATTCTGGACGTTTCCCCCCCGGTCAAAAAGTCTCCAGGGATATGCTATCCATACAAGATTCCTTTCCAGGTCCAGCTGGTAGACCAGCGCATTCATGGTCCTGGAAAAAGGGGTTTCGGTGTTAACCTTGAAATTAGTCCCTGTGGATGATTCTGCCGCAACTTCCGCAGCCGCTTGAAGTATGTTAAACTTTCCTTCCGGAACTAAATGAAAAACTCCAAGCAGATATTCCCCATTACGCGGGTCTGGCAACTCTAAATTCACATAAGCCTGCTGTTTGGAATTCAGAGATTGAATAAGACCTGGATCAGTTGAACTCATATTAGAAACAAGAGTTGACATCCTATTTGAGTTTTTGGCAGCTAAATCGATCTTGGAAAAACGTTAAATATGCTAATGCATAACATGTTTTCAAAAATATAATCGAGACTGGAACCGGAAACCTGCTTCTAAATATGACTAACAGAAATACCGTTTACAGTTAACTAAGAAAAGTAACATACATCTCTAGACATCAATTAGATATCAGGCATCTTTGTGCCGTGTTCTATCCTCCGCCGGATCAATATGATCATCTGGTTCACCGGGTCCAACGTCTCCACTGCCTGGCTGGCTACCATCTGCACTATGATCGTGATAGTTTTCATCACCTACGGCGTTTCCACAGGACATCGTTAGGACGAACATAATGACTAATAAAATTGCAATCAATTTTTTCATTTCAAGCTCTCCATATATCTATTACAAGTCCAATGAAATAAACTTTTTGAGTTACCTTAATATATTATATATCTTACAAACAAACTGATTTAGTTATTTGTAAGAATAACCACCCTTTGCTAACTTAGCCAATATGCCTAATTGGATTATTTCAAATATAATATCAAGGACAGCATTAGCAAGATCACCGGTGACCGGAACCTGGGCTACGGTCAGATCTGTGCCTATATTGGCCAAAGCGAGGAGTATGAAACCGACAACCAGATTCCTCATTTTCTTGTCCTGAGTTAACATTCTTAACAAACCGATCTTATTCATATTAACACCCATACTGATGATTTACAAGCAGGGATAAAATGATCAAACCCTGCAAAACGAGGTAAAAATAACTGGATATCCGGATAAAACTTAGGCTCTATAATTGATAACGCCTTCTTCCTCATAGAACAATCTGGAATTCCATAATCCATAATAATTGCTGATCTCATCCATAATGTATTTAGCGATCGATACGGAATCTTCTTCCAGTTTCCAGGAATCCCATTGCCTTTCTACAAGGATCACTTCCGAATCGCATTTTAGTTCTTCCTTACTGTCGTTTTCTCCATTCGTTAAAATGGAATTAGCACAGTTGAAGATCTGTACCATGATCTTTACTTTACCAATGTAGTTGATCTTGGAATAGAACGTTGATGTGAACTTGATAGTTTGCAACAGGTTGCAAGCAAGCAGTTCGTCATCAAATCTTTTGATGTAATTTTCCTTAAAGAAACTACCACAGCTTTTCATTGAATGGACCAGTCCATTCCTGTGGATCTCAACTTTATTGCTGGCATTGCGAAGATGATCTTCATCATCCCATTTAATACCGAATTTAGTAGGCCTGATCGAATACGTAAGATAGCCTGTGCAGTTGTTTACTTTGCCGGAATGTAGTTTCATAAGCTCACGACCGAACTGTGGAGAGGGTTCGAACATCTGCCCATCGATCTTTAGCGGAGTTACGACCACATGACCTTCAATTCCATGTAATTGCAGTTCGTGAGGGAGCTTGTTCTGACTGGAATAAATGGCTTCTTCAATATAACGCTCAAGCTTGCTCATTCCGAAAAAGCGTGACTGGTATAACCACTCCACCTCATTTTCATCCATGGGAGTGGCCGAGAAATTATACCTCTTGTAGTACCGCTTGTCCTGGTTATTGTAATAGGGTTTACTTTGCCCTTCAGGAATATGAACTAACAATATAACCCTGTCAGTATCCGGGATAGGTATCTTCTTTATCTGGACACTTACCCGGGGAATTATGTTGCCCAGAATTATCTGCTCCAGCCTTTCCTTATTGAAATCACTGTCAACCCCATTGATCGACTGGGGGTGTCCACCCTTTCCGGTTTCCGCCACCCCGTAAACAAGATAACCACCTTTGGTATTGGAAAAAGCTGTGACCTGTTTTATAATGCTGTAGTCGTTGAGTTCCTGTTTATAATCAAGGATCATTGATTCTTCTATCTGTTCATCAGATAACTCCTGAATATCATTAAACGTAACATCAGAAAATGGTTTATCGAACAGCATATCGTATCAGTGCATTCCATAATTGAGTTAGATTAAAAGTGACCTGTCAACCAGATAAATTTATGGGTTTGGAGAATCCCTGCCTTCATCAAAGTCTTTAATCTTATGTAGCTTCAAACCAGCATAAGAATATAATACCACCTGCATTATTGTGGACGCGGAATCGATATCCTGGAGATATGTGAACTATGCCGAGCGGAAAAACCCATGAGAAGATAAATATTACAGTGCTGGTGGTCATATTGACTGGCCTTTATTATCTCTCAACACGGCAGGAAACTGCAATAGTCTTCAGGTATCTTGATATTTACAAGATACTGACCTTTTCTGTTTCCTACCTGTTCGCAACATTTTTCCTTAGCCCAGACCTGGATACGAAAAGCAGACCCTACAAAAGATGGAAGATGCTCAGAATACTCTGGTGGCCCTACAGGATCATATTTAAACACAGAGGCTTCTCCCATAACATGTTTCTCGGACCTCTTACCATTCTGTTGAACCTTGCATTGATAACATTTGCATTACTCCTGTTTACAGGTATCGAACTGAGGAGTATCCCGCCAAGGTTTGCTGTTGCGTTCATTGCAGGAATGGTCCTGCCAATAGAAGTTCATATAATATCGGATATTCTTGTACCAAAAATAAAATTTGCTGTTAAGAAGCTAGGCTGAGAACAGCAAGATCCATAAATATTAATTGCGAATGTCTCGATGCCAAAGAGCAAAAGTTACTGCGGTTTTCACCTTGCAAGCTCCTCTTTGATGGCTGCATACAAGAACGAACTGAGTTCCTATGGCATACCCACAATGACTATCCGTTTTTCCATTGACAAAACATTTCCCTGGGAACTTGCAGAGAAGCTTGGTGAATTTCATCAAGCCAGCACAAAAGGTATTCTGTGGATGTTACAGCAGGTATTTAAAGGACCTGGATGATAATTTGATTGAAGTGGCATGTAATCCTTTTTGGAAACTTGATGAGAAGGATGATCTGGATATACCCTTATGAGCAGCTATACCAAACCGGAAAAAATACTGTATGTGGCCAACAGGCAAGAATGGCGTGCATGGCTTGAAGAGAATTTTGACAAAGAAAAAGAGATTTGGATGGTCTATCCGAGCAAATCTTCAGGAAAAGCACGTGTATCGTATAATGATGCGGTAGAGGAAGCATTGTGTTTCGGTTGGATCGACAGTACAGCAAAGTCTCTTGATAAAGATAGCAGT
Source organism: Methanomethylovorans sp. (assembly GCF_041305605.1). Lineage (GTDB taxonomy): Archaea > Halobacteriota > Methanosarcinia > Methanosarcinales > Methanosarcinaceae > Methanomethylovorans. Next base: position 5,745 of record NZ_JBFYLB010000042.1, read on the forward strand.
GCACAACGTTTCTCACCGAGAAATCCAAAAAGTGCCTACTCTCAGGCTAATAAAGAAAGGATGAAATGGCTTCTGCAAAGGGGTATGATACATCCATCAGTGAAGGATACTGCCAGAAAAATTCAAGAAGAGGAGTTTGTTTTTCCTCCTGATATTATAGAAACAATAAAAAGCGATGAGTTAGCTTGGGAAAATTACAGCAAATTCTCTGATGCATATAAAAGGATCCGTATCGCTTATATCGATGCTGCACGAAAACGCCCGGATGAATTTGAAAAGCGACTACATAATTTTATAAGGAAGACCAGAGAAAATAAGCGAATAGGCTTTGGAGGAATAGAAAAATATTATTAGGCCTTTTGAAATTCAAACTGCCATTTAAGAGAAAATCGGATACATTAATATGAACTGATACTATGGATAAATTTGTAGCTTTTCTAAGAGAGATGATCAATCTGTTAAGTCTTATCTAAGGTCTGGTTCACAGCCTCTTCAACCGTCTCTTTAGTTTGGTTCGCGACATGTGCCAATGTCTGGTTCAGAGTCTCCCCTACAGTTTCCTTTGTCTGGTTTATGGTCTGATTCACAGCATCTCCCACTGCCTCTTTTGTCTCGTTGACTGCCATGCCCACGGTCTGATTTATGGCTTCACCTGCTGCTTCTTTGGTTTGGTTTACAGCCTTGCCTACAGTTTGATTTATATTTTGTCCTACCGTCTCTTTTGTCTGGTTTACTTTCTCTCCCACAGTCTCTTCTACGGTCTTGTCCGTACATCCGG
>NZ_JBFYLB010000043.1:0-7654 GCF_041305605.1 Methanomethylovorans sp.
TTCTCACAAGTGATACAAAGAGATTGGAGAATATCAGCACAAAAGCAGTGCCTGCCGCCATCCCTATACCATTTTCTACTGATGTTGTTACTGCAAGAGTGGGACAAAGGCCCAGTACCAGACCAAATGTTGGATTGTCCCTAGTAATACCTCGAATGAATTCGCTTAATGGGTCCATTATCTCACCTTATGCCTCAATACTTTTTATTGATTCGACTTTTGAGTCAAGGGCATCTATTACAGCCTGGGAAGAGATTGTAGCGCCTGTGATAGAGTCAATGGAGCCACCGGAACTTGAAAGGCTGAGTTGGCTAAGTGGGAGAGCATTGAACTGGTCCACAAAAGCGTCCTCTGCTATCCTCGATCCTAATCCCGGTGTTTCTGCCTGGGACAGGACACTCATTCCAGTGATCGTGCTGAATGTAGAATCTACACCACCTACAACCACGATATCACCCTTGGCACCAGTTTCTGAAGATAAAAATGTATAACCTATTACATTTCCTGATGCATCCTTGGCACGGTAATAGAGTATTTCCTTCTCACCTGTTTCACTGTTTACCTGATCCCCATATACAGCCTCAAAGGTTGCATCCGGCAGTACTTCTAAAAGTTTCAAGTTCATAGCTTGCTCCTGATTCTTCGTAAACTGTGCCTGGGTGGGCACATAAGTGATACCAAGAAGTGCAGCAGCCACTGCGGAGATAACCACAAGTTTAGTGACTACCATAAAAAATTCTTTGTTACTGTCAGTCATCTGATAACACCTCCATCTTTAAGCCTGAAGGCACCTTTTTCATAATGCGTGCATACAATTTCCCAAGCAAGCCTTCTGTTCCAAAAGAAGCCGGAGCGGTATTTACCTCTATAAAAGATGCTACACAATTTGCAAGGAATAAACCATAAAATGTGGCATCCACATAATTTGCAAAATAACCGTATATAGATACCAACAGACCACATATTATTCCATAGATCACACGACCTTTCTTTGAAAGAGGCGTTGAGGGAGTATCAGTAGCAATGAATAGTATACCAAAGAAAACCATACCTACCATCGAATATTTTAGTTCTCCGCTGAGATCAAAAAATCCGAATAATCGGGAGAGGTACATCAAAGGATTCAGTACGCCTTCACTTGCCAGCTGAATAATTGGTGACAATACATTCAGAGCCTGCGGGAAGATTACCATTGTAAGGAAAAAAGCCAGCGGGATTCTCCATTCCACATATCTTTTGTAAATAAGGTAAACACCACCAATCAAAGCAATTGGAGACACTTCAACCAAAAACCCAGCTCCATGCTCAAGCAATAGATCGGATAATTGGCCGATATGAGGTATCGATGCTGGGGTCATAAAACCGCTCCAGGCAGTTTTGCAGAAGATCCAGGCAGCAAGCACCGGATTAAAGACATAGGAACCAATCCCACCAAAAGCAAGCTTTCCAATAGCTATAGCGAAGAAAGAACTTACTACAGGCAACCACAGAGGAACTTCGGAAGGCATCAAAAGGGACAACATGAGTCCCATAAGAACCGCGTTGCCATCTTGTATAGTCACCTTCTGTTTGAATAATTTCTGAATACCGAATTCTGTTGCCACTGCCGCTAGTACACTTACAAGGATTATACTCAGGGCAGGTATGCCGAAGAAATATATAGATACAAGACTCACTGGCACAAGGGCCAGCACCTTGCTCCACATAATAGATCTGAACGTAACTTTTGACTTTCTATGAGGGGGAGCAGATATGGTAAAAGTCATTTATTCACCTCCGCAGGCACAGCCAAGCTTAATATTCGAAGACTCTTTCGCAGCTGTGTCTTCATAAGCCAATTCAATGGCATTCTTGGCATACCTTATCAACTGCAGGATATGGATCTTGGAAGGACAGATTACTGCACATTTTCCACATTCAATACAATTCTCGATATGTACCTGACGACATTCATCAAAACGACCCTGATCAGCCAGAGCAGCAATTTTACTTGGAAGCAGCTCCACAGGGCATACATCCACACATGCTGCACAATGGATACAGGCAATTACGTCATCTTTGGATACATCTTCCGGTTTCTGGAAAGAGATCCGAGTGGTGGTTTTTGTTACAGGAACTTCGTCAGTATACTGGGCAACCCCAGTCCTCATTCCATTAGCAATAAGTTTGCCCGATTCACTGGGATAACCTCCATATGCCTCGATCACGTCTTTGAAAGGTGTACCTATTCTGACCAGTACAAGGGAAGGACAGTTGGGAAGACCGTCCAATAAAATCACTGTCTCATAGTATGGCTTTCCCTCGTATACAGCATCGTATAGCGCTTTTGCCGATTTCACACCGCATATGGCTACACCGACATCTGAAGGAGTACAGCCAGCAGGGACTTTTCTTCCTGTTACATTGTAAGTGAAGAAATTAAGAATACGTTTACCATATATCCGCTTCTGGGAAACCACCACAATGTTAGATTCCTGATCCTTTAAGTAATAGCCTATCCTGCGACTACCTATAAGAGGAGCTACTTCCAGTTGTTTTCCTTGAAATTTTACCCCTCCAAACGCCGCTATTGATTCAGGATCATCACTACGGATCACAATGGCACCTTTGGATGCACCAGCCGCTTTCATCAAAAGCTTGAGTGCCTCAAGCATCTGAGTACCATATTCTTCCGGAGTGTTGAATTTACCGCCTATCCATTCAGATGATGTGGCATTGATCAGTACTGTGTCTATATTCTTACCGTCGGGATTTAGAACACTTTGTGTTGGAACACCGTAGTGTTCCACTATACCTGAGTTCTTTATCAATTCGATGAGATCCTTTTGTGAAGGATTCTTCTTCGGAGAAAATCCCACCGTTTGATCACTTTCAGTGGTCTTGATAATAACACTCAGGACCTTATTACCCTCAGGATGTGGAGCCATCTCAATAGAGAGAACCTCACCACATACACTTGAATGGACAGATGAATCATGGTTATCCTTGCAATCACCTATCTTTTGGCCTATGACCACTAAATCTCCCTTTTTAACCATAGGAACACATGGGATTCCTTTGTGCTGCTTAAGGGGAATAATCACTTTCTCAGGTAATTTACTTAATCGTTTACTTTCCATTATGATTCACTCCTTAAAGTGCTGGTTCCCTCTCTACCTCTACCGGCTTTTGTCCGGGTATGGTCACACTGATCTCCTGAGCAGGGGTTGTTGTTCCTGCAGGATCCTTATCGTAACCCAGTAATTCCCAATTAATATGAAGAGCTTCTGAACTGCCATGGCAATCAGCACATCTCAGGGGATCAGCCATACCAACATCGGTACTTGCAATGTTGTGGCTTACCTGATACAGAAGATCAACGTGCCGGAGTACCGCATTCGGATAATCAGGCTGTTTATCAAGGTTTCCATCATAGGAACGTACCTCTGAAGATGTGACCTTGCCATCACCATTGAAATCAACTGCCTTTACCACAGATGGCGGTATTGGATCGCCCAGTGAAGAACTGTTGTCAGGATTGTTCAGAACATCCTGGTCCTGTCCCTCATCCCACCATACACCGGTTATCACGTTGAAAGTGTTCAGTTTAACACCTTCTGCATCCTTGCTAGCCATCACTGGTAGTTTCTCTTTGTATACTCCTTCAGACCAGGCAAGAGTTGGTGTGAAATCAGATTCTTGGTATGTCTCTTCAAGAACTCCGTTCTCCCAGCTGAAACCACTTACCGGGGTCACGCCTGTGAGATTGCCACCCGGTAACATGGGGATGTGACATGTTTCACATTCAAGGGTCTCAAGATGAGAATCAACTATGTCACCATGGGAAATGCCTGCATGACATCCCTCAGAGTCACAGCTCTTGACTTCCACATAGTCTTCATGAGTGGAATCAAGAGGAATCCTGCGACCTACCTGATGCTCATCTGCCTCATGGCACTCCACACAATTTACATCTGCATGAACATCATAATCGTTAGAATTAGCAGCCATCCATGTAACTGCACTGGTGGCAGCTTCATTCTGATGACAAGTAGTACCACATTGTTCATTTGTAGGACCTGCATTGACCTCATCGTGGATCTCAGTAACAATTGGCAGTGGTGTGAGAATATTCAACATATAGCTTGCCACATACAGAGGTTCCTTCTGTGCCTCTTTGCTAGCTTCTTCGATGGCTGCCTCTTTTGCACCAGCGATATTTCCAGAAGAGATGGCTTCAACACGAGCCTGATAATCATAGCGGCCTTTTTGTTCATGGCAGACCATGCAATCCACATCTGCACCATATTCTTCAAGATTTCCCCCCCCTGGGTGCAGCGAACCATACGTTTTTAACCACGTTTCTTTGTCCATGCTACTCAGCAGGACACCCTGGCCCATAAGAGAAGACCATTCAGCCATGTCCTGTTGCACATGGAAAGAACCAGTGACCTCCTCTTGTGTATTTAAATGACATCCCATACACACTTTGTCCGACCATTTCTGATCTGTCATATAATGTGATGAAAGGACCTCATTTCCGCTATATCCGGCATAAGCATACACGCCGGATATGAAAAGCATCAATATAGCAATGATAATGAGAAAATTGGCTTTCATACTCTAATCACACTCACTTTTCTGAGACATCCTCGGGCTTTTTGGAAGCAATATCTTCAAGCTCTTTTATAGCGACAATAACAGTGTTCCTCAGATTCTGTTCGTTTGTAATTTTCAAGTCATTCGTGACGTATTTATCGATCTCGAAAGTCTTGCGTACAACGCGTACATTAAAATCAAAAACTTTGTCCAAAATGCCTTTTTTGGGGGTCACACCAAGAAAATCAACATCCATGTGATTGCCAAGTATATTGGACTTGAGTTCTATTTTCTCAAGAGGGGAATCCGGTTTCACGTATATAATATGATGTTTTACAACACCAAACTGCTTTTCAATTCCTCTCCATCCGTACTCTTCCATCATCTGATGGATCGCTACCACAAGGTATTTGTCCTTGCTGGAATGCGAGCCCGTAGGTGAAGCTCCACTGTGATCGCTCATGATTACACTTCCTTTGACCAAAGATTTCCACGAATGAACTAACAAGATGACTGTTACAGTTCTGATTAAGTTTAAGATTGATTATGTCATTTCATAATCCATGATGTATAAAACTGTTACTATTGCCTTGATAGCGATTTTATCAGTATCATTCGTGATAAATTGTATTGACAAGGATACAAACAGCCAGGAATCAGTACCACAAATCTATAACGACACCAGAGTTATAATGGATACTATAATAACTATTCAAGTAGCGGACACTAACAGTACTCACGCCATGAAGGCAATTGACAATGCTTTCCAGAAAGTTTATGATGTTGACTCCAACATGGACTATTTTGATAACACCAGCGAATTGAGCAGACTCAATAAAGATTCACAACTTTTGAATGCAAGCAATGGCGTTAGATACGTAATCAATAAATCTATATATTATCAGCATATTACCCACGGAGCTTTTGATATAACAGTGCTGCCTCTTCTTGACCTATGGAAGAGCAAATTCATACCTGAAGGCACGCATCAACCACCTACTGAAGAAGAGCTACATGAAACACTCAGATTTGTGAATGCTAGTAACATAACGATAGAAGGAAATAATATATTCCTTCAGAAAGGGATGCAGATTACTCTGGGCGGAATAGCGAAAGGATATGCCCTTGACCTTGCCATTGGATCACTTAGAGATGATGGAATAGAGTCGGGTTTTGTTGATGCCGGAGGCAATGGGATGTACATTGGTCACAAACCCGATGGGTCATCCTGGAAGGTAGGACTACAGAATCCAAACATGAGCGAACAGGTTATAACTGTTATTGAGATCACAAACATGGCTGTAGCGACCAGCGGCAATTATGAAAGGTATTTTAGCGAAGAGGCGAAGGTCTCACACATTGCTGACCCCCGTACAGGATATCCTTCCCAGAACCTGATCAGTGCTACGGTCATCGCTCCTGCTGGTATAGACTCGGACGCTCTGTCAACTTCTGTATTCGTATTAGGAGAGAAGGATGGCCTAGAGATGATCGAGAAACTTGACGGAACGGAATGTCTTCTGATAACAAATGACAAAAGGATAGTAAGGTCCAGTGGATTCCATAAGTATGAGATCACTTCAACTTGAAAGCGATCCACAATTTGTAATTCAGAGCAGTTTTACCTCGTGCAGGGTCTCGTAAATGGGACCCTCCGGCGTAAGAGTACTTTTTTTGAGCTTGATAGTATCAATATGCATAGAACCTACATCAAAATTTCTTAGAGATTCCATTGCTGAAATGAGCTCTTTCCTTCGGGAACCAGACAAATATGTGACCCGAGCAATGGTCGCATGCGAGGTGAACTTGCGAGTCTCTTTTTTAAAACCTATTCCTGACAGTAATGACTCTACTTGCCCGTGAAGACAGGAATAATCACCATCTGCACCTAGCCATACTACCCTGGGATTCTTCAGACCTGGAAAAGCACCCACCCCAGAAATTTTTGAATCAAATGAAGGACAATCCACTTTATCAAGAGCACTGATGATCTCCGCCAGCTGTGCTTCACCAACATCTCCAAGAAACTTCAGGGTGATATGTACAAGACTGGGATCTACTGGCCTTACTCCTGGCCCAATAAACTTTGACTGTATCCCAGATATCTTTGCATGGGATTCTTCCGGAAGGTCAACAGCCACGAATGTCCTGATCACAAGAATACCTTTATAGAAGTGGAGCTGGAAAGATAAAATACTGACGCTGCAGGCTTACATAGGTACCTTTAATAGAGATAAGATGTTTATATAATATTATAAAGAGGGGACCAAATGGAACAAAAAGGAATCATCGCTGGTTATTATAGCAGTGGATCGGAGGGCACAGGTGAAAGAGAGGATTGCATGGAAAAAAATAACGTTTTCATCGAAACTGCTGTGAATCTTGCAGAAGGGATTGGCTCTTCCGCTATAATCCTGGCTGGCGATTTTTGTTTTGAGGATGTCAGAACAAATATTCCAATCTACCATGCTTTCAGTGATCAGAAAGAACTTATAGATCACCTTATATTTTCCAATGGGGGAAGAGGAGTACGCACTTTCACAGATAAGATGATCAATCAATCTTATCATAAGCTGGAAGAGCTGGAAAACATAGCTGCTATAGAGCATGTGCTGGGAAATATTTCAGAAGGAACTGTTGTCGGACTTGTTGGCAGCATAGATTCCTGTGCCATTGTGGTCCATAACCTTAAGGAAAACGAAATGGTAAAAAAAATACGGGAATGTGAGGAGCGCATATCTCCTGAAGTTGTACGTGCCGTCCTTAGCATTTGCTTTGACGTTGCTACAAAAGGACGCGAAGGTAAAAAAGTGGGCACGGCACTCATTGTAGGTGATGTTGATGAAGTTATGCACAGGTCACATCCCCTGATCATTAACCCCTACCTGGGACAAACGCCGGAAGACAGCAACATTCTTGAAGAACACAATTGGGAATCAGTGAAGGAACTTGCACAACTGGACGGAGTATTTGTAATCTCAGAACAGGGTAGGATACATGCCGCAGGAAGATACCTGGATGTGGATGCAAGAGATATAAATATTGATAAGGGCCTTGGAGGGAGACATGTATCTGC
>NZ_JBFYLB010000044.1:0-26371 GCF_041305605.1 Methanomethylovorans sp.
TTCTATCAAAGGAGTTGCAGTCACCGGAAGAACAGCAGTATAACAATAGATCAGGTTTTTTCTCAGCCACTGAGACGATTGTCTTTTCATCAAATTGGCATATTTTGGATAGGAAAAGTCCGACATTTTCCAGTTTATTTCTCAGGTTTCCATCTATTATACCTTCGTTATCAAATACTACTGCTTGAAGCATTTATGTAGCCTCTTTTTAAAAATTCCCAAAGCTTTAATTGTTATAATTGTGCCTGTTCTTCTTCTCATCTATTTAAAATAATTTATAGGCAACTCCACATATATTCATATTAATTATTTTTATATAAAAATGTGATGGAAGCTTCTGTTTACATATAAAATAATTAGCTTCGTACTTTCAATAAAATCCATATACTTTCTTAATACATTCTATTTATGGATTTGATCACTTTTTTCATCTATTCTTTTGTATCTATTTTTGTAATAGTCAGTCCCTTGGATGGAGTTGTGACCTTTGTATCCATGACCAGTGGGATGACCGATAAACAAAGACAGATACTTGGAAAAAAAGCTGTTTTTCTTGCATGTGGCATTTCCCTTTTCTTCGCGCTGACAGGTGATGCAATGCTCAGACTGTTCGGCATAAATGTTGATTCCTTAAGGGTTGCCGGAGGAATACTGCTATTCAAAGTGGCTTTTGATATGATGATGGCACAGATATCCAGGGAAAGCATAACTCAGGACGAAATCAAAGAATCGTTAGGCAGGGATGATGTCTGGGTGTTTCCCATTGCTCTTCCCATACTAGCAGGACCTGGTTCAATAACAACTGTTATAGTTCTTATGGGTAGTACAGATATCTTTTTTGACAAGATGATAGTATTGGCTGCAATTGTGCTGACTTTCCTGATTTGTCTGCTGTTGTTTCATTTCTCCCATAAGGTCTATACATGGCTTGGTTATACTGGTATGTTGGTGTTCACCCGTCTTATGGGACTCTTTCTTGCCGCCCTTGCGGTGGATTTCGTAACAAGAGGGTTATATAATATCTTCCAGGCTTTCTAAAATAAGTACGTGAAATATAGATAGAAAAGGGATATACCCTTTTCATCGTTTTACTTGTACTTTTTACCTTTGATCAGGTCTACAGCTTGCTGTGGAATGTACACTTTGCCCTTGCCATCGTTGGCTTTTGGAGCATAGATCACTATTCCATCGAGTTTATGTTCAACTCCTTTGGAGTCGATCAGGACATCCTTGTTTATTGGCAGTTTGTAGTTCCCGATCTTAAGAACCAGGTTCTTGGAATCTGTCTTGTCCAGTACATACTTGCCAGGGAATGCTTCATCCACATCCACGAACAGTTTATCACTTGTCTTGTCCAGGCTAAAACTGAACTCTTCAGCGATGTAAGTGGCTATCTCTGTGTTGTCGACGTGCCCTGAAAGGCTTCCAGGTCCGTATGCCCACAGGGGCACATCCTCTCCGCAGTGACCCCCGGTTGTCCATCCGATAATGGTATGTTTATTGTTGATTATATTTTTCAGAGTCTCGAACTTACCACTTGCGACAATTTCATCTATCTCGGTTTGTGTCAGGTCGATGCCCATCCAACTCAGCACTTCTTCATGGACTTCGGAACCATCTGTCATGTCCTTTATCTGGCTTTCAAGATAAGCGTACGTACATTTCATGTTCTTCAGAGGGTCTACAAGATCTTCCACTGTAGTCTTTGTGTATGAAGGGTCATAATTGCTTCCAAGTGTCATTCCACCGGTGTTGTGATCAGGGAAGACAATTACCAAGGTATTTCCATCCTTTTTTGCAAAGTCAACAGCGACTTCCACTGCTTCATCAAAAGCAAGGAAATCAGTTACCATGTAGGTCGGGTCGTTAGCATGTCCTGCCCAGTCAACCTGGCTGCCTTCTACCATGAGGAAAAATCCGTCTTTATCTTTGGCGAGCAGTTCAATGGCTTTCTCAGTCATGTTAGCTATATGTGGTTGCTCAGGTGCCGTATACTGGCGGTCTATTTCAGGAGACATAGCCGCTCCTGCAAACATTCCCCATGTTTTGCCAGATCTCAGAGACATCATCTCATCTTCCGTTTCAACAAACTGATAACCTCTGTTCATGAGCACTTTGGTAAGATTCTCTCCATCCTGACGGCTGGTGCTGAGGAAATCCTTGCCTCCTGCAAAGACCACATCAATGTCCTGATAAACCATCTGTTCGATTATGTCATCATACTGTTTTCTGGATTCAGCATGGGAAGCAAAAGCTGCAGGTGTTGCATGTGGTATCTCAGATGTTGCTACAAGTCCCGTAGCTTTACCCTTGAGTTTTGCTCCTTCAAGTACAGTTGCAAGAGGAACATATGGTTCAGCCACAGTTGTTGAATCTATGATGCTTAAAAGAGTTGCTGGGTTTGGGCCTACGCTTAATGCTCCGTCGGAAGTCTTATATCCGGTTGAAAAAGCCGTTGCTGCAGAAGCAGAGTCGGTGATCAGTGAATCGCTCATATAGGTGGAAACCGTTCCAACAACCATGTCATCAAGCTGGAGTTCTTCCCCGTTGTACCAGCGTGCTACAGTCTGGACACTTTGCGAGCATCCATCCGGGACCATAACTATAATATTCTTTATTTTTTTGTTAGTATATTTCGTATCCTGTATATCCTTTGTACTTTCTTCTGTCTTCTGTGTTTCCTTGCCCGATACCGCAGATGCTGCACTTCCCATAAGTAACAGTCCTACGATAGTAAGTACTATAAAAAGGTTAATTGTTTTCGTAGCCATCTTTTTCCCCTGTGAATTAGTTTCACGTATGAGGTTAAATGGCCCTATGCATTTGAATTTTGTACAAATAGAATATATGTGGAAAAGTATTCTATGTAAGGGCAATATGTCTATATATCACTATTTCTAAAGAATTTGCAAGCTATCTCTATATGTATCAATATATCCTAAAATCTGCGATGAAAATTTTATAGGATTCTGTGAATCATTTCCTGCCTTTGCTTATATTGCTGTAATACATGCATTCTTCCCTTGAGAACAGTGGCATCTCTATGGAACCTTCGATCATCTTCACAGTTGCTCCCCTTATCACTACAGCAGGGGTGCCCTCTCCCGCCTCTCCCATTACCAGTTGCGCAGCAGAGACCATATTATCGGCAACTGCTTTGCGGGTTATTTTCAGTTCCTTGCCGAAAAGATCAAGTGATCCTCTTGCATCTTCCACAGGTTCTAATCCTGAAGTTCCAAGGGCTATGCCCACGCATCCAAGTCTTAGAGGCTGGGTACGGCTGTCGCCAACGATAACGCCTATATGGCATGAGCAGGCCTTTTCGAGTCCTTCTCTTATGAAAGCCGCACTTTTTTGCGGGTCCTCTGGCAGAAGCACCACACACCCTTCAGGTGCATTTGAGCTATCGATGCCTGCATTTGGTGAAAGCGTTCCTCTGGTAACGGTCAATGCTGCTCCGGGAACTCCTCCGAATATTTCGTCACATTCCTCGATTATCAGCTGCATCTCTCTGGGGTCAAGCTGATACTTCAGGGCAAGTTCACAAGCCTCTGCAGTTGGCTCAATGTCAGATAATTGTACCACACGTCCTTCAGCAGTAGCTACAGCGGATTCTGCCAGCACGACCACATCACCATTCTGCAGTCGTATTCCCTGCTTTTCAAGGCATTCCAGGAGTATCTGAACTATATCTTCACCTGGTCTTATGATAGGTGTCCTGATACCTAGCAACTGCATTGGTGTTTCATCGCCCGAAGGTTCATGATTATTATTATTACTCATTATGTGGTCTTCCTTCTGTCAATCCTGACATTTTTAGTAGTTTTTTAGTATGTGTATGTTGTCCTACAGGCATCAAATGTATGCCTCTGCACATATTTTTCAGTTCACGGATGAGCTGCGCAGCGATCTCCATTCCTTCCTGAACAGGTTCTTCTGCATTTTCCATTCTGGAGATGAGTTCATCAGGAACTTTTATTCCCGGAATGTTACTGTTCATGAACCTTGCCATCTTGGCAGATTTGAGCGGTATGACTCCGGCTATTATAGGTACCTCAACGTCAGTTATCTTTTCCAGAAAACATGCAAATTCTTCGGTATCATACATTGCCTGGGTCTGAATGAAATCCACTCCCATGTTCACTTTCTTTCGAAGTTTGATATGCTGCATGGGTTGTGCGGGATCTGTATTGGAGACGGCACCTACTACAAAATCAGGAGCTTTTTCGAGCCTGTTACCAGAAAGATCGTATCCTTCGTTAAGTTTTCTAACAGCGTCCAGTAGTTGCACCGAATCAAGATCATATACAGGTTTTGCACCGGGATGATCTCCTTTAGTTGTATGGTCTCCTGTCATAACACATATGTTCCGTATTCCCAGAGCCCAGGCTCCAAGCAGGTCTGATTGGAGGGCCAGTCTGTTGCGGTCTCTGCAAGTAAGCTGTACGATGGTTTCGTATCCTGCATCTTTTAATATCTTTCCCACGGCTATAGGGTTCATGCGCATGACAGCCCGTTGATTATCCGTCACGTTGAAAGCATCCACACATTGCTTTAATTGTTGTGCGTCTGTTAAGAAAGACGAAGTCTCAACACCTTTTGGAGGTGTGATCTCTGTAGTAATTATAAATCTCTCAGATTGGAGTTTATCGCGGAAAGTGACTGGCATCGCGCACCTATATGCGGCTTTTACTCTTAAACTCATCGAAAAAGAGATTTTTGTTTTAATTACTGTAATAATGTTCTAAGTTCGGTTCATTGAACTAATGATCAATGTGAGGTCCAGGTGGCTTCTGTTAAATATTGATCCATATAATTATGAACTTATTTCAGACTCAATCCTTTTTTATATCCAAAAATCTCATTCTCTATTATGGGTTACAAAAACTCTGGAAATGATGGTGTCCCAAACAAAGTTTGTACCATTCCAAAGAGCGCTCTCTATTTTGTGGGTCTGCTTATAGGTTTCATCATCGGGTCTATGCTTGAGAACATTCCCATTGGCATTGCTATTGGTGTAGCTTTTGGAGTAGGTTTTGCAGAGGTCAGTAATAATCCTGCTACGGAGGCTGAAAACTGCAAAGAAAGATTGAAACGGTTTTTGGTAGCTTTGGCAACTCTCATTTTAGTTATCATTTATAGTTTCATTAACTAATGGTTTCACATCAAAATATTCAAAATAGAGATGGGGTTTTGAATAGGTGGTTTTTGAAAAGCCCTTCAAATACTAATGCTCTTCTTCTCCCTTTCTTTGCCCCCTTCCCTTACAATAAAACTTCAGAGCCCTGCTCTGCCCACTATTACGTCAGCCACCTGCTGGGCACTGGTGAAGGGGAAGTCACTTGGTTTGAGCAATGCTCCTGCTTCACCTGCTGTGACCTTTACATTGCCAGACTGGCAGGTGGTGTCAGCCCCTGCGGGAAAGGCTGCAAGTAGTTCATGAGGTGTCTTCAGAGGGAATTTTGCGTTCTTAAGCGCTCCTGTGATCTGTGCGTGTATTTCTTCTTTTACTGACATGTTCTGTCACCATTACCTAATATGCTGGTTATAACTATATACTTAATCGGCATTATTATGTACAAAACATGATTACTACATAATAATGACCTTGGGCTAAATCAGAATATAATGTGACAAGGGATTTCAGAGAAAGATCAATATGGAAAAAGCACAGAACTCACTGGGACAATGTAAGGAACTGGAAGAGCTGAAAAGTGAGATCATCTTAATGCGTAACGAATTCAACCGGTTCCTTGAAGGGTCTGGCAGGTATATAGTGGAGCAAACCACTTCACAGTTGCGGGGTAGCTTTTCTAAGGCTCTCATTGATTACATCAGGAAGGATACCAGTGACAGCCTGGAAAAGCATATGGTACATGACTGTCGGATGTATGAAGGCTGCAGGAAAAAGTTTGAGGAACTTCTAAGCGAAACATCTTATCTGCTAAGTCAGGAAAGCGTGAACAAGGACGTAGTAGACCAATATTGGCAGAAGATAGATCAGTTACGCAAGATTACCGGGCAGCCTATGTGCGGCCAGTGTTTCACAGAGGTCTCGAGGCTCTATGACAGCCAGATAGAGGCCATGCGTTCATTACAGATATACGAACGACAGAAAGGTGATCATAAATTAGAGGAAATCCCCATCGAAGTAGTGGATTCAATTTGTGAACCGGTTGCCAACAAGCAGCGTCTTCTCATTCTTAAAGCCCTGGCAGGCAGCCCGCGGGGTTTTTCGGAACTCTCACAGATAACCACTCTGAGGGGGGGTAATCTGCTCTTCCATCTGCAGAAATTGCTGGACTCAAAGATGATTCTCCAGCACAATGAAAGAGGCGATTACCAGATCACACACAAAGGTTACATTACCCTTGAAGGTCTTCTGGTCATATACTCCAACCTAAAAGATGCCTGAAGGGCAGAACTCCACATGTTTGGGAGTTTGGCGTTTTATCAGTTCATTCTCTTCAGATGACTATCATCTGTCCATTAGGCATCATATCATCACTTGGTGGCTTTCCATTTTCTTTACGGTATGCCTTTCTTCTGCAATCATTCATTTTCTCTCCTTTGCAGAATTGCTTGATAAAACCTTTACAAGCAAAATGTTTTGATTCATCGTATTTTTTAAAAAATCCACAATTTGGGAGTAGCTCGCATTCTGCCATCTCTTTATCTCCTTTTGTTTGGCTAACTCGTTAAATGAGTTCTGGTAGATTTATTATTTGCCACTCTTATTATATATTATTTATCATAAAAATTGACAATTTACTTGATGTATTTTCAATAATGTGAAAAAAAGTAAGTCCGGGAAATAGTAAACCGTTATTTAACGATTTGATCTTACCATGAAAAACAGAAGTGAAATGTCTATCACTGCGGCCTGACTGTCACCGGCTCCCCATCCTCCACAGCGTAAAGGATGCTATCCGCTACTGCTGAATCCGCTCTCACTTTGATATCTCCGTGGCGTCCTACGGTGGCACTGAACAGGAATTCATCTCCTGCATAGACTTCGACATCATGGGCCGCAAGTTCGGGAATGTTCAGTATAACATGTTTTTTCGTCTTCTCAATGATGGGACGGAACTCTTTCTGCAGCGGCTTTTCTTTTGCTTCTCCGGATTCGAACTTGCGCACGTCTATGTGGATACCCAGTATGTTCTCGATAGTATCAATCACATTCCCACCCCTTCCAATGACCCTCGGCAAGTCATTTTCAAGTACCTGCACGAAAGCTTTGTGGTCCGAGATCATTTCTACTTGTACAGGTCCGGTAGCATAACGTTCTATAACTTCTTTCACTTCGCCTTCTGCAAGCTTCCAGGAAGGCTTTTTCACTTCAAGGCCCACTGGCATTACTACTATCTGGTCTCCGTAAGTGTAGATCTCATACTCCGTTCTGCCACTTTCCAGGTCAGTTACTATGATCACAGGCCTTGCCAGGTCAGCCTCGGTCATCCCCGATGGGACCTTCACGGTGAATTCCAATACCTGTACTTTAGATATCTCGCCTTTATCGATGAAGATAACCGTGTCCACTACCTGGGGTATAACTCCCAGCTCCACCCTGCCAATAAGCCTCTGTATGGCATCTACAGCTCTGTTGGCATGTACGACCCCTATCATCCCCACGCCCGCCAATCTCATGTCTGCAAAGACATGGAAGTCGCTGGTCTTTCTTACCTCATCATATATCGTATAATCAGGCCTAACCAGCAGTAAGATGTCCGCCGTTTTTTCCATACTGCCTTCGAGGGGGGCATATTGTGTGATCTCTTTTGGTACCTGCAGGTCCCGGGGAGCTTCCATGGTCTTCACTACATATCCCATCTCATGCAAGTATATGGCAATACCCGCAGCAAATGTGGATTTTCCAGCTCCTGGAGGTCCAGCTATGAGAATGCCACGCTGTTCTTTAATCCGTTCCTTCAGCACTGTGCTTAGGCGGTATTGATCAAGGGATACTTTTGCTACAGGCCGTACAGCAGTGATCTCTATCTCATCCGAGAATGGTGGATTAGCAATGGCTATCCGCATGTTCCCTATCTGTAGCACGGATGCCCCATTGAAATCCAGTTCCATGAAGGAAGCAGGGTCACTGCGCGCCCGTTCTATGAGTTCTCTGGAAATGAATTTAAGTTCTCCATAAGTGCATGCCTCTTCTCTGATCCGCATAAATTCTACGGCAGCTACACTTCCTTTTTTAGCCATGGGGGGCACCCCATTTTTCAGATGTATCGACATGGTGTCTTCTGTGAAGAACTGTTCTATCTTCAGAGGACCATATTCAATAAAGCGGGGGGCTATGAAATCAACATCTATACCTTTTGCTATGGCAACTTGTGACTGCACTCTGTCAGCAGTAACAAAAGTAGCATTATTTTCCTGAGCTGTTTCTCTGATGAGCGCATCTATTTCCCCACCACCAGCAAGTTTAACCTCATCAAGATTTGGCCGCCTGCCAGCAAAAACAAGCTCTATGGTTCCCTGGGTGGCAAGTTTGCGCAACTCTTGCAGCTCTTCTAATCCCTTGAAGCCTATCTCCAGGCCACGGTTAGCCTGGGCTTCGAGTTCGGCAACTACTGCTTCTGGAATAATTACCTGAACACCTGCATAGTCGCCACTCTTTACCCGCGAAGATATAGCACCATCAATTATAGCACTTGTATCACTGGCAATGCGGGTTATGCTTTGACCCTCTCTCTTCATACGAACATATTACTATTCTTCTCTATATAATTCAATTGCAGGCCGGCTAGTACACTTCATCAGGTTCGAATACTTTATCTCCTACTATCTCTCCTTCCATGGTGCGGTAGAAGCATGATCTGTATCCGGTGTGGCATGCTCCGCCCTCTTGCTTGATCAGCATGAGGATAGCATCCATATCACAGTCAATGCGTATCTCTATTACTTTTTGCAGGTGGTTTGAGCTTTCCCCTTTCTTCCATAGTTTCTGGCGACTGCGGCTCCAGTAGTGTGCATATCCAGTTTCAATCGTCTTTTGCAAAGCTTCCTTGTTCATATAAGCACACATAAGAACTTCTTTTGTTTCCGCATCCTGGGCTATAGCCTGAACAAGGCCATTCTCATATTTCAGGTCGTTGAGGTTGATCATTTCTTTCCACCATATTTTTATATTAATATCTCTATATCTATTGTCTGATCAAATAGTATCTCAGTTTGCATTAATATATTTGCATCTATCGCTCATAGGTGAGAGTTAATGGATTACAGTTTTGATGGCTCCGGAGGTTATCGTGTCCCCACTGGTGTGGGGGGTCTTGATGTGCAGTTAAATGGCGGCGTTCCGCCTGGTACTACTATTCTGCTCCTTGCAGAACCCGGGGCAGGTATGGAGGTCTTTGCACATCAGTTTGCATATGGAGGACTTGTAAATCACGAAGATGTCTTCTATTTTTCGTCCGAGCACCCGATATCCGAGGTAATGTCAGGAATGGATTATTTCAACTGGAACGTCAGAAAACATCTGGAAGAAGACAAGTTCGATTTCATAGATGCTTATTCTCCACGTTTTTATAATGTGCTCCCAAAGCAATTGGTTTCTGATGTATCGGCAAAGGATTTTCTCAAAAGAGGAACTGATTCGCTTAATCTGCTCAAGGCAACAGCGACCCAGGCTCGTACCGGTAAATATCGGGGTGTAGTGGATTCTATCTCTTATTTCCTGCGTTCCTACGAACTTAATAACGTGTTAAATGTCATAGAGATCATATCCTCTATGGGTAAGGCAACAGGTGCCGTTCATCTTCTTTTAATGACCAGTGGCATGCATGAACCCATCGTTGAGAACAACATGAAGCATATATGTGATGGTGTCATAGAGTTTAGGATGAAAGAGCGTGGAAGCGAAGTAGAGCGTTCCATACTCCTTCGAAAGATGCGAGGTATGATCGTACCCAACAGGACCATTTCTTACGTTATCACCAATAAAGGTGTAGAGCTTGAAACGACAACGAGGGTACTGTGATATGCAGTTCCCATAGAAACATATTTCAGTTCATCTGTCCTTATTTCACTGATAAATTATGAAGCAAGAGCTTTTGCGTATCTTGAGGGATGTTTTCAGATCAGCGGGTTACAGCGTTAATGAGTCTTCCAGGTATGATCTTATTGCCGAGAAAGACGGTTATAAAACTATTATCAAATTCGGCTCGGATCCGGATATGTCTGATCTCAAATTCTTTGCTGACCAGGTGCTGGAAGGTATTGGCCTTTATGTTTCCACTACGGATGTAGATCCTGATGTCAAACTCTATGGAGAAGACCTTGGGCTTATAATATGGGAGAGGGATGAAGTATCTATGCATATTGGCAGAGCTGTGCTTGCAGATATTGAAGGGACTGCAAGTGAACTTGAACTTGTAAGGGCGCCATCTGCATATTCTTCGGGTCGTTCTCGTTTAAGTGAAACATCTGAACCTCGTCCATTCTCTGATGTTTTTAGAGGAACAGTTGTTTCAACAAGGGAAGGCGTTACTCCTTCATATCATTGTGCAACACCTGCATTTCCTTTGGCTGAAGTTATGGTCCCTGCACATGCTGTTGATTCTGTGCATCTGGAGCTTCAGGCTGCTCCTCTTAAGCTTACCAAGGACCGTGCGGCTGCAATGGGTAAACCTCATGTGCAAACTGTACAGGCCGTTATTCTTAAACTCGTTCCCTTCTGGAGATATTCCTATTCTCTGAAGGTAGAAAAGAAATACCGGTCCAAGATAATCGATATTTCCGGTGAGGGTGTGGGTTATCTCAATGCGTTGAACGGTAGCATTAGCAATATTGCCATCACTGAGGTAAGTAATGTGCTGGAGCTTCCGGACAATGACTATGAGCTTAAGACTCAGATCATAACTCATGCACAAGCCAAGGATTCAATTCTTAATATGCTGATAGATGAGCATACAAAAGACCTTCGTTTTGACGATACTAAGGGTGAAGCTATCATTTCGGAGCATAAGAGGTTCAAGCCTGCAGTTGAAGATATCAATCTGCGGATAGATCTGGTCTATGTGCCTATATGGGAAGT
Organism: Methanomethylovorans sp.; assembly: GCF_041305605.1. Classification (GTDB taxonomy): domain Archaea; phylum Halobacteriota; class Methanosarcinia; order Methanosarcinales; family Methanosarcinaceae; genus Methanomethylovorans. The sequence continues at coordinate 11,051 of NZ_JBFYLB010000044.1, forward strand.
CAAAGGCCCACGGAACTCAGTAGAACTGAATGCACACACTGCTGAAGTGCTCACTCATCCTGTAGATGATGATGTTGAATTTATCTGACCAAACCTGTTCGCAATAATACGAATAACTTTTTATACCAAAACTACATATAAAGGTATAACTGTTTAGTCCCTAGGTACTGATAGCAATTAGAGTAAATGAAGAGTGAAAGACATGGTAGAGATAACAGTAAAGGCGGCTTCAGAGATCAAGTCACTGCTTGAGTCCGAGAATAAGACAGACCATGCCCTCCGAGTTTTCGTTGCAGGCATGAGCTGCTGTGGTGTGCAATACGGTATGTCCCTTGACAATGAATTTGGGGAAGATGATGTTACTGTAGACAGCCAGGGTATTAAGATAGTTCTGAACAAGAACGATGCAGATGGCCTGTCCGGAGCAACTATTGACTTTGTTGATGGTCCAAATGGCAACGGTTTTATCATTGATAATCCAAAGACATCCGGCAGCTGCGGTCCATGTGGCGGCGGATGCCACTAATTTCTTTCTATTTTGATAATTATTGAGGTGGTCACATGTTTCCGGGTGTAGGCGGTAGAGGGATGAACCCTGCTAAAATGAAACAGATGATGAAGCAGATGGGAATTAGCATCGATGAGATCTCCAATGTGGAGCAGGTAATTATCAGGACACCTGATGTGGATATAGTTTTCAACGATGCTAATGTTACAGTAATGAATGCTCAGGGAGCTGATACCTACCAGGTCGTAGGCACACCGGAAAAAGTACCACGCAAGCTGGAGATCCCGGATGATGATGTGAGGCTGGTTGCCGAACAGACAGGGGTTTCTGAAGGAGAGGCAAGAAAAGCTCTTGAGAAATCCAAGGGTGATCTTGCAGAGGCTATTTTAGCTCTTTCTTCCTGATTTCTTTTTATCTTTCCATTTGAACTTCTTGTAGCTTTGTCTTATTTTCTCTCTTTAACGTAGTTCTTACTATTTTCGTATGCGGCCACAACAGATTTATACTATTCTTCAGTTTATACACGATTAATTATGATGGATACCTGGCACACTCTTCCTACCAGCTTGTCCTCAAAGCTCCACATTATGTTAAACTCGTGTGGATTTTAAGTGCAAGGTGGAATGGTATCCCTGCTTGTGGTTGCAATGAATAAATCAGATACATTGAACCAGGTGAATTCATGACGGAAAAATTCGATGTCAAATTGGAAGGTAAAACCTTTTTGCCCGATCCATCTCTCAAGGAAAACGTGAGGATGGGAGATTATGAGCTGGCCTATAATGAGTTCATGAGAGATCCTCAAGCTTATTGGGGAAAGGTAGCGGAAGAGCTTACGTGGATCAACAAATGGGACAAGGTGATGGAATGGGAACATCCCTATGCACGCTGGTTCGTAAACTCGAAGCTCAATATCACTCAGAATTGTCTTGACCGTCACGTGCACAACGGTAAAAAGAACAAGGTGGCCATTATCTGGGTGGGTGATGGCGGAGAGGAAAGAGTCCTTACATACCGGCAATTGTACAGGGAAGTCATGAGGTTCGCCAATGGCCTAAAGTCTCTGGGTGTAAAAAAAGGTGATGCTGTATGCATCTATATGCCTCTGGTGCCTGAACAGATAATCGTTGCCCTGGCATGTGCCCGCATAGGCGCTATCCATAGTATCGTGTTCGCAGGTTTCGGAACACAGGCCCTCAATTCCCGTATAAGGGATTCCAATGCAAAGATCGTTGTAACTGCTGACGCAACTATAAGGCGTGGAAAGCGCGTGGAACTAAAAGCCATAGTCGATGAGGCCGTTGTCAATGCCCCCTGTGTTGAAAAGATAGTAGTACTGCGCAGGATGAAACCTCCTATGGAGCTGTACTCCGAAATAGAGGTCGATTACTATGATGTGCTTAAGGACGTATCCGAATGTGAAGCTGAGGTAATGGATGCAGAAGATCCATTGTTCATTCTATACACCAGCGGTACCACCGGTCCGGCAAAGGGTATTGTGCATACGTGTGCAGGTTACATGGTAGGTGCATACTATTCCACCATGAACGTATTTGATCTAAGGGATAATGATGTTTTCTGGTGTACGGCTGATCCAGGATGGATCACTGGGCATAGTTACATCATATATGGTCCGCTGCTGGCAGGGGGTACTATCCTGATCACTGAATCCACTCCGGATTATCCGGACGCGGGAGTCTGGTGGAACATCATCGATGATTTTGATGTCACCATATTCTATACAGCACCTACGGCTATCAGAATGTTTATGCGTATGGGTGAGGAATGGCCTAAGAAATATGACCTGAGTTCTCTTCGTATATTGGGTTCCGTGGGAGAGCCTCTCAACCCGGAAGCATTTGAATGGTATTACCGTGCCATTGGCAAGGAACGCTGTCCCATAGTGGATACGTGGTGGCAGACAGAAACAGGTATGCACATGATCACCACTTTGGTCGGACAGCCAATGAAGCCAGGTTTTGTGGGTCGGCCTCTGCCAGGAGTAGTAGCTGATGTTGTGGATAAGAATGGAGATCCTGTTCCTCCAGGGAAGGGGGGTTTCCTTGTTATCAAAGAGCCCTGGCCTTCCATGATGAGAACTGTCCGCAACAACGATGAGCGCTACCGGCAGTACTGGAACACTATAGGCAAGTACTATACAGCCGGAGATCTGGCAGTAAAGGATGATGACGGGTATATCATGATCCTGGGAAGGTCTGACGATGTGATCATAGTTGCCGGTCATAACATAGGAAGCGCTGAAGTGGAAAGTGCCCTTGTATCCAATGGAGCTGTGGCAGAAGCTGCTGTTATCGGCAAGCCCGACCCTCTTAAAGGCGAAATAATAAAAGCTTTTGTCATCCTGAGGCAGGGCCATTCTCCCAGCGATAAGCTGAAATCGGAACTGATATACCATGTAAGGATGAGTCTTGGCCCCATTGCCATGCCTTCAGAGATCGAGTTCGTGGAATCACTTCCAAAAACCCGTAGTGGTAAGATCATGAGGCGTGTACTTCGGGCAAAGGAGCTTGGCATGGACCCGGGAGACGTTTCCACGCTTGAGGAGTAAATTACACTCCTCACTTTTCTTCGTGCAGGAACATAATTAAAATGCGGTGTATAGTTTCTTTTGGAAAGTTTCTCTTGCATTAATTTATCTACCTTTCCGCACTTAAAGTCAAGTAGGTCCAAATAAATAATTACAGAGGTTCTGTTTGCAGCTGTTTGTTGAGTATCATTAAAAAATAATGGGGAAATCCATCATTGTTTTAATTCCTTGGCCTTGTTTACCAAAGGCTTGAATTGCTTCGCCATATCTTTAATTTTCATATTCAGCAGAATTGTTTTCATTCCAAGTTTTAGCTTCCAGAATATCGCGATAACCAGTATACTCAGAATCATCTTTCTTTTAGTTCACACTATGTTCCTCTACTATGTTCCTCTACTATGTTCTAAAAGTTTCTATGGATTAACTATTTATAATTGCAACAGTATTAAATTTCTTTAAATCACTGTGTTACCACTAGTAAATAATCATATGCTGCCCCCTCCAGAAATAATAGAACTTGTAGAAAGGTCCGATTAGTAGCATACAAAATATAAATCCAGCACATACACGATCTAACTTAGATTGTGTCTCACTAATACATAGTATTTCCAAACCTTTCTCCTTTTTTAAGGGTTATGTTCATATCTAACGGATGCAATCCTTCATAAAAGAGAAGTGTAAAAAACGCTAACAATATAGGACTCAAGGAAAATTCTTTATGGATCTGTTCGACCTTTATCTTGATGAAGACTGTCCCTATGGCGATGAGACTACCGAACTGCTTGGCATAGAGGGCAGTGGCAGGTTACGTATCATGTCAAGAGAGCACGGAGTAGCGGCTTGTGTGGAAGAGCTTGCAGCTTTCTATAGGAAAAAGGGTCTTGAGGTAACCGCCCATGTACGTGAAGGTGGTGAATTTAATCCTCATGATGTGGTCTTTGAGGCAAAAGGTGATCTGCGTCAGCTTTTCAAGCTATGGCGTATTTCACAGACCTTCCTTTCCATGATGTGCTCCATTGCTGCCACTACTCGTCTGTACGTGGAAACTGCCAGAAAGGTCAATAAGGATGTTATTATTGCAACCAGTAGAAAGACCCATCCTGGGATGCGCCGGTTTGAACTACAGGCGGTGAGGGCAGGTGGCGGTGATCATCATCGTAATTCCCTCAGTGACTCGATCCTGATCAGCCAGAACCATCTGGGTGTGGCGGGGGATCTCAATGAAATGAAAGCTGTACGCAGGATAGAGATCGAACCCCGGAACGAGGAAGAAGCATTGAGGTATGCAAAAATAGCGGATCTGCTGCTACTTGATCATTTGTCCCCTGTAGATATTCAAAGGCTTTCTCCATTGCTTAAGGAGAAGAATCCCAGTCTGCGGATAGCTGTAGGAGGTATCTCGGCCCAGGACATCCCTGATTATGCAGCCCTGGTAGATATCATTGTGATCTCTGCTCCCTATTACGCCTCCCCTCTTGACCTGACCGCAAGAATATATCGGACCTGATATTTTGTCTTCAATAGAGCGATTACATTAACCTGCGAAAGGTATTTATGGAAAGCAAACAATGGTTTTGCAGGGGTTCTACAATACCGTTGAAGGCTGCTCTTCTATCAGCCAGTGGACTCCTCTAAGACGGGCACTTTTTGTCCACCGAGAATAATCAAAAAGGCTTGTGCTTTGCTGTATATCAGAAGGTGATAAAGTGAGCAAACCAGTATTAATGGATTTTAGTGCTACATGGTGTGGACCCTGCAGAATGCAGAAACCTATTCTTGAAGAGGTTGAAAAAAAATTCAAGGACCAGGTAGAGTTCAAGATAATAGATGTGGACCAGAACAGGGATCTCGCAAAGAAGTACATGGTGCAGGCAGTGCCTACACTTGTTATCGAAAAAGATGGCCAGGTGCTCAAGCGTTTCACGGGTGTAACTTCTGCAGATGTGCTAAGTTCTGAACTGAAAAAAGTGCTGTGAACCAATCTGGCGATATACTTCTTGGAATTATGTATCTCAAGCCAGTAAGATCATGATCTTTATGCCACGGCAGCTTATTGACATGGGAGTATTGGCTTTTCGACAGACTAACTCTCGCGGGGGTTTCAAACCCCATCTTTCTCTCAGGTTCATGTCGGCTGAAGGCAAGCCTGTAACTTTTTCCATTGATACTACTCGCAGCCCGAACAAATGCCTTCAGCCGGATGCATATCTTATTACTCATGCCCATTCAGACCATAATGGGAAATCCGCAATGCTCTCAGAGCGTGCCCTCTGTTCGGCCAAGACTGCCCAGGCTCTTGAGATACGTTACGGTAAAGCGTACCAGGGAGTGACCATGGGTGTATGTGATTCTCTTGAGATATCTGGTGTCACAGTGCAGACATTTCCTACAGGCCATACCCCCGGTTCCACGTCATTCTATTGGGAAAATGAGGTCGGTACACGCATTCTTGTGACAGGGGATGTGAAGGACTATTCCATGCTTCCTAAATGCGATGTGTTGATAACTGAGGCCAATTATGGAGATCCAGGGGACACCACGTGCTATTTTGAAGATGATATTGAGGGCTTTGGGCAATTGCTCAGGGAGAATTCCTCTATGGCTCTTGGTGCCTATGCATTCGGAAAGGCTCAGAGGGTTGTTGAATTGGTAAGGTCTCTTGGGTATGGTGATGTAATTGAGATGGAAGCCCAGTCTCTGGAACTGACACGATGCATGCTGGAAAATGCAGGTGATGTTGTGGGTTTGGGAGAGGCGGGAGGCAATACTTTGTGTGTTGTTCCTCCCTGGGACCTTGAAAGATTGCCATGGCACACATCAAAATATGTAATGAGTGGCAGGTCTGATTTCAGGTATCCTTCTATTCAGATCAGTGATCACCTGGATGTGAGGGGGCTTACTGACATGGTCCGCCAGATAGACCCAGAGTTCACAGTGGTCTATCATCCGGGCGGACATAGGCCAGGCAGGTTCGCTGCTCATCTTAATTGCCTGGGCCTTGATGCCATGTCCATTGACAAGATAAGTAATGTATTGAGCAATGACTTTATTTAGTTTTGTTCATTAGTTGGCGCATATAAAGCTTTATATAAGTACCATCCTTCTATAGTAACCATTCCATTGATATTTTCAGGAGATATAGGCATTGAAAAAAGCAGCCAGGCAATCATCCGGTAAAAGCAAGCAACTAAGCACCCAGGATGCATCCGAGGTACAGCAGGAGAAAACTGCAAAAGGGATCCTTGCGGTGAAGCAAAGGACCCCGGAGGAAAAAAGGAAAGCACATATACAGGGTATTATCAAGACAGCAGTTGCCTCTATTCTGGGTATAATTGCCGGTATCCTTGCTAATATTCAGTATGGCATGGGCACTGAAACAAAATGGTATGCTGTGATCACCATCGTTGCCATTCTGGCATATTACGCCCAGAGGCTTATCTATCCCGCCATAAAGGTCAGTACTAAGGAGTTTGGTTTCAAGGACTGGTTCTATGTGGAGTTCCTTGTGGTGGACTTCTGCCTGGTGACGTGGACCCTTCTCCTGAACTGATACAATTTCCTATCTCATCTTTTCTTAACAGTGATCAAAATGCGAATAGCTATACTTAACAAGGACAGATGCCAGCCGCGAAGGTGCAGTCATGAATGTGAAAAGTACTGCCCCAGAGTAAGAACAGGTGACGAAACTATCATCTTTGCAGAGGACGGCAAGCCACTGATCTCGGAAGAGCTTTGTGTAGGCTGCGGTATATGCATAAACAGGTGTCCTTTTGATGCTATTATGATCATTGGTCTCCCTGAAGCCCTTAAATTCCCGACGCACCGTTATGGTCCCAATGGCTTTGCACTTTATGGGTTACCAGTTCCACAAAAGGGAAGAGTCACTGGTATCCTGGGTCCTAACGGTATCGGTAAAAGTACTGCGGTGCAGATTCTCTCGGGAAGGCTGGTGCCCAATTTCGGAGAGGAGGGAGGTACATGGGACAGAGTACTGGAACACTATGCAGGTACTGCTCTTTATGATTACTTCAAGGCTGTTTCCAACGGCAGTCTCAAGGTTTCCCAGAAACCTCAGTATATAGACCTTATTCCCAAGGCTTTCAAGGGCAAGACATCTGATCTGCTTGCAAGGACCGATGACCGGGGAGTAATGGGTGAGTTGGTAGAACGTTTGGACCTTTCGCACATAATTGACCGCAATATCACAGAACTCAGTGGTGGAGAGCTCCAGAGGGTTGCCATTGCTGCATGCGCGGCAAAAGATGCGGATTTCTATTTCTTCGACGAGATAAGTCCCTATTTGGACATATACCAGCGTATCAACTGTGCCAAGCTCATACAGGAGATAGCACAGGAAAAAGCCGTGCTTGTTGTGGAACATGATCTTGCTATTCTGGACATGCTGGCCGATGTGGTGCACGTGGCTTACGGTGAACCCGGTGGATATGGTGTGATGACTCTTCCAAAAGGAGTGCGTATAGCCATTAACCAATATCTTAAAGGTTATCTGCCTGAGGAGAATGTACGTGTCCGTCCCGAAGCTATCTCCTTCGAGGTCCACCCGCCAAGGAATGAAACTGAGATCGATACCTTGGTGGATTATAGTAACTTCTCCAAGAAATATAAGGACGGATTTGCTCTGGAAACAGACGCTGGATCCATTAAGCAGGGTGAAGTACTGGGTATAGTGGGACCCAATGGTATCGGTAAATCTACTTTCATGAAGGTGCTTGCAGGGGAAGTAGAACCCGATGAAGGCAAGCTTGATATGAATATCAGTATTTCCTACAAACCCCAGTACATCAAGGCGGATATTCAAATGCAGGTGCAGTTCTTCATGCGGGGCATATCTCGCAAGTTCGATAGCAGTTATTTCCAGACAGAAGTGGTAAAACCTTTAGGTCTTGAAAAGCTGTATGAGCGTTTTATCCCGGAACTCAGCGGTGGTGAACTGCAGAGAGTGGCTATAGCTGCTTGTCTGTGCCGTGATGCGGATATGTATCTTCTGGACGAACCCAGTGCTCACCTTGATGTGGAACAGCGTTCAATGGTCACGAAAGTGATAAAGCGTTTTGCTGAGAACAACGGCAAGACCGCCATGGTAGTGGACCATGATATCTATATGATCGACATGCTCAGCGAAAGATTGATCGTTTTCGAGGGTGAGCCGGCTGTATATGGTAAGGCTCATGCACCATTAAGTATGCACGATGGTATGAACAAGTTCCTTTCCAATCTCAATATCACATTCCGCCGTGATGAGGATACTCGCAGGCCCAGGGTGAACAAGCCCGATTCCCGCCTTGACCGCGAACAAAGGTCTAAAGGAGAATATTACTATAATATCCTGGAATGACTCTGAGATGAGTCATTTCTGGATTCCATACTGCAGGTATTGATATCTTTTATGATTTCCAGATAATTCCAGACTTTATTTTCTTTCCTATTGCTGTGGAATTTGTAACCTCGAATACTACTCTCACTATTATTCAAACGGTTCAGTTTATAGAATAGATTGATAATGATTATCTAACTAAGGTGATGATCATCCCCGCAGAGTGGATCTACTTATGAAGTTAGGTAGTGGTATTTAAGTGGTGGTACTTATCTGTGATCCCTATAAGAGCATTTACTGCGGGGATGATAACTGTAAGGCATCAAAGGTTAACAAACTCATAACCTTCTGCAATGGAATTAAATGGTTGATCTGATATTCTTCCAAATATACAATACACTACTTATAATTTTCATATATATCTTTTGCTAAACTGTGGGTACTTCTATCCGCAAAGACCTTCAGAGTTGCATGATTTTTACAGATGTGCGTTATCTAATGCAGCAAATACGCAAAGGATATGGTATTATCGTTAAATGTCATCTATTATTTCGCCGGTCCTGTCATAGGTAAATATACCAGATGGTAGTCCTGTGGTAAAATTATGGGATCGTAGTGTTGACAGCAGGTTTTTTACCTGGGGTATATCCATTATCTCTTTATTGATTAGGAAATCATATTCCTCTACAGTGAGCGGTATGAACTTAAGTCCCATTGTTTCTGCAAAGGGCCTTATGCCAAATCCTACTTCTGCTTTGCCACTACTTATGGCCTCACAAACTGCTCTGTGTGTTCTTGAGCCCGAGTTGTAACCGGGAATTGTCTTTATAAGCTCTGTTTTTGTGGTGCCTTTTTTGACAGCAAGTTCTTCCAGCAGCTTGTCGAGCAATGCTCTGGTACCTGAGCCTCTATTGCGATTAACCAGTTTTTTTCCAGGCAAGTCATCAAGGCTTTTGATATTACTTTCCAGGCGCACGATCAGTCCTTGTTCTCTGCGGTACCCTTTTACCAACACTGCATTATGGAGACTTATGCTTCTGATAGCTTCCAGGTTGTATTCTCCATGCCCTGTCACATTGATCCCTGCAACATCAGCCATACTGCCAGCCATTGCACTTAATCCACGGCTGGAACCCATATTTATTACTCTGAAGTTCATTCCTGTCAGATCTTCCAGAAGATCAATCCCAGGGCATTGCCCCCCTACGAACATGAGGTCTACAGGGGTTATGTTTCCGAAAAGTGTAACATCGATTGGTTTTCCGGGTTCCAGGTACTCAGTCTCTTCACTTATCTCAATGATACCGTCAGCTTCCGCAAGGGTGGTAATGGCTCCGGATGTTTTGTCTGCAGGATACACTCTGCCTCTTATCAGTCCCACAGGGAACAGTTCCTTTCTGCCTTCGGACCTTATGCCGGTTCCCATTACTGCCCGTATCTTTGTTTTGAATGGAGGGGTGGTTTCAAGTGAATCGTATATAAGAGGAGCTATGAACTCATTAAATATGGAAAGTGCAGAAGTGGGATTGCCCGGAAGCCCTATGAGTGGTGTATCTCCAACAACACCTATTACTACTGGCTTTCCAGGTTTTATTGATATCCCGTGCAACAGTGTCTTACCCTTTTCATCTATTATCTTGTACATGACATCGCCTACGCCTGCAGAAGTACTGCCGGAAGTGAGCACCATATTGCATTCCTGTAATGCACGATCAATGGCATCTGACATTGCACGTTCATCATCCTTTACGATCCCGTATATTATGGGGTGTGCACCACATTCTTCTATACTGGCGGCTACAGCATAGGAATTAGCATCATATATCTTCCCGGCACCTAGTTCAGATCCGGGCTGTACAAGTTCATCGCCTGTGGAAATGATTCCAACGTTCAGTTCTTTTACTGTGACTTTGCTGATACCTATAGAAGCAAGCACTCCTATCTCCCGTGGACCAATACGTGCATTCTTGCGCAGCACACGTTCCCCTTTCATGATGTCGGCACCAGTGCGCATGATGTTCTCATTGATGTGAGCTGCCCGAAGCACTAGTATATTGCCAGTTTCACTTGTTGTGTGTTCCACCATCACTACAGCATCCGAACCTTCGGGTATTGGTGCACCTGTGGCTATTTCTATGGCTTCTCCAGGGCCAAGGGTAAGGCCGGAGAGGCAGCCAGCTGCAATGGATCCAACATTCATCAATACCACAGGCTCCATTTCTGTGGCTGTGTATGTATCCTGTGCCTTCACAGCGAAACCATCTTTAACTGACCTGTCAAAGGCAGGCACATCTATACCCGAAAATATATCTTCTGCGAGAATGCGGTTATTTGCATGTTCCAGTTGCAATGTTTTAATCACTGGCCTAATCTTTATAGTATTTATTATGCTGCGTGCTTCTTCTGAGGATGTGAGTTCTCTAAATTCCTTTTGCTCCCTTTCCAACAGGTTCACTCCTTCAAGTGTTCTAATATCCTATTGTTGAGTCTGAAAACCCTGGAAGCTACATACCATAGGCCAAATATGTATACTAACCAGGTTGCAATGGAAAGCCATTTAAGCGATTCCGTAGAGTCAAGTGCTTCAAAAGCGATGACCAGTGTCACAGGCATCAGAAGCAATATAGCGATCACAGAGTCATTCAAGTACTTTAAGTTTTCTAATATCACTTTTTCTTTATCAGGCAAGGATTGCATGGTGTCACCATCTATAAGGCAATTAATATATAATTGTGATATTAGTTTAATTAGTAATTAATGTTTTTGAATAAAAGTGGAAAAAGAAAGAGGATCTATTCCTCAAAAATGGGTGTACCTGTATTCTGGGTGATCACTTCGAAAGCCTCTATCATCTTCTTAGTGATAGGACCTGGCTTTCCTGTTCCTATTGCACGTCCGTCTACCTTGACCAAGGGTGCGGCTTCTGCTGCTGTGCCCGTAACAAATATCTCATCTGCTGTGTAGAGGTCAAACATTCCAAGGTTCTCCACCGAGACCGGCATATTCATTTCTTCCAGCAGTTCAATGGCAGTAGCTCTGGTGATGCCTTTAAGGTTGTTGATGGTAGGCGGTGTGTAGACCTTGCCGTTTTTGATAATGAATATGTTGTCACCTGAACCTTCGGATAGGTAACCGTTGCTGTCAAAGAATATGGCTTCGTCGCCTCCTTTTGCGTTTGCTTCTATTTTTGCCAGGATATTGTTCAGGTAATTGAGGGATTTGATGTTGGGTGATAGTGCATCGGCTGCATTGCGGCGAACCGAAACAGTGACTCCGGTAAGTCCGATCTCATACAAGTCCCCATACATAGCTCCCCAGGGCTGTGTAATGATGAATACGCCAGGCTTAGGGCATTTGCGGGGATCAAGGCCAAGGTCTCCAATTCCTCTGGTGACCAGGGGCCTGATATAAGCATCTCTGAGTTTGTTCTTGCGCAGGGTTTCCAGGATTATTTCTCCCATTTCTTCCTTTGACATGGGAATCTCCAGGGCGATAGCTTTTGCAGAATCATAAAGCCTGTCCAAGTGCTCTTGTAACTTAAAAACACGTCCATTGTAAGCCCTTATGCCTTCAAAGACCCCGTCTCCGTACAGGAAACCATGATCAAATAAAGACACAGTAGCTTTGGACTTGTGAACGTACTCGCCGTTGCAATAGATAAACAGTTCGCTCATTATAGGACCTCATATAGATTGGTGTAGTGATTGATGTCAACCTATCATATATTTGTATTTCGACTCCTCGGAGGAAATACAGGTGATCGTACAAAAGGCTTTTATGTATAAACATCTATCACATACCCCTACAGGTCCCGTGGCTTAGCCAGGATATAGCATCGGGCTTCTAACCCGAGGGTCGGGGGTTCGAATCCCTCCGGGATCGTTTATTTTTTTTTTTTTGATTAAGTTGTTCTCTAGCCTCTTTTCCGGTAGTTGATCATACTTCTTTGCATTGGTTATTTGCTTATGCTTCCTTTTTTCTGCAAAACAGTCCAGGCCACCAGCACAAGGGCACCGCAGATCAAAGCTATTGTACCTAGTATCTTTATCTTGCTAAGCCACTCCTGGGATATCAGCCACATACCCACAGCTCCAAGAGTGAAATATGTGAATATTAATAAGGAGGAAGCAGCTCCGGCATCTTTTCGCACCTGCTCAAGTACAAGATGGTTACTGGGAGGCCTGCTGATGCCTATGGAATATGTAATTATGGCCATGGGAAAGGCAAAACTCCATGGGCCATGCTGCCCTAGGATAAGAATCAGTGTTCCTCCAAGTAAAATACCTGCGAATCCGGCAGTTATCAGATATCTGGAATCCATTCTCTCTGTAAGTTTCAGGCATGACAAGGATCCTGACATCAGTGCCAGAGCGTTAAAAGCAAAGAAATAGCTGAAAGTCTGTTCACTCTGGCCAAATCCATTTATATATAGGTCAGAAGAACCGGCAATAAAACTGTATAATGGCAATAGGCTTATCGACATAACAAGTACCATTATGACGTAATTCTTGTTATGTAACAGTTTACCATAGGAATGTAATACTCGTGACAGAGGTGCTTCAGATGCTTCTTTAAGAGTTTCAGACGTTCTCAGAACGCCCATTATGCCTATTACTCCCATCATTCCCTGGGCAAAAAATATCCAGTGCCATGAAAGATATGATAATATCCAGCTTCCTATGATGGGGGCGAACATGGGAGCCAATGCCATGATGATCGCTATATATGCAAGTATTCTTTCCCTTTCCTTTCCGGAGAACAGGTCTTTGGTCATAGCCATGGATAAGGATGCACTGGCAGCAGCTCCTATGGCCTGTAGTATCCTAAATGCTATTAATGTGAATGCGGAGCTTGCTACGGCACAGAGCATACTGGCAACTATGTACACTGAAATCCCCATGATCAAAGGTCTTTTGCGTCCGTATCTGTCGGAAATAGGGCCATAGAAAAGCAAGGAGAATCCATAGGTAATAAAAAAGCAAATAAGGATCAAATTGACCACTGCCAACGGCTCATTCCATGTAACGGCAAGGGATGGAATAGCTGGCAGTATCATGTCAGTGGAAAATGCAGGAAAAGCTGTTAAAAGTGCCAGCAGGGGCACCATTTCTTTGATGTTGCCTGTAGTTGCATTGGAGGACAAATTCAATCTCCTTAAATTTCTAAGCTGTAAAGGCATAAGGAATATTAATCTCCATTGCTTTAGAACAGTTTTTCAATAGAACACTTACACTACCATCTACATTATTTAATAAATAATAGTGATTATATTTTCTCTCGACCATTCCTACTAAATTCCCTTTTATCTCTCTTTTCTTAAGTTTTTGCCCTTTATTCTCGGCAAAAATCTTTATATGATTTGCGTAAAGTATTTATTCTACTCCACTTCTATAAGAAACATATTTATATGATTTAGTCAGTAATAGCTTACTGACTTCCGAGTACGTACAACAGAAGGTAGGTGGATACAGAAAATATACATATGAGGTGTAAATCTTGGGTGACAAAACAAACAGTCCACAGTCAGGTATTGACTGGGAGCATGGTGTCCAATGCAGTAAGGTCATTTGTGAGCCGCAGGAACTGGAACGGACGATCGACTGGAAGCAGGGACTTGCAATTGCGTTAGGTGTTCCCTTATTAATACTTCCTTCCATAGGATATCTTACGAGTTATGTATGGTCTTTTGCAATAATTATCTGGGCAGCAACTATTTTACTAGGGTTCCTGCAGAATCTTGGGTATGGGGAATTAGCAACAGTTTTTCCAAAAGCATCAGGTTTGCCAGGTTATACGCAAACTGTTTTTGGTTCGTCGGCGAACAATAAAAGCAATAAAAAATATAAGGTCGGCAAATTCATAGGTGGCTTCAGTGCCTGGAGTTATTGGTTCGGCTGGAGTCCTGTGCTTGCTATTTATGCTATTCTCATTTCCAGTTACCTGCACGGTCTTCTACCAGCTTTAAGCTCTATTTCAGAAACTTTCCTTTCTTTAATTGTCGGAGCAGTTATTTTTGGCTCGCTTGCAATAATTAATTCAAAAGGACTCAAAAACGGAGCCACAGCCGGATTCATTCTCGCTCTGATATCTCTGGTCCCACTAATGGTCATAACCATCGCTCCCTTCATTACAGGCGATTTCCGTATGTCGAACATTACTAATTCCTGGTTCCCCTCAGACTGGAGCTGGGACATGGAACATATATTGATCATCCTTGGGCTTTTCGCAATGGCAGAATGGAGTGCAGCAGCATGGGAAACTGCAGCCATTTACGGGCCAGAGTACAAGAAGCCGAACACTGATACACCAAAAGCTCTGTTCGTATGCGGTGCGATCTGTCTTGTCCTTTATGTGCTTGTCCAGACTTCGGTCATAGGTACACTGGGTGTTGAAGGGGTGCTTGCAGAACCGATTTCACCAATGTTTCCGCTTGCCAATCTCTCTCTGGGTCCGATAGGCGCCTCTATATCTATCGTTATGCTGATAGGGGCCATGCTTCTGATCATACAGACAGCTTTCCTCTCTTCGGCAAGGTCCATATATTCGATGTCACTTGAAGGAAACCTGCCAGCAGTGTTCAGCAAACTCAATTCACATGGCCATCCAATGAATGCTATGATCGCCGATGCGCTTTTTAACATGGGTCTGATACTTCTTGGAACCCCCACTGCCATCCTGGCTGCTTCTGCAATCGGGTATATATGTGCCAATGGTATCAGTCTCTATACCTATGTGAAGGTGAGGAATGATCCGGAGCTGTCAAAGCTAGACCGACCATTCAAAGCTCCACGCGGTTGGAAATATATAGCACTTGCCACAGCTATCCTGAACATTCCCTTTTTCCTTATAGGTATCATATACCTCAACAGTCTAGAGCTTGGGTGGAACACTACAGGAATAGGCTTTTTCGTCCTATGTCTTTTCATACCT
>NZ_JBFYLB010000045.1:0-24426 GCF_041305605.1 Methanomethylovorans sp.
TCTTATTAAAAACTACATCACCTGTTATTCTGTCAGCCCCCACTATGACCTTGTTAATTATCTCTTTTCTCATAAGATGTCCTGCCATAGAATCCGCTATCAGAGTGACGGAGATGTTATCCTGCATAAGTTCCCATGCAGTGATCCTGCTTCCCTGATTAAGGGGCCTGGTCTCACATGCTATGACCTTTATTTGCTTGCCGTCTTCCACTGCCGAACGTATTACTCCAAGAGCTGTACCCCAATCTACACAAGCCATCCTTCCGGCATTGCAGTGAGTAAGCACTACATCACCATCTTCAAGCAATTTAGCACCATGTTCACCTATTTTCTTATTTTTAGCCACATCTTCGTTTGCTATCCTTTTTGCCTCCGAGAGTGCCACGCTTCTAATACCTTTCAGATCATACGCATCGTTGATAGCATGTAATACTCTATCAACTCCCCATGCAAGATTAACAGCAGTGGGTCTTGTGGCTTTTATGGTCTTTGCTGCCATTTGCATGTCTTTTATCAATGAATCCATATCTTTTGCACTGCTGAGCCTTGCTGCAAGCGCCATACCATATCCACCTGCCGCTCCAAGAGCCGGAGCCCCGCGTACCCTCAGAGACATGATGGCCTCACACAGAGAAGCAAGAGTCTTGCATTCTATCACTTTATATTCTACAGGCAGCAGTGTCTGATCGATCATTACTATTGAATTTGATTCATCATTCCAGTCTATGGTCCTCATGGTATCTGCTCTTTTAAAGGTACAAAGGAGGATAAAAATGTAAAGGTTAGTGGGTTAGTAATGAAAAGAGAAGATCATAGCAGCCAAAGGATGTATAGATCTCATTTGCCTTTCCATTTATATATCCTCTTCTCCTAATATTATCCAATGCAAAAACCCCTCATAATACATGACCCTGTTCATAAAACCATCATCCTTAATGAGTTCGAGCAGATGCTCCTGAATACACGGCATATGCAAAGACTTAGGAACATCCAGCAACTTGGGCTAGTTGATCACGTATATCCCGGTGCCAATCATACACGTTTTGAGCATAGCATCGGCACCATGCATATGGCATCGGTCATTGGCCAGTCCCTCTCCCTCGAAGAAGAGGACATACGCAAAATAAGGATTGCAGGACTTTTACATGACGTAGGCCACTCGGCATTCTCCCATGCAGTCGAGAATGTGCTCAAGCGCAATCCTCAGTTACAGCCGATGATCGAAGACAGGAAGTTCATAAAACACGAAGCTTTCTCGAAGGATATCATCAGGATGCTGCCGCAGGACAATTTTATTGCAAGATATACGGAATCTCAATTTGGCACAGATCCTTTCTGTTTCTTTGATGAGATCTCAAAGATAGCCACAGGTGACGCACATTCCATCTCAAAGCCATACCTTGCCCAGGTGATAGCAGGCGACGTGGATGCCGACAGGATAGATTTTCTCCTGCGTGACTCCTACCATACAGGCGTCTCTTTCGGGCTAATAGACGTTGACCAGATAATCGATAGCCTCATGATCAAGGACGGAAATGTTGTACTGGGGAGTCCGGACGGTTCAGACTATGGTAATGAGATGGCTCTCACGGCTGCCGAATCCTTGCTGATATCCCGCGCTCATCATTATACTGCCATCATACACAACCCAAAGACACAGTCTGCCAGGGTGATGTTGCTCTACGCCCTTGAAGATGCGCTTGAGAGTTTCAAAAATGTTTCCGGAACAAAAGCTGCAAAGGACGAGATAGTTCGCTTTTTCACCGAATACAATGACAATGATCTGCTTGGTTTCATCAGGTCCTATGCATCTGAAAGATCTCTCAGGCTACTGGATGATCTCCGAGATGGCAGATTATATGTGCCTGTTGCAAGGTTCAGCCAGAAGATACTCAGGCCGTCTACAAGGATGGCACTTGCCACCATTGCGCGCCATGGCGTGGCTAAAATGAAATTTGAATCACGTCTTGCCCGGGAGCTGGGGGATGTGCTGGTCGACCTGGATGTAGCTTCCGGCCTTCCCAAGAGTATAAGGGTATTGATAGGAAAAGAAGAAAGTTTCTTCTATGATGAATCGGCTCTGGCCAACGGGCTTGTGCGATCCATTTCAAGACAGCTTTCTCTTACAACATTTGCACATCCGGACGCTGTTGCAGGCATGGATGAGGCAGTAGTTGCCAGTCGGATGAATAAAATTGTGGATGAACTATCCCCCCGGCTTCTGGGATTTATTCGTGCAGAACAGTATCTTCCCATAGAAGGAATAATCCTGCTTTTCTATGCAATATACAATATCTTTAAGAAGGAGGAAACTGGTTTCATCTCAGTGCCACGTCTTAGGCATATAACCTGGCTGTACCGTACCATTCTCCAGTTCAGTACCCATGATTCCCTGAAGAACCTTTTCGAGTATAATTTCCATGAAAGATATGGGTTCCCATACAGTGACCAGGCGTTTGAGAACATACAGGTGCTTGTTGCTATGGGCATAGTGGATGAGGATCTGAGATACTATGAAAAGAATGGCAGATACAGACAAACATATGAGTACGTGCTCACACCTGACGGTGCAGAATATGCAAGAAAGCTTGCAGGGTCTTATGCTTCGGAATTTAAACAGATAGAGAACTATATTCTGATGAATAAGCACTCAGTTGCTAAGGACATGGTGACCATGCCTCTGGCAAGATATGCGCCCTCAAAACATATCTAGGAGTTATTTATGGAAAATGGAGAAATGGTGTTATTGAGGACATTCCTCAACGAGAAGCCGAGAGAATTTATAGTATGTGTTTCTGAGGATGCTTTCCACAGCGATTTTGGTGTTATCGAGCTGGCAGAACTTGCCAGGCTATCCCCCGGAGATACGATATGTTCTCACAGAGGGCAGGAGTTTATTGTGCAGAAACCCCGTATGCCTGACATGTTCAGACATGCACAGCGTTCCGGCGCCCCCATGATGCCTAAAGATATAGGAATGGTCATCGCATACACCGGGATTTGCAAGAATGATGTGGTACTGGACGCAGGCACTGGCTCTGGTATTCTATCTATGTACCTTGGTTCCATAGCAAAGAAGGTCATTACTTATGAGATAAAAGAGAATTTCGCAAACCTCGCGCGTAGCAATATTTCAAAAGCCGGCCTGGATAATGTAGAAGTACGCTGTGGCAACATAGTTGAAGCTATCGACAAAATAGAAGAAAAGTTCGATGTCGTTACCCTTGACACTATTAATTCCCCGGAAGTCATTCCAAAGATACGAAAGGTGCTTGTGCCCGGTGGTTTTGTAGTGACATATTCCCCATTCATAGAACAGACCATCGCAATACGCAAAGCAATGGACGCATCCGGACCCTGGGATGTCACAACCATAGAATGCATCGAAAGGCCTTTATCCGTATCAGAGAGGGGCACAAGGCCCGCGACAGGTGGAGTAGGGCATACAGGTTATATCACTATTGCCAGGATATGACCGTTCATTCAACCCCTTCGGCAGTAATGGTGAACTCACAGCTTATCCCCTCGGGCAGAGAACGGTGTTTCTTGAGCACTGCCCGCCGCTTTCCGTCACCCAGGCGCTCTAACTGGATAATGGTCTTGGAGATATGCTCGATGATGTTACCCCCAACCGGTCGCAGGATGCCTGAAGGTATATCGGTATATACCTGATTGGTTATGACCACTACTATTCCATATTTTCTTGCAAGGCTGTGCAGAAAACCTATCTGGCTGCCAAGTTCACGTCTTGCCCGCATGGCTGAGTCATCCTGCTCCAGTTCAAATCTGTAGAAAGCAGTGGCAGAGTCGACTATAATAAGGCCAATGTTTTCCTTGATGACCTTTTCAAGTTCCCTTACTGCCGCATGCTGTTCTTCAAAGGTATGAGGTTCATAGATTATTATCTGCTGAGCTATTTCCTTTGCCCGGTCTCCTGCTATCTGCCTGAACCTGTTGGGAGAAATACCCTCAGTATCAATGATAATGACTTTCTTGCCTTCAGCAACACATTTTATAGCAAGCTGGAGACATAGATTTGTTTTTCCACTGCCTGCTTCTCCGAATAACTGACTTACAACTCCCGCTTCCAGTCCGCCTTTAAGAAGGTCGTCCAGAGATTTGCAGCCAGAGACTAAATGTGAATCTATGTAAACACCTCTCGAGATTAACTTGCTATACGGGGATTATTTATATCATCTTTTTGTACCAGGAATGTTAACCATATTTGATCACATATAGCCAAGCGACTGTCGCAAATATGACCAGGTTAGTTACCAGATGAGATAATATTCTATTTTTTGTGTATGTAAATGTGCTGTGAAAAACCGTTATTAAGCTATAGGTCATTTGTATAATTTACCTTCAAACGAGAGATCAAAGTTATTAGGAAGGGTTTTCTGCTTGTGTTTTTTGGATGGGCACAGGTATCCCCTACTTATAACTTAATAATATATAAGTAAAAGAATAAAGAAGAATGGACGCGAGAAAAATGCCTGAAGTCACTATATATACAACAAAAACCTGCCCTAAATGCGAACTGCTCAAAAGAGCCCTTAAAGAAAGCGGCGTGGTTTTCAAGACCACTGATATGTCCACTCCCGAAGCTCTCACAGAACTGAGGGTCAATGGAGTGTTCACCCTTACAGCTCCTGTACTGCAGATAAATGAAGAGTTCCTCACCCATGATGAACTGTTCAATGGAATGGAAGTAAAAAGAGAAGCACTTGACAATTTACTTTAATAGGGAAAGGAGATCTGATAATGGATACATGTACCATTGATACACAGGATCAGAAGGAAAAGGCAGCTGAAGGAAGTGACCAAAGGCTTAAGTTCATGGGTAGTGTTCAGGAGGATATGACACCACCCCAAAAGCAGGCTGTACAAAAAACCCTTGATGGCCATTCTATATCTGTCATGCCTAAAGTACGCACTACTGACGGGCATATGGTGGAATGGGATCGCAATATAGTTGTAAACCAGTTGATGAAAGAGACAGGACTTGCCGCAAGGTTCCACGACAAACCGGGCATAACCAGGGAAGAAGCCCAAGAAATTGCAAAGGATACCGAGAGGCGTATAAGGCAGCTGGACCTAAAGTTCCTTTCAGGCCCACTCATAAGAGAAATGGTAAATATGATCCTGCTGGAGCGCGGGCATGTGGAATGGAGGAACGTATCCACCAGAGTAGGTACTCCTGTATATGATGCCTGCGAGATCGACCTGGGTTCCGGTTTTGAGGCAAAGGATAATGCAAATCTGCAGGAGAACGCAGAAACATCACACAAGAAGAAAGCAGACAAGATCTCAAAGGAGCAGTACTTGCTCTTGTTGCCACCCAAACTTGCAGACCTTCACCTTAATGGCGACCTGCATATCCACGATCTTGAATACCTGGGTACACGTGCCTTCTGTCAGGACTGGGACCTGCGGTATTTCTTCTACTACGGACTTATGCCCGATGGATCCGGTGCCAAGGCCAGTGTTGCAGGACCGGCCATGAAAGCAGAGGTTGCCATCCTGCATGCAGTAAAAGCATTGGGTAGCGCTCAGACAAACTTCGCCGGAGGACAGGGATTCTACAATTTCCTGACATTCCTTGCACCTTACTTTGAAGGAAAGAGCTACAAGGATGTCGAACAGCTTATGCAGATGTTCGTGTACGAGATGACACAGATGATGGTAGCCCGCGGAGGCCAGGTTGTCTTCTCGTCGGTACAGTTGTCCCCGGGTGTGCCAAAGCTTTGGAAAGATATCCCGGTAGTGTACAAGGGCAAAGTGCATGACGGTACCAATGGCACGGTTAGGCGCACATACGGAGAGTTCGAACGTGAGGTAAGACTGGGATTTGCAGCGCTCATGAACGTTATGCTTCAGGGAGATAACTGGGGTAAGCCGTTTAACTTCCCCAAGCCGGAGATTTCCATTGAACCTGATTTCATGCAGGAGGACGAACACTTCAACCGTGCTCATCCAGAACTTCCCACTTATGATGGACTGTACACCTTGGCATTCGAACTGGCTGCGAAGTTCGGTACACCTTACTTTGATAACCAGCTTCCGGAGTACAGAGGAGCCGGAGAAGGTATCTCATGCTACCAGTGCTGTGCCTATCAGTTCTCCGTTAATGCAGAAGCAGATGACAGCTTTGAGGACAAGCTTCATTTCAAGGATGGAAAGCACTTCTCTATGGGTTCATGGCAGGTAGTGACACTCAATTGTCCAAGGGCAGCATACAGAGCAAATTGTGATGATAAGGCCCTGTTTGCGGATCTAAAGAGCCTGATGGACCAAGCCATCAAGATCTTTGCCACCAAAAGGCAATGGATGGAGAATATAATAGAGAACGAAAGAATGCCCTTTGCGACACAACGCCCAAAGGACCCCATAACAGGGAAAAAAGGCTCAATAGCAGTGGATATAGATTCACTTGTATATACCATTGGTGTCGTGGGCATAAACGAGATGGTGCAGTACCACACAGGTCATCAGATCCACGAGTCAAAGGCTGCCTTTAAGTTCGCCATAAGAGTAATGACCGAACTGGAAATGTACGGACGGGAACTCGGCCAGAAGCATGGTATCCAGATAGCACTTGCAAGGACACCTGCAGAAACCACTGGTCAGCGATTCGCCGTATCCGACCTGCTGCACGAAGAATATGCAAATAGTGTAAAGCAGGTTGTACAGGGAGACCTGGAGAATGCCCTGGCAAAGATAAAAGATACCCATGATCTTCCGATCTATTACACCAATGGGACCCATGTGCCACCGGGTGCTGATATCTCCCTTGCTGACAGGATAAAGATAGAGCATGTGTTCTTCCCTATAGTGGACGGAGGCAACATCTGCCATATCTGGCTGGGAGAAGGTTCACCTGACCCTAAAGGCCTGAAGGAATTCGCTATGAACATAGCGAAGAACACACAGGTAGGGTACTTCACCTTTACCAAGGACATGACCATCTGCCTGAATGATTTCCACATGATGTCCGGCCTTAAGGATATCTGTGAGAACTGTGGTTCTTCCAATGTGGAACAGATGTCCAGGGTCACCGGATATATCCAATCTGTCAGCGGCTGGAATGCTGCAAAGAAGCAGGAACTGGCAGACAGGAAGAGATATAAAGTAGCTGGCATAGCCTGATAGTGGTGTAATGAAAGCCAATTACGGCACATATATACCCATTTCTACGGTAGACTGGCATGGGAAAGCGGTAGTTGTTCTCTTTTTGAGAGGATGCCCTTTCCGCTGCCCTTACTGCCAGAACTATGAGATCCTGACGGAACCTAACCTTGTAGATATAAATTTCCTACAGGACAAAATTGAAAGTTCTATCCCGTTTGTAACCAGCCTTGTGCTCTCCGGAGGAGAGCCACTGATACAGAAGAATGCTGTGAAAGAACTGGCAAGGTTTGCAAAAAAGAAAGGATTGCTCGTTGGTATCCATACCAATGGTTTTTTTCCACAGGTGATCGAGGAACTCCTGCAGGAATCATTGGCGGACAGTTTTTTTCTGGATATCAAGGCTCCTATGAACGATCCTGAAGCTTACTGTAAAGTTATAGGCTGTGATGAATATAACCTTACCCTGGAACCAAAGGAAGTAATAGAAAATATCACAAAGAGCCTTGACATCATTTCCAAAAGTAAAGCTGATCTGGAAGTGAGAACTACTGTTGTACCCGGCCTTGTGGGCAGCAAGAAAGATATTGATGCTATAAGCCAATTTTTATCCCCTTACATTAAAGACAGAGACACACCTTATGTGATACAACAGGGACTACCTGAAAATGCCATGTCTGAAAAACTACGAGGCACAAAGCCATTTTCCAGGGAAGAGTTGCTTGGGATTGCCAAAGCTGCATACCCGTTTCTACATAATGTCTGGATAAGGACAAAAGAAGCAGGTAACGAACATGTTAACTTCGAATTCATTTGAAGTTTACATAATTTTTTTATATGTCTGACTCCATACAATATATTAGTGGAGTTTATCTAATGAAACAAACCTATCAGTTGCTGGTTGTATTATTACTCCTTATAGGAACAAGTGTTGCAGGCTGCATATCCCAAGAAAGTACAGAATCATCATTGCAATCTCCTCAGGTCACCATGTATCCTGCATCTGACAATAGAGTAGCATACGAGTATTCCGGCGATGAAATGTCAGCCGGAGAAATAGCTTCTGATCTTTCCCTTTCCGAAAGAAAGACCATTACAAATGTAGATATATACCTGGAAGTAGACAATGCGTCCAAGACCGTGGAAAATATCATAGCAATGGCAACAGCAGCAGACGGTTACGTTTCCAGTTCATCTGTGTATGATTCATCCTATGACGATACTCCTCGCCAGGAAGGCTATATCACCGTACGGATCCCTTCAGGAAATTATACTGCATTTCTGAAAGATGTTGAAAATCTGGGTGACGTTAGCTCTAAAAGCATAATAGGTACTGATGTAACAGAGGAATACATAGACCTGGAAGCAAGGCTAAGCAATCTGCAAAAGCAGGAAAAACGCCTGACTGAGATTCTTAACATGTCCACTACTGTCGAAGAAGTGCTAAGTGTCGAACAAGAACTTGAGAGAGTACGCGGGGAAATAGATAGCCTTACTGGAAGGTTGCAGTATCTGGACAATAGGATAGATTTTGCTACCATAAATATAAGGATAACAGAGCCAACACCTATCACTCATTCCTGGGGTATGAGAGATGCTCTTTCCAGTTCAATACAGGGTTTTGTGTCAACTGTCAGAGTAATGGTAATTCTGGTAGGTTATTTGCTCCCGATTGCAATAGTGTTTTCAGTTCTAATATTCATTTTATTGGCAATAAGGCGTAGAGTACACAAAAAGTAATAACTAAAAATATACCTACCATTGCACACAATTGTTATCTGTTTAAAGGATAGATAACAATTAATATATATTTTGAAGATATGAATCGAGTATAACAGTCCATGCTTATTTGTGAGCTTGCTCGGGATTGCCAAAGATGCATACCCTTACCTACATAAGTGTATGGATAAGGACAAAAGGAGCAGGTAATAAACAAGTCAACTTTAAATTTATTTGATGTCTGCATAATTTATAGATGGTCAGCTCTAGAACATATAAATTTAATCAAATGAAACTTACTTACTGGTTGTTAGTTACAGTCTTCTGCGATTTCCAATTATCCTGCACTTGATGATGAACAACAGATAAGTATTCTGCCGACGAGATGAGATGTACATAATTTTGAATAAAAAAGATTAACTCAAAGAAAAAAGAAGTGAGCGAAAATATTTTCGCTCCTGATTACTAGTCTTCTCAACTTTACATAGTTATGGTTAACACCGGCCTCCTGGCAGCAGTTGAAGAATCAGAGCTGTAGAAAGCAATGTAATTGCCGCTCTCTGTCTTTGCCTTGATGAAGAAACCAGTGTTCTTACTCTCACCACTTATGTATTCCTGCACAAGCTCAGTGACATCAAATTCATAGTATTTGTTATCGGGCAGTGTGCTAGCAGGGAATATGAGAGATGCGTACGGAATACTACCCTGGGCAACTCCGTTCTTATCGTACCAGCTTCCTCCTGCTGTGCTCCACGGAGTACCAGAAGCACGGTTATTCCAGCTGACATACTTCGGATCCCACTCAACTGGCCTGTAGATCTCAACTACAGTATCAGAGGTGCGAGTCTTGCCTGCGGGATAATACCAATACAAGGAAAGGGTTGCCTTAGATATTATGTCAGTTGTGCTGTATTCACTTAGATCGAACAACATTGCATCCCTGCAACTTGTAGAGCTTTTTCCAACGTCAATGTAAGTTGAACTGGAATAAACCGTAGTTTTGGATGACTCAGCTAATCTGTTGTCATAAGCAGCCGAATAAGAGACTGAACTGGAGGTAGTGGGAGTTGTGGTTGTCCCACT
Organism: Methanomethylovorans sp.; assembly: GCF_041305605.1. Classification (GTDB taxonomy): domain Archaea; phylum Halobacteriota; class Methanosarcinia; order Methanosarcinales; family Methanosarcinaceae; genus Methanomethylovorans. The sequence goes on from NZ_JBFYLB010000045.1 coordinate 9,928, forward strand.
AACAACTATATTTAAGGTATCAGTTGAGGTCTGGCCAGTTGTGTCGATGACCGTAAGTGTCACAGCGTACGTCCCTGCGGTTGCAAACGTCTTCGTAGCCGTCACACCGGTAGCTTCAGAGGTGATACCGTTTGATGCATCAAAGTCCCATGAATAAGAAACTATACCTTTGTCATCAGTCGAGGAACTGCCATCAAAGCTGACAGCAGAACCTGTGGTTGCAGTCTTATCTGCACCAGCATTTGCAACTGGCACATTATCATCTCCTGCCTGGCTTGAACCTGCTGATGAAGTAACCGTTAATTTCGGTCTCATGGCAGCGTTCGAATATTCTGAGCTGTAGAATGCGATATAATTACCGCTCTCAGTTTTGGCTTTGAGGAAGAATCCAGTGTTGTCATATTCACCACTTACATATTCCTGCACAAGCTCAGTGACATCAAGCTCGTAGTATTTGTTACCAGGAACTGTGCTGGCAGGGAAGGTAAGAGATGCATACGGCGTACTGCCCTGTGCAACTCCACTCTTATCTAACCAGTTTCCTCCTGCTGTACTCCACGGGGTACCAGAGGCACGGTTATTCCAATTCACATACTTTGGATCCCACTCTACCGGCCTGTAAACTTCAACTATAGTATCAGATGTACGAGTTGAACCTGCTGGGTAGTACCAATATAGGGAAAGGGTTGCTTTGGTTATTGTGTCCGTTGTGTCATACCCACTAAGATCGAACATCATAATATCTCTGCAAGCGCTTGAGCTACTTCCGATGTCAAGATAGGTGGAATCGGAAAGGACTGTTGTTGGCAGTGACTGACGCAACCGATTGTCATAGGTAGCTGAATATGAAACAGAACCTGGTGTAGTTGTAGTTGGATCAGTTGGGGTTGTGGTCGTTGTGGTCGTTGTTCCACTCACAACTACATTTACCGTGTCTGTGGATGTCTGCCCGCTTGTATCTGTAACTGTAAGTGTCACAGTGTATGTTCCTGCGGTTGTGAATGTCTTTGTAGCTGTCTTACCTGTGGCTTCAGAGGTGACACTATTTGAAGCATCAAAGTCCCAGGAGTATGAGGCTATACCATTATCATCTGTGGAAGCACTACCATCAAAGCTGACACTTGAACCTACACTAGCAGTCTTGTCAGCACCAGCATTGGCAACCGGAGCAGCATCTATCTGGTTGGAAACAGCTGAACCACTCTTGGATGCCTGGACAGTGTTACCATAGCGCCCAATGTTGATCTTGCCACCATTGGGTGAAGGTTCACTGCTGCACGCAGATCCAGAATATCCTGCATCTATCAACGAACTGGACACTGAGTCAGTTACCCACTTGCCATTTGAATAGCGACCTGCCTTGCTCTTGAGGTGATAATCACGGGAATTGGCGTTAGAATTGGTTGAATCAGCACACTGGGGGTCAACATTCAGGTTATTGCTCATTGTAAAACCTGAACCGTAGGTCTGTCCATTCTTATTGTTGTATATGTTATTGTTCTGTACTACGAATTTGCTACGCGTGGAGTCAGTGTTCCAGATCCCAACTCCAGAACCGGCAACAGATGAAACACCATCAGAATTCATGATGATATTATTCCTTACGTAGGTAGTGAATGTATTACTTTGTGTTGTAATATGACCAGTCCATGCATACCATTTTACAGCAGCATGACCACCATCATCGAATACATTGTTTTCAATTATCGTATTGTCAAAATTCTGGATCACAATAGCAGCATTGCTGTAACCGGTGTTTGAAGCGTACTGTCCTACTTTGGTAAAAGTATTGTGGTGGATGTGCACGTTCTTAGCTCTGATAACATTATCAGGATAGCCTGCAAACATCCAGATCCCAGCACCGTTCATGGTGTGGATCTTGTTGTTATATATTTCAATGTCATTAAAAGCAGATGTACTTGAAACGGTAGTCTTGTCGATCTCAATTGCAGGTCCTGTAGAGTCTCCTGAAATTGAAGAATAGAAGAGGTTATCATGAACAATAAACCCAGATGCACCGCCCGACATTCGGCATGCACCGTTCGTTCGGGTCATTACTGTGTTATATGCAATTTCACCATTGGTACAGCCAAGAGCATAAAAAGCATCGTGACCAAGTTTGTAAACATCATTATGAATAAACTCAATATCGTCACTGTTTCTGATCTTTAATCCATCACCGCACCCCCACTCAAGACGCATATAAGAGACCACGGTGTTGTCAGCATCTTCAAAATAAATTAAATTGTAATATCCGTCGCCAAGAGAAACGCCCTGGTTTTCGCTGTTTCCATCTATTGTGAAACCTGTGATAGTAATATCGCCATCTGTTCCAATGTTTGTAATCATAGGAACATCATTGGACCATCCTGCATTTTTTACAAGTTTTATTTCAGCGCTTGAATCGCCTGTAAGTATTGTATTTGCACCTATGTTAAGAGTACTATCTATCCAGTAAGTATTTGGACCATTAAGGTATACAGTACCGCCACCAATACTGTCGATATACGCCAGTGCTTTATTTAGTTCAACGTGATCATTTGTTCCGTCACAATTGTAGTTGCCGCTTCCGTCCGTATCAACATATACAGTAGCTGCAGAAGAGAGACCGGATCCAACTATCGAAAAACACAGGAAACAAAATGACAAACCAAGGAAGAGAACAGGTATTTTTTTAAATGTAGTGTTGTCTATATTTTTAGTTGTAATTGCATTATCTTTTTTACAGAAAGCAGTTTTTGATGAAAAGAAGCAACTACTCCATACCCATAATCCAACTAACAACACATGACGAGATTTAGCCCATCTATGAGCACTGAATCGTTCGAAGACTTTACTGCATATGTTTTTAACCATATATACACACCTCTTTCATTTTTTAATAATACATGCATGAATTGGTAATTCAAACATCGTGTTCACACGCAGAGCATTCATTTCATAGATACGATTATTTTTCTTCGATATGGCCATGCTAAATGTCAGTACATTTACTACGCAGATTGTAAAGAGTAACATTAATGAATCTTTTAGTCGTATAAACGTGTTATAGGCCACACTAAGATAACATAAATATGAATTATGAAAAGATAATACGTAATTCATAGTTTTATCATATTTCTGCGCACTATTCGTGTACAAGCTGTTTTAGGCGGGCGTTTATATTTGGCCTGAATTATATAAAGATGCTTACCGATAAAAAGCATTATAATCCTTTAATTTTGTAAATAAAGCTTTATTTGATTATTTCTAACTGTTAGTAACATGATACAGGATTTTATATTTGAATCCTTACCTGTAATACTTTTTTGGGTAATTCAAAGCTATAAACCACAAGCTGTATCAAAATTAGAATAATAGAGGAAAAGAAAAGCATTTTAAGATCAGTAATGGTTATCTTATTTCAACTCGTAAAAACATTTGTATATGAAGACTCAAAAGAACAACTTATTTTGATTATAAAATATGCAGACAAGCTATGATTCCAAAATAATATATATCGGAGTTAAAGGAGCGGGATTTTAAGAAAGATTCTTCAACTATTTTTAAAAGATCAATATTTGGATTTCGCATTTTTCGAGATGCTCTTTATTCAAAAGTTGTACCTGGAAGGGAAGTTTGTCAAAATTTTTGATAGAAGGTGTGGAAGCCTTAAATATTATATTGAATGAAAGTGTATGACACATACAACTACAAATAAATTACTTACTTAATCGGTAAAGTCGGTTCAAGTATAGATAAGATACCTCATGAAATACGTACCCGTCTCACAGCTTGGGGAAAGACCCCTTATATCAATGCTTTCTAATATATTCCATGAACTTCCGGATGGAATAATTTTAGGTGCAGGCGCTGATGACTGTGCAGTTATCGATATAAATGAGAGTTCATATCTTGTAGTTACTACGGATATGCTGCACCGCATGACAGATTTTCCCACCCGGATGAGTCCCTGGCAGATCGGATGGATGTCTGCAGCAGTAAACCTGAGCGATATTGCTGCTATGGGTGCTCGGCCGATGGGAGTACTGGCTGCCTTTGGACTCCCACGCGACACAGATGTTGCTTTTGTGGAAGAGATCGCCAGAGGTATGAGAGACTGTGCCAGAGAATGCGATACTGCTGTCATAGGTGGGGATATCGATACTCACGATGAACTCACGATATGCGGCACAGCTCTTGGAACTGTGCCAAAGGGACACCTGCTTAAAAGAAATGGCGCACAAGTAGGAGATAAGTTGTGTGTGACAGGATATGCTGGTTCTGCAGGCGCTGCACTCTATTCTCTGGAAAATGAAATTGATGCACCGGATAGTGTCCTGAAGGCTTTGTTCGAACCAGTGCCACGCATAAGGGAAGCAATGGCACTTGCGTCCCTGGGTTATTTGACAAGCATGATGGATACAAGCGATGGCATCGCGATGTCACTTTATGACCTTTCCAAAGCCTCAGGAGTTGGGTTTAGGCTAGAGGAAGAGACATTACCTTTGCAGCCTGAAGTAGAGGAATTAATGTCTTACGACAGGGTAACTCTAAATTCTATGGCCCTTTATACTGGAGGTGATTTTGAACTGATCTTCACTGTAAGGCCGGAAGGCATTGAAGAAGTGCTGAAGATGGGAAATATCAGTGTGATCGGAGAGGTTTTACCTCATGAAAGATCAATCTCCATACAGAAGTCGGATGGTACTGTGTTACAAGTGGAACGAAAAGGCTATGAACAGTTAAAGATAGCAGATAATACATAAAATGCAAGAAATCAAGTAAAATAGAAATATGGTAGGTTATGTTATGAAAACCCGTTTAGGTTTTGCGATATATTTAGTATTGATCTTGCTGGCAGGTGGAGCAATTGCGATCCCAAGCATTTCTAACCACTCTCCAGATAGCGATCCGACTTCTACAGTTGGTGAGAATCAAGTTTTCAGTGTGGATGTAAATGAGACATCCAACGTCACATGGTTCTTGAATAGTGTACTTTTTGAAACCGATGAATCTGTCACAGATTCTGAATATTCTAATAATAGTGCATCTGCAGGCGTATATAACGTTACAGCTGTGGCACAGAATACCAATGGAACTGACCAGTATATCTGGACATGGACCGTGAATAATGCATCTTTGGCCATAACAGACTATAGTCCTGCTGACACTGCTCCTGAATCAGAAACGGGAGATGCCGTTGACTTTGAAGTGACACTTAACCAGGAAGCCGAAATAAGATGGCTTATCAATGGCAATCAGATGGAAACAGCAACCGGATCTTCAGATTCGTATTCAAATAACACAGCTGTGGCCGGAACATACAATGTAACAGCAATCGCAACTAATGTGAACAATTCTGACCAGCAGGAATGGACATGGACCGTCTCAAACGCAACAAATGAGTCACTCGCCATAACAGATTTCACCCCTACTGATATCACTCCTGACTCAACAACAGGAGATGAGATGGAATTTGGTATTACACTCAACCAGGAAGCTACGATCAGATGGCTTATCGATGGTATTGAGATGGATACAGAAACCGGGTCATCAAGTTCATATCCTAACAGCACGGCTCCTGCCGGAGAGTATAATGTAACAGCAATCGCAACTAATGTGAACAACTCTGACCAGCAGGAATGGACATGGACAGTTTCAAATGCAGAAAACGACTCACTGGAGATCACAGATTTCAGTCCTGAAGATGACCCTTCAAGTGTTGTGGATGCTTACCAGAATTTCACAGTTGAAACTAATCAGGATGCAGATATAGAATGGTATATAGATGGAGATCTGGAGCAAACAAATGAGTCCGTATCCTTTGCAGCATTCAATGTTTCTGATAAAGCTATAGACTCCTATAATGTGACTGCAATAGCATCAAATGTGAATGGAGAAGACCAGCATGAATGGACATGGACGGTGGCTTCTAAAACATATCTAAGCGGCGACCGCATATGGGATGCTGATGCCAATCAGTCCCTTGATTACACATGGACTGCTCTGAGTTACTCCGGTTTCTACTATGACCTTGATACCGGTGAAGGGTCAGAGACCATGACCGTACATCTTGAAAGTGATTCCGACAGATCTATCGATGATGGTGACCTTGAATATGAGACCACGCCCATAACAACTGAATTCGAGTACGATGATTGGGGCGATTATCAGGTCATAGGTTTCATGGCTGAGAAATACTTTGCAGGGTATCTTGACACCACTGAATTTGCTGATGAGAACAGTATCATATCAGATGGTATACTCGCCAAGGTGCTTGTAGATGAAAACGACAAAAAATCTCTTTATGCTGGCTCAAGTCTTACACTGGAAGATGGTTATGCCCTGAACATCGTTGAAGTCGATGTCAATGGGAACAACGTTTATGTGACCCTTTCAAAAGATGGGTCACAAGTCGATGAGACCATAGTACAAGATAATGGCACCTATGTGTATGAAACCGAGCTGGGAGACACTGGTGATGATATACCCATCATAGCCGCACACTTTGGCAATATATTCCAGGGCAATGAGGCCAGTGCAGTATTCATTGACGCTATCTTCCAGATCTCCGATGAATACATAAGCATTGATTCCGGTGACAGTTATGGAGTCATGGAACTCAAGACCGTAAGCGACGAGAAAATAACCATGGAAAATGATGATTCAATTTCCCTTAATAAAGGCAAAGTTGCCAGTATAATGGGTAAACTGAAATTCATTGTTGCTGATGATTCCACTTTGAGATTTGCTCCCTTTGTTGATATGTCAGAAGCTGGAACCTATGAGTTAAGAGGTACTGTTTCAGTAGATGAAGCTTTTGAATGGACACCTCTGAACTTCGAAGGCTTTTACTATAACATTGATGAGGGGATAGGTACCGAAAAACTCGAAATAACCGACCTGTCGGACAGAACGATTGATGATGGCGATCTTGTATATACTTCGACTCCGGAAAATGTGAGCTTCCAATATGATGACTGGGGTGGTTTCGAGGTTATAGGGTTCATGGCCGAGAAATACTTCGCAGGATACCCTGATAATGATTTCACAGATTCCCTTAGCTTGGTTTCACAGGGCCAGCTATCCAAGGTACTTATCGACGAGAGTGATAAAAAATCCCTTGTCTCCGGTTCCTCTTTGGTAATGGAAGAAGGTTATGCTCTGAGTATTATTGAAGTTGATGTAAATGGAGATACCGTCTATGTCAGCCTCAAAAAAGATGGAGATGAAGTAGATGATGATATCGTTTCCTCTGATGGAACATATGTATACAAGATGGACGTGGGAGACGTAGATGACGTACCTGTTATAGCTATCCACTTCCAGGATGTCTTCCAGGGACAAGAGAGTAGTGCAGTTTTCGTTGATGGTATCTTCCAGATATCAGATGAGTACGTGTCCGTAGAAAGTGGTGAGACATTTGATGAGATGGAAGTGACCAGCATCTCAGAAGATGGCATTACCATGAAAAACGAGGATTCCATATCACTTACAAAAGGTAAAGATATCCCGGTGATGGGAGATATTAACTTCAAGGTAGCCGATGATAGTACGATCAGGTTCTACCCCTTCGTGGAAGTAGAAACCGCCTCTTCTGATGCACTTGAGATCGATAATAATGAAGTGGTGACTGAAGGTACTGCAATGACAATAACAGTAACCTCCAGAGGCATGGCTGTAAGCAATGCAACATTAAAGATAGATAGTAAAAGCATTGGTTCCACCTCTGACGAAGGAACACTCCGATATACACCGGATGATATGGGTAACTTCACCATCACTGCAGAAAAGGAAGGCTATGTATCTGCAACTTCTAAGCTTGAGGTAATATCCGCTCAGGACGAATCAAGGAAGATGACCATAGATGTCACTCCTGAAGAAGTTTATGAGGGAACGACCGTCAAATTCCGCGTCCTTAAGGCTATAGGAGGAGAGGCTATTGAAGGTGCAGAGGCTACTTTAGATGGAAAGGCCATTGGAAACACTTCAAAAGATGGGAACATTACCTATACTATGACAGAAGTGGGTATGCACAAGCTGACAGTTTCAAAGTCAGGGTTAATTGATTCTGAACTGAACTTCGAGGTAAAGGAACTTGCTGCCAAGTTCACGTTCACAAACCTGCAGATCTTACCACTTGAGATAAGGGCCGGAGATGAAGCAACGGTCTCAGTCGATGTAGCAAACACTGGTACAGCGCCGGGGAACTACACTGTTGAACTGAAGATCAATGGTACTATGGAAGAGTCTCAGGTAGTGACACTCAACAACGGCAACTCCACCACACTGAAATTCCTCCATGTGGAAGAAGAGCCAGGTACATACATAGTTTCAGTGCAGGGATTAAGCATTACTTATGAAGTGCTGGAGAAATCAGGTACAATCTGGTATGTCCTTGGAGGTATCATCCTGCTGGCTGCAGCGGGGGTTGGTTACCTGTTCACAGCTGGAGGCTGGACAGTGGAAATGGCAAAGGCAAAAATAAATGAATTTATCGGTTCTATCCGATAAATTCAATTAACTTATTTTTTTTGAGACTCTTTCTATAGCCTCTATCAGGCTGTTCTTTGGCATGATCGTAGCCACAGGGATCCTCAGTATTTTTTCCACAGTCGGACTTACAATAGGTGCACACACAAGTGCACGTGCTCCTTCACGCTCTGCTTTAACGGCTGCGATGATAGCTTCTTCTATGGAGGTGGCAGAATATTCCCTAATGGTACAGAGATTGCCACCTATCTTCTTCTTTGTCTCCCTTATATTATCAAGCACCGGTCTTGCAGCAATGACTGCTATGAAATTCCCTTTTTCAGTATTCTGCAGTCTCTTTATGGTTTTAATGATCTGTCTTAAAGTTTTCATGTTCGGCTCCCTTTTACCTGACATGATCTTGTATAAAGTACTTGCAGGTATGTTCGCCTCGTGTGCGAACTCAACTGCAGTAAGACCGAGGTCTTCTTTCAGTACTGTAGAAAAAGTTCTCTGGAAATCCTCATAAGAGTCCAGTATAGCATCCACGATCTTATCTGATGATTCCATGATTCCTCCATACTTCAATAAGATTTCCTCTAAAGGATAGATATCGGGTGCTATTTATACTTTAAGGATAATTAGTTTATATGCTACAGGAAACATTAAATATAGCTCAGGAGAACGGTTCCATTATTAAGAAAAAGAGGTATCATTATGTACAACAAAAAAATTAAAAGGATCCTAGGAGCTGTCTTTGTCATTACCGCTATGATGGCTATTGCATTTATTTCTGGTTGTGCCGAACCTGAACAAAAGGAGGAACTGACTGAAATAAACTTCGGATACCAGCCCAGTACTCATCAGATAGCGTATCTGACCGCAAAGGACAAAGGCTGGTGGAACGAGAGCCTGGCACCTTTGGGCATAGTTAAGACAAGTGATAATCTGTTCCCCAGCGGAGCCCCGGAAATGACATCTATGCTTGCGGGAGATCTTGATGTAGCATATGTAGGAGCAGCACCATTCATATCTGCTCTGAGTGAAGGTCTCGATGCCAAAATTGTGGCCGCGGTTCAGGTGCAGGGTTCTGACCTCGTAGTGCGTACAGGCGTGCCTTATGAAGAGCCAGAGGATCTCAAAGGACTGAAGATCGCTACATTCCCACCTGGAACTATTCAGGACACGCTATTGAGGAACTGGCTGAAAGCAAATAACATCGATCCGGATAAAGATGTAACTATCTTGCCCATGACACCGGCAGACGCTGTGACAGCTATCTCGGCTAGCCAGGTTGACGCTGTGTTCCTTCCACACCCCTCTCCAACTGAGATCAAGGATAAAGGCTTCGGTCGTACAGTTGTTAAGTCCGGGGAAATCATGCCCAACCATGCATGCTGTGTGGTCGTAGTAAGTGGAAACCTTATAAGGGACCATCCTGAAGTAGTGACAAAGATAGTTGAAACACATGTGCAGGCCACAGAGTATAACAACGAACATCCTGACGAAGCAGCACAGATCTATGCAGCTGACCAGGAAATGAATATAACCATTGTCCAGCACTCCATTAATGAATGGGATGGCACATGGGTGGCAGATCCACACCTGATCGTGAACTCAACTGTGGATTATGCAAACATACAGTATGAACTTGGATACATAAGCAAACCACTTACAGAAAAAGATATATTTGATATGTCTTTTTATGATTCCTTGCAAAAGTGAGTGCACAAACAGCAACTTACATGAATAAGCAAGGAGTTCTGTAAGCGGACATGAAGAATAAAATAATACACATGGTGAAGGGCAGGACAGTAGAGATAATTTCTATCATCTCTGTCCTTCTGCTGTGGCAATTGGTAGCGGCTCTTATAGTTCGTAACAAGTTCTTCCTGCCAAGTTTTCTTGAAGTTGTTGCAGCTGCAGTAACAATCGTTCAGCGCCCTTCGGTTTTAGAAATAGGATCATTGGCGATAGAAATGCCAGTGGTGTTCGTTGACCTATTACACAGCTTGTTACATTTTTCCATTGGCATGGTAGCTGCCCTGATAATAGGAATACCTATAGGTCTGATGATGGGCTGGTTCACAATATTTAATAAAATACTTGACCCAATTATCGAAATGTTAAGACCGATACCCCCTCTTGCCTGGATACCTTTTGCTATCATATGGTTGGGTCTCACGCCTGTATCAGCAGGTTTTCTTATCTTTATAGGAGCTGTGTTCCCTATTATCATTAACACTTTCACAGGTCTTAAGAACGTACCACGGATCTATGTGGAGGCAGCCAGGGTACTCGGATGCATGCAGGACCGCGATCTTATAAGGTACGTTGCCCTGCCTTCTGCTCTTCCTTCCATAACTGCAGGCATAAGAATATCTATCGGTGTAGGGTGGATGTGCCTGGTGGCTGCGGAGATGTTCGGGGTGAGCAAATATGGGTTAGGTTTCAAGATATGGCATCATTACTATCTTCATCAGATGGATATGGTGCTCGTATACATGCTGGTTCTGGGTTTCCTGGGACTGTTCATTGACAAGGTACTCAGATACATTATCGATAAAAGACTTCTCAAGTGGCAGGAAGGAGTTGTGAGATAATGGGAAAAGTTGAAATAAAGAATATTACCCGCACTTTCAGAAAGGAAGATGGACCTGAAACCCTTGCATTAGATAACGTGAGCCTGGATATAAATGACAAGGAGTTCGTATGTTTCGTAGGTCCTTCCGGCTGCGGTAAGACCACTCTTCTGCGCATCATTGCCGGACTTGATAGCCCCGATGCAGGAGAGATTTTCCTTGACGGAGCAAAGATATCCATACCAGATTCAAAAAGAGGCATGGTGTTCCAGGAGTATTCACTTTTTCCCTGGAGAACTGTCACTGAGAACATCATCTTTGGTCCGGAGATGAAAGGTGTTCCCAGGAAAAAAGCAATACAGGATACAGAAAAATATCTTGAGCTGGTGGGCCTTACCCAGTTCATGGATAGTTTCCCCTACGAACTCTCCGGAGGCATGAGGCAAAGAGTTGCCATTGCCCGTGCACTTGCAAATGAACCGGAAGTGTTGCTCATGGATGAGCCCTTTGGTGCACTGGATGCTCAGACCAGGAATTCTTTACAGCACCAGCTTCTGGATATATGGGATAAGAAACACATAACCATCCTGTTCGTTACTCACAGTGTGGATGAAGCCGTATTCCTGGCTGACAGGATAGTAGTTATGACCGCACGCCCCGGAAAAATAAAAGAGATCATAAATGTAGATCTCTCGCGCCCAAGGATACGAACAAGTCCTGAAGCCAACAAGCTGAGGACTTCCGTATTGAAATTGCTCTCCGAAGAGAGAAAAGAAAGGATAGATTAATATTCACAACTCATAACAAGTAGAAAATATTCAACTCATTCGGAACGCACGATCACTTTCGTTCCGGCCTCTACATCCTTTATGCTGACCTTGCCCACAAGCTCCAGCAGCTTTTCAGCTTTTACAAAACCCATGGAACAACCCGGGCGCACAAGCATCTGCCCACCGCATGTGGCGGAACCTTCGATCTTAACATCATCCATTAGTGTAAGGTCCTTGTCCACCTGTACGTCACCCTTTATCTCACAGTGCGGACCAATTAGCGCATTATGTGCCTGCACATGACCCTTGACCTGAGAGTTCTTTCCAAGCTCCAGGTTTCCCTCAACCCTCAGTTCCTGCCAAAAATTACATCCTGCGCCAACTATCAGATTGCCTCTCAGGACAACGCTATCCTCAAAATATGCTTTTCTCTGAACTATGTAGGTATTGGAACCGGGGTGGTACTTGATAAATTCTGTATTCATTTTATCACTGGTACAAGGCGATGTAATTGAAAACGTGTAGGTATACGCTAACCTCTCATATATATTACTTCCATAAGACTATTGGAGAAAGCTCTTATGACTGCCATAATGCAAGAGTTATCAGTGATAGGGAAGTAGCAACAATGTTGTCCTCTTCTTTACCCCAGAAACCTGCAGAGCTCTGTTTTTTCATGAGCCATTCCATAGAAATCTCAAGTTCTTCCCTGAAGCCCAGCATTAAAAGAGGCTGCATGACTATATTACTGGTTGCGATGTTCTTCCAGCCGCCATCCGATTCGCGCTTTTCAAGCAACCAGCGTGCTCTCTCATCTATAAGGTCACGATATTCATCCTGGGTAGCACCCTGTTTTACCAAAGCTGTAATTATCAGGGCAGTGGTTCCTACGTGTTCCCACTGTGGCCCGTAGTTATCAGATAACCACCTACATCCTTCAGGATCGTGGACATCCATATCTGCCAGGGCTATGAGGGAATATGTAGTATCGTACACATTGCCGTTCCAGGAGCCTTCCCTTTTTTGTGAAAGAAGCCATTGCTTCACATCCGGGAAGATCAGACCCATTTGAGAAAGAGAAGAAACTACTCTTGCAGTTTCCCTTGCATCCCCGCCCCAGGGTGGGTTGCCTTTAAGTTTTATAAGACGAGCAGTATGCCGGCTGGACAGTTTCCATGCCCCGCGAGCCCAGACCAGTCGGGAGACCTCCTTGATGGAATCTGGCTGTTGCATCTCGATCCAATCAAGTGCCTTTGCTATCTTAGGGTCCATGCAATATAATATGCAGGTCTGTATTTAGCGTTTTTCTAGCACTGTATCCTATACCTGTGCCTTTGGATGTATTCCGCTTTTTTGCCTGGATTCCACTGATTCACATGACCATAATAACCAGTTACCCTGGATATGTGATCATTGACCGGACTTGAGCACAGTGGGCATATTTCATTTACACCTCTGGAAGTATGCCCCTTATCACAGATGGAAAAATCAGGGGAGAAACAGAAATAAGCAAGTTTTGTCCCTGAAAGTTTCCTAACAAATTCATTGAGACCTGCCGGGTCGGGATAACTTTCACCCATCCAGATATGACAGATCGTGCCCCCGGTAAAGAATGGATGAAACTCTGCCTCGATATTGATCCTGTCTATGAGAGACATACCTGCATTATAAGGCAAGTGAGTGGAATTGGTATAGTAGTATGCTCCTTCAATACCCTGCACCTTAGCTTTTTCCCCAAAATTATTTCTATCGAGCATGGCAAGCCGATGTGCAGTGCTTTCTGCAGGAGTCTGCTCAAGAGTATATTCTATGCCATCCCCTCGGGAAAACTCCTCTATCCACTTAAGTATATGAGCAATTATTTTTATGCCTGTTCCGGTCTTTTTGTCAATACCTTCTCCTGTAAGGTTCAAAAGGCATTCGTTCAGACCAACCACACCGAATGTGAGATGACGCTTCTCAAAGTCGAAATACGGCACTCCATCAGTTGTCTTATTGAGCAGCCAGGGAAGGAGCTTCCATTCATAAAGTGATCTTCTGATGATCTCCTGTCCTTCCAGCAATGCCTGCCGCGCCACAGCAATTGCATTGTCAAGCTGTACAATAAAATCATCCTCATCAGTAGACCTGAGAGCCACTCCTGGCAGGTTGATGGTTATTACCTTATTGGAACCCGTTCCCATACCACCTGCTGTCCATATACCTCCTGCATGCCGGCTCAGCAACCTGCAGCACATGGCATGCACCGTATCTTCTTCCAGATAAGGAGCTGCAAGGTTCAGGAAATAAGGAGCACCGGTAGCTGAAGTGGCCTGCATGGTCTCTATCCACAGGGGATCATTGAAATCATGGTCCTTGGTGATGGCCGTGGTTATGAGAGGGAATGTGAAGGGAGCACCGGTGGAATCACCATCTGCCGAAACTCGCATGAAAGCACTGTAGATCTGCCGTGCCTCGTCTTCGAATTCAGTATATGTTGCATCGAGTGTTTTACCTCCGTATACAACTCTTTCGTCCCTCAATGCAGGAGGGCATTGCAATCTAAGGCCGATATTGGTAAAAGCGCTCTGCGCCCCTATCCTGTTAGACTGGTTCATCTGGAACATGAAACCCTGCACTGCCTGATAAACTGCTGACTCATCCATTGTCTCATAATGCAAATGTGGAGCAAGCAGCCAGTTGAGCATGTCCAC
>NZ_JBFYLB010000046.1:0-5688 GCF_041305605.1 Methanomethylovorans sp.
GGCAGCAATGAAATATATGAACAAAATCTCCCACGGGGACATACCACCCGCTATTACAAAAGAATACAATGGATCTTACGGAGAAATGAAGGACAGCCTCAATAGCTGTGTAGCTGCGATCAATGGCCTCCTTGAGGATACAAATAAAATAGCGCAGGCTGGAATCGCAGGCGACCTAAAGGTACGTGCAGATGAATCAAAACATGAGGGAAAATATAAGGCAATCATCTCATCCTTGAACCAAACACTTGATGCCGTTTCAGGGCCTCTGCAGGAAAGCAACGAAGTGCTCAAGAAAATGGCCACTAACGATCTTACATGCGGTATAGAAAGCAAATATCAGGGTGCTTTTGCAGAGAATGCAGCTGCTGTGAATGAAGTACGTGCTCGCCTCACGAACATCACCCGTACTTTTGAGTACATGGCAAGAGGTGATTTTAGTGACCTTGAGCGCTATAAGAAAGCAGGTAAAAGATCTGCTAACGATGAGTTGCTGCCAAACACAATCAGATTGATGGAAAACGTCCTGGGCCTGACGGAAGAATTCCTTGCATTGGGCAAGGCTACTGAAGAAGGCAGACTAGATCACAGGGTTGATGTCACCAGGTTCAAGGGTAAATTCGAAGAAGCTGTCAATGCGGTCAACTATTCAATGGATGCACTTGTGGATCCACTAAATGTTGCCGCTGATTATGTAGCCCGTATTTCGAAGGGAGAGATCCCGCAGAAGATCACAGATGAATACAAAGGTGACTTCAACGAGATCAAAAATAATCTCAATGCATGTATCGATGGCTTGGGCGGTCTTGTGGAAAGCAATAGGATCATGCAAACTCTGGCGGTAAATGATTGTACGCAGAAAGTTGAAGGCAACTACCAGGGTATATATGCAGACGTTGCAAAAGCCACCAATGAGATAAGACAGAAGATAATCAACGTACAGAATGCATTTATCAATGTGGCAGCCGGTGACCTCCATGAACTTGAACAGTATAAGAAGATAGGCAGGCTCTCGGCCAATGACCAGCTGCTCCCATCATACATCAGAATGATGGAGAACATACAGATGCTTGTCGATGATTCGCTTATGCTGTCACATGCAGCAGTGGACGGCAAGCTGGCCACAAGAGCCGATGCCTCAAAGCATAAAGGTGAATTCCGCAAAGTAGTGGAAGGAGTCAACCAGACACTGGATGCAGTTATAGAACCTCTTAATGTTGCCGCAAAAGTAGTTGATTCCTATGCAGAAGGTGATCTGTCTGCAAGGATGGACATCGACGTGCAGGGTGATTTCAAGAAACTCGCTGATACTTTAAACCAGTTTGGAGATAGTATACAAGCTCTGATAAGTGATGCCAGTGAAGTAATGAATGCCATTTCTAACAACAACCTGTCACGCGGAGTGGAAGTCGAAGGTATTGGTGATTTCAGATGCATCACTGAAGGTATAGAGGAAAGCAGGCGTTCTCTGAATTCCATAGTTTCACTTGTAAATGAGGGTGCAAGTAATGTAGCTATCACAGCAGAATCCATGTCAGCTTCCAGTGAAGAAATGACTGCTGCATCAAATCAGATAGCTGAAACCGTGGGTGAGATATCAAAAGGTGCTCAGGACCAGGCAGCAAAATCTTCTGATGTTTCCAGGGCAATGATAGATATGACCAAGACAGTTCAAGAGGTTGCATCCAATTCACAGAAAGCCGCAGAAACTGCAGCTCAATCCAATGAAATGATCAAGGTTATGAGCAAGTCAGCCGGGGAACTAATAGTGAAAATGGCTGACATACAAAAAGCCGAAGCTGAAGCCGGAAATGTGATTAAGCAGCTTGATAAGAAGTCAAGCCAGATAAGTGAAATAGTGAGCCTGATAACAAGCATTGCCGACCAGACAAACCTGCTTGCCCTAAACGCCGCTATAGAAGCAGCCAGGGCAGGCGAGCATGGACGAGGTTTTGCAGTAGTTGCCGATGAGGTCAGGAAGCTGGCAGAAGATTCAGGTAACGCTGCCAAACAAATCTCAGGCCTTATCCACGACATACAGGAGGGCACAAGAAATGCAGTAACTTCCATTGACAGAAGCTCCGAAGAGGTTTCAAAAGGTACTGCTGCTATGAACGAAGCCACCGAAAGTATGTCAAAAGTTGTGGAGGGAGGAAACCAGATAGCTATGATGGTCCAGGACATCGCTGCAGCGGCACAGGAACAATCAGCATCTATCCAGGAGATCACTGCCTCTATGGAAGAAGTGTCTACGATTTCAGAAGAATCGGCAGCTGGCACCCAGGAAGCATCAGCGGCAGTGGAGGAGCAGACCGCTGGTATGCAGGAGCTTGCGAAATCTGCAGAAAAACTTGCATCACTGGCAGATAATATGACATCTGTGGTGAAGAAGTTCATCCTGGACAATAACATCAATTCAGAAGCTAAAGATGGTTCAAGGAAGGGAGAAGAGCTTTCCGGCCAGGCGGCTCAAAGAAAATCAAGTGGACCCACGCAAAAGAACCAAACATTTTGTAGGTCCGGTAGCTCCCGATCTATACATATCTGAAAATGGAGGGATCATTAATGAACGCTCTCATGCAAAAAACTCAAAAGGTTCAACATGCCGACAGTGACCTGCTGCAGCTAGTGATCTTCCAGCTGGGAGGTGAGGAATTTGGTGTAGATATCATGGCAGTGCAGGAGATCATAAAGATGCCTACAATAACCACCATACCCCAGGCTCCTGAATATGTGGCAGGTATCATAAATCTGAGGGGAAGGATCATAGTTGTGATCAGTCTCGGGAAGAAGTTCAACATCTTATCTTCTGAAAAGAACGATGACTATAAAGTTATCGTTGTGGAGCTGGAAAATCAGGTAATAGGCATGATGGTGGATTCAGTCAGTGAAGTGCTGCGTATTCCCAGTACCAGTGTAGACCCTGCCCCAGACATCATAGCATCTGGAGTGTCCTCCAACTATATCCAGGGAGTTGGAAAGCTTGATGATCGTTTGCTCATCCTGCTGGACCTGAGAAATGTACTCTCCGACTATGAGACTGAAGAACTGTCTCAGTTAGTATAAATTTTTAGTACAGGGATTACGACCCTGTTCTTTTCTTTTTAATATTTCCATTTTAGGGCTCTGTAGAAAAGAGATTAAAATCAATCTCACTTGCCTGGAGTGCCCATATTTTAACGTTACCCAGAAACATATTTGAGTAAAGTTTCAATTCTATTTGTTCCTTGAAAATCGAGGATTTCTACAGGGCCTATAAGCAGGTATTTGAAGATATGATTAGGAGAGATGCCCGTCAGGATGGATTTGACGGGCTGACGCATTTGTGCATTTTTCTGTGTTTGCCTGATGGTTTCATTAGGCATTGTAATCATTTCCAATTGACTATTTAATGTCTTTGCTGCTATTGATTCTTATGATTGTTATCATTATGAGCTCTGTACTATTTAACAAACTTTAAATAGAATTGACATTATACAAAGTTATACTGATGGCAAATCCTTCATGTGTTAAAAACAGTATTTTGAAGAGGCATGAGATATGAAAATAAGAGTTGTCAGTTCCAGAGACGAGATAAACACGTTAAACCCGAATGAAAAGATAGTCCATCTTGCATTCAGACCCTCAAACCAAGACATCTTCTCACTTGTAATAAGGTGTCCAGAGGTTAAGGCACTTCACATTCCGAGCTCTTATATGAGAACAGTATCCCGCTCTACAAAGATGTACCTTAAAATGCAAGGTATAGAACTGATAGAAGGCGATGTTTGGGGACATCGTAAGGACATCAACGAGTATTATGAGATCCCTCAAGAGGTATTCGACCGCCTGAAACAATGGCGTACAGATAAGATGCAGGAAAAGGATATTATTGAAAAGTTGACAAGAGAGACCCGACTGGGTCCGGATTTTGTTTCATTCCTTGTCAAGAACAACTAATTACTCGCTGCTGGTGTGTGACCGCATTTCCCTTTTACTCCATTTTTATTATTGTAAAGGATTCCTTGATGTTCAAAATTCTAATCAATTGAGGTATCCAATTATTTCTGATCCATTCGAAGAAAGCTGCGCACCTCGGCATTGAATATCTCTGGTGCCTCGAGGCTGATCTCATGGCCGACGCCAGGTACAATTGCAAGCCTTGATGTTGGAATCTTGGTGTGCAGGTTCTCTGCAACGTCCAGAGGAGAACGCTGGTCGGCTCCGCCGTACAGCAGCAGTGTAGGTACTTTAATGGTTGGAAGCATATCGCGAAGATCAGCCTCAGCGAAGGCGAGCAGCATAGTTCTCATCCCGGCTGGATGGAATTCGGACATGATTGTCGCTGTCTCCTCAATTACCTTGGTCGATACAGATTTAACGAAGAGTGTTGGAATCCACATCTTAACGACCTGCTCGGGCGGCAATTCGGATTGCTGAAGCCCCTGCAGCAAGCGTTGTTCTACGACATCCGGCGGAAGTGATCCCGCCCACCCGGCATAAGCCGAAGCCAGTATGAGAGACCTCGGGATGGCAGGATATTGATGGTAGAACTCAAGTGCAAGTCCGGCACCGAATGATAGACCGAGAACATGAGGCTTTACTAAACCGATTTCCTCTATAAATGCAGCAAGGCAGTCTGCAAAATCAGGCAAACGGAAGGTCTCCGGTGGATCTGCTGAGCGACCGCACCCGGGTGCATCCCAAGCCACCACTGTGAATTCGTCGGACAGCTCATCAAGCTGCCTACGCCACATCCGGCTGTCGCTAAGACCACCGTGGAGCAGCATAAGGGGTGACCCTTCTCCCTTTCGTTCGAATCCAATGCTTAATTCACCTATTTCGACCTTATCCATATGTGTAACCCCATAACGAATTTAGCATTTTCAGCATTATCTACTTTATGAGCCAACATTGACAGTCAAAAATAATACAAATTCTTTATTTTGCTGTATTTGACAAAAATGCAACCAAACTAGGAACATATGACATCATCAGAAAATACGTGCTTTCCTATCAGAAACATTCTTCTGGCAATGCATTCCCACTTGATATAGACCTTTGGAAAGAGCATAATGTGAGAACTATTTTCCCTGTCCCTGATAGCCCCCAGATTGATTTGGGAGGTACGTACACCTTAACCCGGGAACTATGTCTTCGCCACGGGCGCATTCAACATTCTGGAATACACATAGAAGGTTAAAATGTCTGGTAACCGTCCTAATATAGTCGATTATGAATATATCACAGGCTCTCTTGGAGTAATAGAATATCACCTTGAGGAAATAGATCGTCTGGTGGATGAAGTAGACACCCGGACATAAAACCTTTTTCACATACCTTTTTTGAACTTGCTTCCAAATTTAGTCTTATTTTTCAGTAGATATGACTTTCGAACTCGACAACACAACTGTGAATGCAGGTATTTGAAACCCTATTTGGTGCAGTGTACCTCTCACAAGGTCTTGCCGTGTCTCAAGAAGCTGCACTGAAGCATATTTTTAAAATTTCCACCCTCTCAATAGTCAAGAGCAAAGTGCAAGTTGGCAGGCGAGTAAGTAACATGAATATGCAGAAATCAGCATCTTCATCTTTTGGCGGAGTCTATACCTTCTT
The DNA here is from genome assembly GCF_041305605.1 of Methanomethylovorans sp. Taxonomy (GTDB): domain Archaea; phylum Halobacteriota; class Methanosarcinia; order Methanosarcinales; family Methanosarcinaceae; genus Methanomethylovorans. The sequence continues at coordinate 5,596 of NZ_JBFYLB010000046.1, forward strand.
CCGACCATCAATTAACTTAATCGTTTTAACTGGAGGTGATTGCAGTCCACCAGGGTCTGAAAAGTCATATAGTGAACTAGATGTAGAGGGTCT
>NZ_JBFYLB010000047.1:0-9428 GCF_041305605.1 Methanomethylovorans sp.
AGAATCCTCTAAAGATATTGTAATGGTACTTGAGACAAAACTTGGCAGTGTATCTATTGCAACACCTAACCGGAATCATAGTTTTTCTAACCGTTGCACTCTATGGCTGTGATCCTTGTTCTGGCATTCTTGTTCATGCGTAGGAAGGGGTAAGCTTCTAGTTTATCCTTAAAATGTTTTTTTCTTTTTCTCTTTATATTTCACATCTATATCTTTATATCAGCAGTTCCTATTATCCTGCACTAATTCCAATAAAGAGGATCCATATGGAACAACTAATCGATTCTTTGAAGAAGCTATCCAATGCACATGGCATATCCGGCCATGAGGACAGTATCCGCGCCATAATGGAGGCAGGACTTAAGCCTTATGTGGACGAGGTGACCACTGATAAGATGGGCAATCTCATAGCCACTAAAAAAGGAAGCGGGCCATCGATAATGATTGCCACTCATATGGATGAGATCGGTCTGATGGTGCAATACATTGATGATAAGGGTTTCCTGAAGTTCGTGAAGATCGGTGGCTGGTTCGACCCGACACTACATAGCCAGAGAGTTGTAGTACATACCAGCAAAGGTCCAATTCCCGGAGTTATCGGCTGCAAGCCTCCCCACGTGATGAAAGAGGAGGACAGGAAAAGACCTGTAAAGTCCGAGGATATGTTCATCGACGTGGGCGCCACAAGCTGTGAAGATGCCGAAAAGATGGGAATTACCGTGGGAACACCAGTTTCCATGGACAGGGAAGTAGTGGCCCTTGCAAACGGCAAGATCACAGGCAAAGCTTTTGACAACCGTGCGGGTTGTGCCATACTTCTGGAAGTAATGCGGCAACTTGCAGGCAAAAACATAAAAGCAACCGTATATGCCGTGGGGACCGTGCAGGAAGAGGTAGGTCTCAAAGGTGCCCGTACGTCAGCCTTCAGCCTGGACCCGGATATAGCCCTTGCAGTGGATACCACTGTGGCAGGCGATCATCCGGGCATCGATAAGAAGGATGCTGCAGTAGAACAGGGTAAAGGCGGTGTCATCACAGTTGCAGATGCCTCCGGACGTGGTCTTATTGCTTCTCCCCAGGTAGTCAAATGGTTAAAAGAAACCGCTAACTCAAAGAACATTCCCTTCCAGCTTGAGGTAGGCGATGGCGGTACCACTGATGCCACTGCCATACACCTTACAAGGGCAGGTATTCCTTCCAGTGTCATAAGCGTAGTTACCCGTTACATCCACTCCCCCGTGGAAGTGGTGGACACAGCTGATGTGAAGGCATGTGTGGACTTGCTGGTAAGCTCAATAGAAACCATTGATAAGTACTTCTGATGCCTGCATCTCAGGCACAGCTTTTCTATTTTCTGTTAGCCTGTTTCTTTCCTTTCCACATGTGAACAATCGTGATAGATACATCGATATGCATATATAGTATAGAGATATCGGTGTAGGTGCTGTTGGCAATGCCCGGCAGACAAATACCTGTGAGGGGTCGTATTATTGGAAAACATCCGGTTTTTGGACACAACTCTAAGAGATGGTGAACAGACGCCCGGCGTGGCACTCACTAAAGAGGACAAACTTGCCATTGCCCGCAAGCTCGATGAGCTTGGCGTGCATATTATCGAGGCCGGTTCAGCCATTACCTCCGAAGGAGAGAGAGAAGCCATCCGCGCAATTGCAGCTGAAGGTTTAGATGCAGATATCTGCAGCTATTGCAGGATCATGCAACCCGATATTGACTATGCACTTGCATGTGATGTGGACTCCATTCACCTTGTAGCTCCTGTATCAGACCTACATATTAGTGTCAAGCTCAAGAAGGACAGAGAAACAGTAAGGCAGATGGCGATCGAGACCACAGAATATGCCAAAGAACATGGGCTTATAGTGGAGCTTAGCGGAGAGGATGCTTCCAGGGCAGATATGGGATTCCTGAAGTCTATCTATCAGGCAGGTATCGAGGCTGGTGCAGAGAGACTTTGTTTCTGTGACACGGTAGGCATGCTGGTACCCGAGAAGACAGAGGCAATATTCAAGGATCTGACCGCATCCGTAAAGGCACCTGTGAGCATACACTGCCACGATGATTTTGGTCTGGGTACTGCAAATACGGTGGCTGCACTCAGAGCAGGTGCTAAACAGGCACATGTGACCATTAACGGTATAGGGGAAAGAGCAGGCAATACATCCCTTGAAGAAGTCGTAATGATCCTTGAATGGTTGTATAAGTACGATACAGGTATCAAGACAACTGAACTTTTCAAGACCTCAAGGCTGGTAAGCCGCCTTACTGGCATACCCGTAGCTCCGAATAAATCCCTTGTAGGAGGCAACGCTTTCTCTCACGAAGCAGGTATCCATGTACACGGTCTTTTGGCAGATACGTCCACCTATGAACCGATCAGACCGGAAATACTCGGGCGTGAGCGTAAGATCGTAATGGGTAAGCATGCAGGCAAAAGTTCCGTATCCCTAGCCATAAAAGAGATGGGATATGATGTCCAGGATGCACATCTTAACGAGATCCTCAAAAGGGTAAAAGAGCTGGGTGATTTCGGTAAGCACGTTACGGATGCTGATCTGCAATCCATCGCTGAGACCGTACTGAATATCCAGTGCAATTCCAGGGTCAAACTTGAAGATTTCACCGTAGTATCCGGGAACAGGGTAACACCTACGGCTTCGGTCAAACTGAAAGTTGATGGCGAGGAAGTGGTCCAGGCAGGTATAGGTGATGGCCCTGTGGATGCGACCATTCAGTGTATAAAGAAAGCAGTGGCCGGAGTAGGCGATATACAGCTAGAGGAATACCATGTGGATGCCATTACAGGAGGCACTGACGCCCTTGTGGAAGTACTGGTGAAACTCTCAAAGGACGGAAAAATGATAACCTCCAGAGGCACACGTACTGATATTATCATGGCTTCTGTGGAAGCGATGCTTAACGGTATCAATCGGCTGATACAGACGGAACCACATAGTACAATAGAAGATGTGTAACAAACATAAATATAATCTAAAATAGTAATTCATGACCAGCAGAGTGATCTAATGACAGAACGAACAGAGAAGATGACAGGTGCAAGGGCCATCATCGAGTGTCTGTATAGGGAAGGCGTAGATACGATATTCGGATATCCCGGAGGCCAGGTGCTTCCTATTTATGATGCACTTTATGACTCTAAGATACGCCATGTGCTTGTACGCCATGAACAGTCGGCTGCCCACGCCGCAGATGGATATGCAAGGGCAACAGGTAAGGTAGGCGTATGCTTAGCCACATCAGGTCCAGGAGCAACGAACCTGGTAACAGGTATAGCCACAGCCTACATGGACTCCATACCCATTGTAGCTCTTACCGGCCAGGTGCCACTATCCATGATAGGGAATGATGCCTTCCAGGAAGCCAACATCACAGGTATAACCTTGCCTATAACAAAGCACAATTACCTTCTGCAGGATGCTAAAGATATTCCGAGGATCATGAAGGAAGCGTTCCACATCGCATCCACCGGCAGGCCAGGGCCCGTGCTCATCGATATCCCCAAGGACCTCACCACAGAGCTGATCGATTTCCATTATCCTGAAACAGTGAAACTGCGCAGTTACAATCCAACTTATGAAGGTAATATCCAGCAGATAAAGAAGGCTGCTGAAGAGATATCCAGATCTTCCAAACCTGTTATCTACGCAGGTGGCGGAGTTATTAGTGCTAATGCCAGCGAGTATCTGCAGGCACTTGCTGAAAAAGTGCAGGCTCCTGTAACTACTACTCTTACTGCAATGGGTGCTTTCCCTGTGGACCATCCGTTGTTCCTGGGTATGCTGGGTATGCATGGTACCAAATATGCCAATTATGCGATACAGGAGTCAGATCTCATTATTGCTGTCGGTGCAAGGTTCGATGACAGGGTTACAGGTAAAATAAAATCCTTTGCAACCAATGCTAAGATCATACATATAGACGTAGATCCGGCAGAGATATCCAAGAACGTGCGTGTAGACATTCCTATCGTAGGTAACGCAAAAAAGGTACTTGAAGACCTGCTCAAATATGTTGACACGGCTTCTACCGAAGAATGGCTGAAAAAGATAGCACACTGGAAGAGGTCATATCCCCTGCATTATATCGGGGGCAGTGGTAATATCAAACCCCAGTATATCATCGAACAGATCCACGATGCCTGCAAGGATGCCATTATAGTTACTGAGGTCGGCCAGCACCAGATGTGGGCAGCTCAATATTTCAGGTTCAGTGAGCCCCGCACATTCATATCTTCCGGAGGGCTGGGTACCATGGGATTTGGTTTTCCGGCAGCCATTGGGGTCAAAATGGCCAAGCCCGACAGAGTGGTCTTTGATATCTCGGGTGATGGTTCATTCCAGATGAGTTCGCAGGAGCTGGCAACTGTCGTACAGGAGAACATTCCTGTGATAATCGCTATATTCAATAATGGTTATCTGGGCATGGTCAGGCAGTGGCAGGAGCTCTTCTTCGATAAAAGATACTCTTATACCTGTATAAGGGACAGTGTTGATTTCGTAAAGCTTGCAGAAGCCTACGGAGCACTTGGACTGCGCGTTAAACAGCCTTCTGAGGTAAGACCTGCCATCGAGCAGGCAATAGCTTCCGGAAGGCCTACACTGATAGACTTCTGGATAGAGTGTGAAGAGAACGTATCGCCCATGGTGCCAGCAGGAGCAGCTATAAACGAGATAATGGATCTGGAGAGGAAAGAATGAAACATACACTTGCAGTCCTGGTGGAGAACAGATACGGTGTGCTCTCACGGGTTGCTGGTTTGTTTGCCCGCAGAGGCTACAACATAGACAGCCTGGCAGTGGGAGTCACTGAGGATCCCACGATATCCCGTATGACCATTGTCGTACGTGGTGATGACCTTGTACTGGAACAGGTCACCAAACAGCTTAATAAATTGATCGATGTCATCCGGGTAACGGACCTTGGGTCTGAGGACACCGTGGAAAGGGAGCTTGCCCTTATTAAGGTCAATGCAGATGTGAACAACCGTTCTGAGATCATGCAGATAGCAGACATCTTCAGGGCAAAGATCATCGATGTTGCCAGCAAGTCCATGGTGATAGAGGTGACAGGTGACGAGAACAAGATCAAGGCAATAGAACAGTTGCTTAAGCCCTTCGGGATCAAGGAACTGGTGCGTACCGGCAAAATTGCCCTGCGCAGAGGCCCGAAGAGCGTATAGAACTAAACCTGAGAGGTAATTCAAATGGCAAATATGTACTATGATAAGGATGCAGATCTCAATCTTTTGAAAGGCAAGAAGATAGCAGTGATGGGGTATGGAAGTCAGGGACATGCTCAGGCCCAGAATTTGCATGATTCCGGACTTGAGGTGATCGTAGGTCTGCGTAAGGGCAGCAAGCGCTGGCAGCAGGCAGAAGAGGATGGTCTTAAGGTCATGACTGTCAAAGAAGCAGCAAAAGTAGCTGATGTGATACAGATCCTCCTGCCTGATGAAACGCAGTCTCAGGTATATTATGAAGACATAGAACCCGGACTTGAGCCTGGCAATGCTGTTGTTTTCTCCCACGGTTTTAACATCCATTACAATCAGATAGTGCCCAAGAAGGAGATCGATGTGTACATGGTCGCGCCAAAAAGCCCCGGGCACCTTGTACGCAGAACCTACAAAGAGGGCCATGGCGTTCCGGGTCTTATTGCAGTCTATCAGGACGCTACCGGCATGGCAAAACAGTTAGCTCTGGCACATGCAAAAGGTGTAGGTTGCACACGGGCAGGAGTATTTGAGACAACTTTCCGTGAGGAAACAGAGACTGACCTGTTCGGAGAGCAGGTAGACCTGTGTGGTGGCGTGGCTTCTCTTATCAAGACTGCCTTTGAAGTGCTCATCGAAGCCGGTTACCAGCCAGAGATCGCATATTTTGAGACAACTCATGAACTGAAGCTCATCGTAGACCTCATTCACGAAGGTGGTCTGGAGAAAATGTGGTATTCCGTATCCAATACCGCAGAATACGGTGGTATGACCGTTGGGCCCAAGGTCATTAATGAATTGTCCCGGGAAGCTATGTATGAAGCTCTGGAGCGTATCCAGAACGGGCAGTTTGCAAGGGAGTTCGTGCTTGAAGGCAAGGCTAACAGGCCCGTGCTCACAGCCATGGAGCGCCAGGACCGGGAACACCCCGTGGAAGAGGTGGGCCGCAGGCTGCGTGCAATGATGCCCTGGCTTAACAGTGGCCTTAATGAAAAGTAAACTTTCTACAATCTTACGATTGAATTTACATTACAAAGACGTGTTTTATATACGAGAACACGTCACTTTTTTTGGAGTGACATAAATGCAGGGTACTATAGAGACCATTCTATCAAGAAGAAGCATCCGCAGCTATACATCTGAGCCTGTGGCAAGATCGGACATTACAATGATCCTTGAGGCTGCACGCTGGGCACCATCGGGCCTTAACAACCAGCCTTGGAAATTCATAGTGGTACAGAAAGGGGACACGATAAGCAAATTAGCCAGTTGCACACGCTATTCAGCTATTGTGAAGGGTGCAAGTGTCATCATAGCTGTTTTTCTGGATACCTCCACAATGTATGATCCTACAAAAGATGCGCAAGCCATAGGTGCAGCCATACAGAACATGCTGCTTGCCTGTTGTGAACTCGGACTGGGGGCTGTCTGGCTCGGAGAGATACTTAATAATAAAGAACAAGTGAATTTGATTTTAGAAGCGCCAGAATCTCTTGAACTCATGGCTGCACTGGCCATAGGATATCCCGACAGGAACAAAACAACGTCTTCAAGAAAAGAACTTAAAGAAATAGCCTTTGAAGAGCTTTATGGTGATCAATGGAGGTAGAGACGAAGGCGCGAACCGGAATTAAGGAGGTTTAAGGATATATTTTGGATTTAGACACCTGTAAGGTAGTAGAAGGTTATCCTGATATGGCCTTCATCTCTAAATCTTACCTATGTACTTATTGTATTTAAAGATTTGTTCGCAATGCGACTAATCAAGGATAATTGATTTAGAATAAAATCAATTCAATTTGAAGACCTTTTTTTGCCTTGAATTTTTCCGCAGCTACGGTTGACACAGATCTCACTGGCATCCTTGTCTTTTTCCTTTATGCGTATCATTTTCCATCCGCACACCTCACACCTACGCTCAAGTATCGTAAGCCTGCCTTCCTGAGGCAGGGACTGGGTACGGCCACATCTTTTACTGCAACCCAGAAAACGTGAATCCTTCGTGGTGACAAGACACATCTCTCCGTCACATATAGGACACGGACCCACGACTTCAGGGGGAAAACATTCCTTTGCCCTGTCACATGCAAAGCAAGGTCCCACACCCACTGCCCAGCAATACTTGTTTGCTACTTTTATGACCGCAATTCCCTCTTTGGGGCATTCTTTTGAGCGAAGTACGGAAAGAGCACCTTCCCTGGGCAAAGGGTAAGTGTTCCTGCATTGCGGATATCCTGTACACCCTACAAAACGTCCCTTATCAGTGCTTATTATGCGTAGCACATGCCCGCAATCCGGACATTTGCCAATGTAATTCTTCTTGTCCTCCGTGGCAGCTTCATCATTAATAGAGCCTGCAAGCCGGGATACGATGGAATCACGGTTTTCGGTAAGTTGTGAATACATCATTTTTATAAGCTCAGTTCCCTCGGTAACCGCAACTTCCAAGTTTTTGCTGCCCTCCTCCACTTCCTGCACAAGGGATTCTATGCGTGCCCTTATTTCCGGCTTCACTACAATAGGTACCGATGTGCTAAGAGCGTCCATAAGGCTGAAACCGGTTTCCTGAATAATTATGGTCTTGCCTTTCGTCTCAAAATAACCACGCTTCTTGTTTGTTTCTATATGCGAAGGAGCCGTCGCCTTAGTACCGATGCCATGCTTATCCATCAGGGTTAACAGTTCGGCTTCAGTAAGATGTTTTGGAGGAGCGGTCCTGGAAGCTATGTTATCCAGTTTTTTCACCTTAACTTCTTCTTTTTCTTGGATCTCGGGCAGGAACTTGTCATTCTTTGTCTCAAAGGGGTACACTACCATCCAACCTTCGCTTTTCATTACCGATCCGGAAGAGTCGAACAACTCGTTCTGCACTGTGATTTCAAAATGCGTCTTCTCGAATAGAGCCGCAGGCATTAGATTAGCAAGAAAATGTCGGGTTATCAGGTCATATACTTTACCCGCCCCTTCGGTCTTTACAGCTTTCTCCACTTCCTTCACAGCAACTGCTTTTATTGGATGGATGGGCGGATGGTCATGCCCATCTTTTGTACCGTTGCGCACAGTGATATCACCGGCTGAAAGAATGGCAAGTGCAGGTTCTTTGTATTCTGTGGATGTAAAGGCTATTACTTTTGACTTGAAATCAAAATCATCGGCATATTTATTTGTCTCTGTCCTTGGGTAGCTTGTAAAACCGTTCAGGTACAGTTGTTCAGCTATCTCCAGAGCAGATTCCGGGCTGATGTTCAGGAACTTGGATGCACGTTTGAGAAATTCGGTAGTGTTGAGGGGATATGGTGCATTTGTCTTTACTTCTGTCACACTTTTCTTTGTAACTATCCCACTATTGCATGCTTTTATCCTTTTGAATATCTCGGCTGCCTTTGCCTTATCTTTTATATTGCCTGCCCGGTGCACTCCTTTAAAATCCATACTTTTTGCATGGAAAAGTGCTTCGATCTTCCAGAAATCTTCGGGATTGAAATCTCTAATGTTTTTTTCTCTTTCATATACGAAACCGCATGTGGGGGTCTGGCATGGTCCGATGGAAAGGATATCCTTAGTGCGTGCTCTTTCCCTCACGGCCAGGGTCAGGTATCGGGTAAAAGCAGCGCCCATTTTAAGGTCGAGGATCTGGCGGGCATCCGCAGACATTGCCATAGCTGTATCAGGCTCCACGGGATCGTCAAAAGCTTTGGTGATCTCGGAATCAGACAATGAAGAGAACCTTGCTCTTTTCACAGGGGCGCGGGAAACCCTGGCTGCAAGTTCCTTTGCTTCAAATCCGATATTCTCTCCTTCCCTGTCAAAATCACAGGCGAGTATTATCCCATCGGCTTCTCTGGCAAGAGAGAAAATGGCATCAGCAAATGGTTTTTTTGTAACTGTTTTGACGGGTGCTGTATCAAGCAATTTTCGAGGGTCCACAGATCTCCAGTCGTTCAGCTCCTGTGGAAAATCATAACCCATAATATGACCGGAAAGACCCATGACCTGCCATTCCTGGCCATCCCTGCGAAACACATAGACTGGCACTCCTTCCACAAGCTTTCTGTCAGGCTTACCTCCGCTAAGGATATTGGCGATCTGTGAGGCAGCTTTGTTCTTTTCGGTAAATACAACAACAGTCATGATATATCTTGCACCTGATTAGAATAGTGCGCGATACATTATAACT